>CAZWQH010000141.1:4477-10984 GCA_964635815.1 uncultured Sandaracinaceae bacterium
AGCTCGCGACGACGTTCGGGGAAGCACTAATTGTCGTCGCGATAGCGCGACGCGTAGTTACGCTGCCTTTGTTATCACGAACCGTAATCGAGGGTCCGCGACGAACTCTCCTCGTTTTCACGGTGGGTTTCGTTCTGAAATGGCTCGAAGGATTCGGCGCCGATCTCTTCTTTCCCGGCGAGCACGTGACGAGCCTCTACGGGTTCGGATACGTCCTTCCCAGCTTGGTTGCCATGAAGATTTGGCAACGTGGTGCTCCGCTCGTCCTGATGCCCACGATCCAAGTCTCACTTCTGGGATTCCTGATCGGAAACCTTCTAGGCGCAGTGTTGATGTTCATCCTTCCGCCGCCCGAATCGCGAGACAACGAAAAGGAAGTCTTCGTCGCTGCGCGGAGTCTGGAGTGGGAGCTCACGCAAGGCGCAACGTGGCCCAGGCGAGCGACTGGAGCACCCAGCGACATGCGGGTGGTCGACATCGCAACGCAGCTCTTGCGCGGTGACACTGCCGGTGCGGAAACAGCCGTCAGGCGGCTCGGTCTGAGACTCGCGGTCGTTCGAGAAAAGCGGCACATCGCTTGGACATGCATCGTCCGTGGACGGGATCCGGACAAGTGGACGCGCCTCCCTGCGCTCTGCGTCCAGAGCCGCAGTGATCGCATTGCTCATGAGCTCGGATCGGCGAGCAACCCTCGCAACGGACGCTCGGGAATCATCGTCGCCGATGTTCCTCGCGGCGCACCGGCCGGCTTGATTCTCGCGGAGCGAGCACGAGCGACAGGCGCCGCGGTGATCGCCGCGTGGCCATCTGGAACCGATGCTCAAGAATGGGTGGAGGAGCTCGCCAAGCGGTCGAGCTTGCGCGTGACGCGATTGGCGGAGAGCACGTTCAACGAAGAGCGCCGCCCCATCGCACTGGAACCCAGCGCACGTCTGCCTTTCGTGAGCGACGTGCTGTTGCCGGTATCCGTTGCGAGCGAGGCTCCGCGTATCGGTGAGCTCCGCGCGATCGGTGCGTTCTTGGAGCCGTATGTTTCGGCGTCGCCGTGTGTCCTTCGGCGCGGATCCGTCTATGCGGCGGAAGAGCTGGGCCTTCGATTCATGTCCGCGACAATCGGCGGCTCGCAGATCTGCACGCTGCGTAGCGCTGAGACCAGCGAGTACGTGGAGTGGGCCCGGTTTCAACCGGCCGCGGGCACGGACCCCAACGCGGGAACTACCATCGTCATTCTCAGCCGCGATCCGCGTGTGCGGAGCGCTGCGTTTCTGTATGCGAATCGACTTGGAGCGAACGAGATCGTCGCAGATGGCCGCGGCCACTACGAGCTGGGTAGACACGTTGCGGAGCTCGCGCTCATGCGCGGTGCGCGCGTGGTTGTCTTCCGCGTCGTGCCCGCTCAGCACGCTGACCAGTTGCATCAGAGCACTGCCGCCAAACCGACGGTGCTCCTTACCCAGGGCAACGTTCTCCTGAAGGACGCGCGCGCGAGCAGTTGGCCTAGCACTGAGCTCGCCGACGCGGGCCTACGAGTTCAGTTCTTCCAAGGGACACCACGTGCTCTCTCCGGGGCGTCAGAGCCCGTGCTGCGACTCGCTCACCGCTTTGCGACTGGACGCGCTGCTCTCGCGTGGTTGTCCCCCGATGTGGGCAACGAGGCTCCACTCTTCCGCGGATTTGCGCGCTTGGATGCGCGTCTCTCTGCCCAGCTCCCGCCACCGCCTCGCGTCGAAGCGGTTCTCGGCGAAGCGCTCAACCGACTCGAAGCGCAGCCGGGGTGCGATGAGACCGCGCTCACAGACGCGGTGAGCCACTACCTGGAGCTCGGGCGACCGGCTGACCTGGACGATTTGACGACCGTGATCGTTTCCACGCGTTCGTCGGTGATTCGCGACCCTGTTTCGAGTGCGACCTACGTTGCGTGTCGAGCTTCATCGCAGCGAGCAGTTGCGTATCGCGTCGATCGCCGTGACCCACGCACGATGAGCATCGAACAGATCGAGAAGTTGGCTCTTGGCGACGCTCCTGGTCAGTTGGTTTGGGCTGTGCCCGTAGTCTCCTCCGAGGAGCACTGAGCGCATGCCCGCGCGTCCCGCCGAGCTCGATATCGAGCGTTTGCGAGCCCCACGCCGTTATCGAGTCGTAGGTGTCTTTCGGGTCGTCGCCACTCTTGCGGCGGTCGCAGCGTTGGGTCTTGGCGTTGCCGTGGTTCTCCGGCCCGCACGACTTCTCGGCGCCAAGGTCGAAGTGGACGAGGTCACCCTCTACGTCGTCGATTCCGGGCACACGGTCCGAACTACGGTTCCTGCCGATACGGAGTTTGTCGAAGTCCATGCGTTTGTCGAACCCGCTTCGAAGGCCAGCGATCTACGGCGAGGATCTCTGGCCGAAGCAGTTCTTTTCGCATCCATCACCGACGACGACGGCACTGAGCACCGCTGGCGCGTTCACGTCGCGTCGCGATATGGGCGGCCCGAGGAGCGGGCGCGTCGAGTCGACAACGACCACGAGCTTCCATTTCAGCGCATCCTGCGGTTGGCCGTTCCCTCTACGTTGCAGCAACGGTCGCGCGTCGTGGAGCTTTCTACTCCCACACGCGACGCACGAATTCTGTTTCGTGGCTACGCGTATGCGCGCAAAGGAATCGCACAAGTTGCGTTCGAGCAAACCGTCGAGTCACGTGCACGCGGTGCGCTCGGTGCCGTTCCGGGGAATCTCGGCTACTTCGATTTGCCTGCAGAGGCCGTCAAGTATGCATTGGGCTCATCCAAGTACCGACTCGATGCACACGGTGTCCGAGGCCGGGATTTTTTTTCGACTTCGGTCCGCATTCCACACTTGGAACGCGGCGCCGCCGATTCGGAATCCGCGTATGTCGAATCGGAGCCGCGCTATGTTCTCGGTGCCAATCACACGGCCGTGTGGGTCGTCGAAGGAAGGGCGTTCGAGATCATTGGGCCTCCGCTTGCCCAGCTGCGGTTCGCAGACGGATGGTCGAACACGATGTCGGCCTCTCAGTGGCGAGACGTAACGCTCGACGCAACGGGTGTCGCAGCGGTTACGCGAGCATCTGCAGCAGCGAGCAACGTTGCGCTCTTCAGCACCCGGCGCGTCGAGGTCGCGCTCTCGCATTCGGCTGCCGCATCCGTCGCGGAACGCTTTCTTCAAGCTCCCGATCGTGTGTGGCTGCACACCGACAGCGACGGAAGCGCGTTCAGTCGCGCGCTCCCTGACGAACGACGCTTTATGAGCACGCGCTTGTCGCCGACCGAGCCCACCGCGTTTGATTTTGGCGAACTGGCACACGGATACATCGAGGCGCTATGTTTGGACGCTGCAAATGACGAACGCGCTCTCGAGTACCGAGAGCTACGACTGGGGCGCGCGGGCGATTGGATCAGACGGCCCCTGCGCTGCGCTCCGTACGCCGTGGTTCAGTTGGACTCCAGCCTGGCGTCGGAACCCGTGCCAAGAGGGAAGATCCTGAGCGAACCGAAGAGCGCAGGTGCATTTCATGCTGCATCGCGTGTCGAGGTTCGAGGCGACCCTCGCGTGCTCGTTCGCGTACTGGTGCAGGACATCCGCGTTCCGGTAGATGTGTTCGAGGACCCATACGGGGAGACTCCCGTAGACGCGCACCGCTGGCGTTTCGCGCCGCGTGTGGCATCGAGATTTGCGGTGGTGGATCCGGTCGATGTCGAGAAGCTTGCGGAGCGGAGAGCGCGCGTGGCGATGCAGGTGCATCTGGTCGCGGATGGGCAACGCGCCCAGCGACCCGTGAGGCGGCCACGCGAGCGCAGGAAGATCGCATACCGGACTGTCACCGTGCCGCTTCCTGTTGGTGCGCTGGTCGAGCGCGTCATGGTCACACGCGCCGCGTCAGCCAACGCGGCGCCGGGAACCGAGCGTGGCGGGTGGACGGAGATCACCTCTGGCGCGCGTGTTCGGATTCCTGCTGGCGCCTCGACTTCGGTCCGTGTGCACGTTCGCGTCGATGCGCCGGGGACGGTTGTCGAGCTCCTTGCGGACGACACCGTAGTCGGGCGCCTCCGACCGGTGACTGCCGCGCAGACGCTGCGTGCGGTGCTCGCGGGAGGGGATCGGTTTCTTAGCGTGCGTGTGGTCGGGGAAGGGTCCATAGCCCATGCGTACGTGGACGCTGCGTCTGCCGCGAGCCCGGCGCCCGCCACGTCTGTCTCTTCTACCGATTCCACCGAGCGTCGGGTGCGACGCGACTATCTCCGCCTCGAAGCGGGTGTGCCATGGGCCCTGAACGTTCCTGCGTCGCGTGTGGGGTATCGCGCATTCGTCGAGATCCTGTGCCCGCCAGGCACCTCACAGTTTGCCATTGCGTACCGGACGCAGACGTCCCGCGCTGGCTTTCGTACCGCTCCGCATGGACTCCTCACGGGAACTGGTTGGCCGCTCTCGCGGTTCGTGCTTCTCGATCATCCAGGCGTGAGCGTGCGAGCTGCGAAGGGGCGCATTGCAATCGGTCCCACGGGTGAAGGCCAATTGATCCTGGAGAACCGCGGAGCGGGTGTCGTGTTCGTCCGCGTCGTACTGGTTGGCAGCGATGTGCGTCCCGCAGGACAACGCACGACGACGTCGGTCGTTCGAACGGAACGAGGCGCCCCTTGATGCGTAGACTCCTCGTGGTCGGGTTGCTCGCAGCCCAAGCATGTCCACACTCGGCGGAAGTGCGTCCGTCTTCCGGTAGATTGAGCACCGCCAGATTCGGGTCGGTCGAGGACTTTGCGCGCGAAGCTCGTCGCGGCTGGCCCTCTCGCCGATACGTTCCACCGACTGAGGTCGAACGTGCGGCGGTTGCCGGACTCATCCGGAGTGTGGATGACTCGGCTGCGCACCTGGTTGCAGACGGGTTTCGCGCGGTCGAGATCGGAGGCGGTCCGGCCCTCTTTGGTGTGCTCGAGTCCGAGACGCGTCGCCACGGCGCGGGCGCGTATGTGCTCCGTCCGTCTGGTGCCCGGCTCGTTCTGGAGCTTCCACACACCAGCACGGATGAAGGAACGCTTCCGATCGGGCTCGCAGTATTTACCGAGACACAGGCTGCGGCGTTGCTGATGGATACCGCACATCGTTATCGCGGAGCCGGTTGTGTCGCGCCCACGAGCGAAGCGGCTGACGATGAAGTTGCGAATCCGGCGAGCTCTGCGGCGGTCGTCCGTGAGCCTCAGCTCACTCCACCGAGCGTGGCCCATCCATGCGCGTCCGACTTGGCGCACTCGCCCTCTACGATCTTCCAGGCCGCGCACGAGGCACTGACGACTCGACCCTCGGCGCGGCTGGTAGTGGCACTTCACGGTTTTGCGGATCGGAGTGACTTCCCCCATGTGGTGGTGAGCGCAGCAGGAACGACGTTCGACGTAGCTCCATTCGTACGTGCGTATCGAGCCGAGTTTCCGATGCTCGTGATCGGGCAGTATCCCTCCGACGTGGGACAGCTCGGCGGAACGCGAGGCGTGCAGGCGCGTCATCTTCAGTCCCTAGGGCGGCCGATGATGCACATCGAGCTCTCCAGAACGGTCCGCGACGAATTGGTTCAGAACCCCGACGCGCGAACTCGATTCGCACGCCTCTTCCGGTCTCTTGGCGAATGGGTCAACGCAGTTCCATAGCCTTTCTCGCGGCGGGGCTCGTGTTTGCGGCTGCGCTCGTGTCACGTGTTGCCCGTGCAGATGAATGGGCCACGGTTCCTACGTCTTGCGGGGACCGAGTCTGTCCGCAGGTCGCGGCGCTCGGTCGCGGTGAGCGAGTGCGTTACGCACTGTCCCCAGCCTCCACGCTGCGCATCAGCATCTCGGGGCGCAGTCGAATGGGTTGGGCGTTTGCCGGGTCCCGAAGCGGAGGCGCGTCTGAGTGCACGACGATTGCGTGGTTCGATGAGCAAGAGGGCGTTCGGGAGCTTCGCACACCGGTAGAGATCGATCCCGCGGCTGTGGTCTTCGAGTGTTTGGTCGATCGATGCAGAATTCGAGCGGCCTTGCCCCGTCCCTCAACAGACGCGTTGGCGTGGCAACGGTTCGAAGAGCGGGCAACGGAGTACCTGCTCCGCGTTGGCTCGCCGCGTCCGACTGCGCTCTCTCGCGACACGGAGATCTGGCTTCGCGCGGTCGACGCGTCGCGAGCGTTCCCCAAGGGCGAGAGCCTCCGGCCGCTTCTCCACACCCTTCTGGCCGAGCTCGTGATCAACGCGGAGCCGAACGCGTCGCCGCGTGTGGGCACGTTCACGCGACACGTCGTCCGCCATTCGATGCATGCGGGTCAACCTCTGGAGCTCTCATTCGCGAAACGCGCTCGTGTGCGTTTGGAGGCCGTGCTGTCACCCGGCGCAGAGCTCGACGTCTATCGCGACAGTGCGCTGGTTGCACGGATGAAGAACGGAAGCTCGCGCTCGCAGCAGCGGTCGGTGCTCGTTCCTATCGCAGCGACTGGCCGCGTGCGCATCGACGTGTCCCGGCGTCCCATGACCCGGATCAGGCTATCGGC
>CAZWQH010000142.1:0-10844 GCA_964635815.1 uncultured Sandaracinaceae bacterium
GGTCACAGTTTGCTCGATCGCGTTCACGGCGGTGATCGTTCGAGTTGCGCCGGGCTCGGCACACGGCGCGAGTTGGTTCATGTATCGCGTCGTTGCTCCGCGTGCGTTGGTTTCGCTCTCGACATCGCCGTTCGCGAAGTACGTTGCGGTTTCGTCCGCGTAGCGATTCGCGTCGAACCAAGTGCGAATGCGCGTCAGGTTGCCGCGCGGACCGTTGACGGGAACGAGTGCGGCGCCTTGCCCGTCGGCCACGGGGGTCTCGTCATACATGCGATCTTCGCGCCGAGCGATCCCCTCCGGACCTTCCACGGTCGTGCGTCGGACGAGGTTCCAAAGACCGCGCAGAACGTACTCCGGTCGATCCTCGTACTCCGATCGCTCGATCTTGAGAAGCTGACCGTTCTGGAACGTCGATCTCGCCAACACCAAACCGCGTGTAAACGTATGCGGGATGCAACCACCCGGACCTTCGCCCTCTGCGCGATCGCGGCAGATGGATCCCCCGGTGCGATCGAATTCGGTACGTGTCTCCGTGACCAGCGCTCCTTCTTCCACGCGCTTGAGTGTCGATCTCACGTTGGCGGAGATCGGACTGTTCAAGCTCGACATTTCTTCGTACCGCCACTCGTCGTTCGTCTCTTTGCGAAGGAGCACACCGTTGTCGTAGTCGGTGATCTCCCTGACTTGCCCCGAGCGTCGCGAGCCGTATGTGTAGAACTTGGTCGTTCGCGTGTGATTCTCCGTCGTCGCGGAAAACGCGAAGAGTCCACACGTCGCCTGGGGGTTGTCGGGGCCGCGGCGACAGTCGTAGCTTCCAAACTCGACGCTGCGCGCGTACGTCGTTTCGCGCGCGAGCGCTGAGGGCGAGGCGTAGTCACGGCGGGACGAAATCCGGCGCCAGTCCAGGCGTTGCATTACGATCCCGCCCGTGTATCGGAACATGGATGAAGTGGGATCCATGCAGCCGTTCTCGTTGCACGTTCGCGCGTCGAAGGACTCTCGCACGGTACCGGGGAGCATCGCGAGCCGGCGAACACACGTGAAGGCGTAGTAGGGGTCGAGCTGAGCGGCCGGGTCGTCGCACGGATTCCCGCCGTACGAAAACTCGGTGCGACCGCCCGCCGGGTAGTCGATCGCGTAGATGCGTCCATCGCTCACGACGAATCCGTCCTCTGATGTTTGGGACGCGCGGCCTTCACGCGTGAGGTCGTGGTAGGTGAACTGGTACCTACCGCCATCCGCAAGCTCGATACGTTCCAGCACCCAGTAGTCCAGGTCCAGCATTCGATATCGCGGATGGGCGCGTTCAGTCGGTTGACCTGGAAGCTGCGGGTTGATGAGCGAGAGCTCTTCGAAGTTGCGACGTCCCCAGATAAAACGATGCTTGAGCCGTGCTCCGCCGACGCCCGGGAAATCGATCTCCGTTACATCGAGCTGACCCCGACTGCGGATGTAAGACGGCTCCCGCGCGAGGAGGTCGTTGCCCTTCTCGTCGAACCGATCCTGAAAGTGTCGCACGTACGAGAACCGCACCTCGACGCCGTTGCTCGCAACTACGCTCACGGTGCCTGTCCGCGACGCAGCGTCGTAGCGGTTATCGAACGTAGTGGCGTTTCCGTTTCGGTCGATCGATATCGACGCGATGCTTTCGTAGCTCTGCGTGATGCGAGCGTTTGGTAGCGCCGGCCCATTGCACCCATCGCCCGGAAGATCTCGGGTCTCCCACGGGAAATGCAGTGTCGTTCCACCGGGCAATGTAACGGTTGCGTTGCGGGGGTTCGAATGATCGAGCTCCATCTGCGAGCCATCGAACGTTCTCCATCGCGAGCTCGTGAACGCGATTCGGTGATAATAGCCCGGGCATTCCCAGCGTTCGCCATTCGAACGGAACTCTCGAAACTCGTGTTGATTGCCATCGGGTGTCGTTAAAACGTAGCGGACGCGCATGATCGAAAAGCTCGCGCCGCCTGGCGTGCCAAGGTGGGTGTACGTCGCCGGCACGATACGCAGCGTGTAGAGCGGCATGGTGCGCCACGATCGGACCGCGCTCGTTGCAAACACACCGCTGGAGTCGACTGCCGAAAGTGTCCCTGCTGTGTTGACCGAGACCTCGAAGTACGAGGAGTTATCCCCGGGCGGGGTCGATTCCCAAAGGTGAGCTCCCGAGTATCGAGCGGCAGCTTTGATTCCTCCGACATCAACCAGCGGGATGTTGAGCTCCACGTGACCGGTCGTGGGGCTAACGTCAGCGACGTCCGCGCCTCCGTACCGAAACATCGGATCCGCGAACGAACGATCCTGAGCGCTCGCACTCGACGTCGCACAGATGGCGAATGCCGCGATCGCGATAGGCCGGAGCTGGGTGTGACGAGGTTCCACGGCGTTGCATAATCACATGCCGTGCCAAATCACCGGTCTTCCTTAAAGGCCACGACTGTCGCCATTTGTGGAGTCCGTAGACCTTGCTTGCGCGAGTCTCCAGACCCCGCGCGCATGCTATCTGAACACAGTTGTCCCCGACGAAACCTGCGCACCGTTCTGCCATGTCGCCCAGGTTGCGGCGTTGCTGTTCGTGGGTACGACCGCGCTCGTACCGAGGCGTTCCCAGAACTGCCCGAACCGATTTTCGACCGGCAGCTGACTCGCCGTGACCGGCTGACCAGGAAGCTGCCGCGAAAGCTCGGCCGCGTTGCACGCGCCGTAGCAGGTGTTGAGGATGATCGGACCGCGACCACCGCTCGCTTGCCGCGCGTGTTGCGCGACGAGTGACGAGGGAATCAGCGTGCTTCCAGAATAGAAGCCGCCTTCAGGTGCGCCGTGCACGGCGACCACGGTCGCGCCCGGTACGTTGCGAGCTGCCTCGTCCACCCGATTGATCATTCCCCGGTCCGTCTCACCGAGCACGACTGCGTTGGGCAAGTGCGTTACCGGGAGTGTGCCGTTTTTCTTTCCGGTGTCCGACGACCACGTCGCGTTCTGTTGACGCACAGATGCGACGTTGGCTTGATGACGCGCGTTGAACGAGGCCTGCGTATTCGCAGCGCCGGATCTGGCGCCTGCGATGGCCGCGAGCACGCCCCAGCCAATCTCGGCAACCGCACCCGCCGTCTGGTGAACTGCGTAGCCCCACTTCCATGCGCTGGGCCCGTTCTGCCACGTGTTCGCGGTGGACCGTTGTCCGTAGTACGAGTGCCAGGTGCCCTGCACGATGCCTGGGGTGTCCCACTGAGCATCGGCGCGACCTCGGTTAAACTGACACCACGATCCACATGCGCCAGACTCGTTTCCGTTGGCGTCGAAGTATCGGATCGGGTTGTTGCGGACGTACGCGTATCGATTGAGGCCGTCCTTGTCGACGGTATCGGGTGAAAGCCAACGCGCGGTGTACGGATCGAAGTCGCGCGCGCCGTAGTTGATGTATACGCTCGAGTCGTGCTCTTTGCCGTTGTACCCGTGCGCGGGGTCGAACGTGCCTGACAGCACGATGGGGTTGCCGTACGGCTCGTATGCGTACTGAGCGACGACGTTGCCAGAGCCATCCGTGATCGCGCGGAGGCTGCCGAGGTGGTCGGTATGAAAGAAGCGGTATTCGCCGTTGGGCAGTCGCTCCGCGAGCCCGTCGAACTGCTCGCGCAGACGTCCATTCTCAACCCGAAGGTTCGGCAGATACTCCGTCGTGCTTCGTGATCCGTCGTCGCCGTACTCGATTTTCACCCATAGGCGATCGGCGGCATACGCCTTCTCGAGAACGGTGGTTCCATCGCGTGCGACCGCCGCGACACGATTGTCACTCGTCCAACGAATCTCGTGATCGCGCGGAGAATCGCCGCCGCGAAGATCGGTCGTTCGGTTTCCGTTCGCGTCGTAGCCGAACGAACCCTCACGAAACGCCGTGGGCGCGTGCGGCTGCTCGCCGTCGTACGTCATCTCGTCGCCGTCGATTGCTGTGAGATTTCCGATTGAGTCGTAGCGATATGCGTGATCGCCGCGCGTACCGGTCGCTGCGACGAGCTGATTCATGGAGTCGTAGCGATACGTTGTCGTACCGGCCGCGGCGTCCTCGATTCTCTCTGGGTTCTGGCGCGCGTCGTACGCATACGCGATGTTGAGAACGGTCGCGCCGTTTCGGGCGGCAAAGATCGAACGCGGCAGCTTGGTGCTCTCGTGATAGTCGATCGTCGTCGTGCTTCCATCGCCGAGACGTCGCTCGACCACACGCCCTGCGCTGTCGCGCGTCTCGGAAACCAGGATGGGACGCTCGCCGTAGTGGACCGACTTTCGCTGCGCCGCTGCGTCGTAGCCGTACCGCACCACGTCGCCACCGGGAACGGTTCTCTCGACGAGAACGTTGCCGGCGCTCGAGACCTCTCCCGAAGCGGAGTATCCGTACCGAGATTCGAAGGTGTAGGTCCCCCCGATTCTCTGAATCACGCTTTGCTTGGTCTCGCGACCGAGATCGTCGTGCGTGTAAGCCACGCGCGCGTACGCCGTCTGCGTCTCACTCAGTCGCGCTTTGGAAGTGCCTGGATTTGAACGGGCGAACGTCGACTTCCCACGTGCAGCGCGCGTGGTCGGGGTGTTGTGCGGCGCGGCCGGTGAGCACGCGGCGAACGAGATCGCTATCGCGACGAAAGCGGTTACTCGCATAGCTCGAACTCCGGGTCGCATTCGTATTCTTCGGGAAGCTCTTCGTCGGAATCGTCGGGAAGGCTTTCTCCCTCGTCGGCCGGAAATTCGTCCTCCGACCATTCCGGCTCTTCGCTATACGAAGAATCGACCACGTTCGTGGTGTCGCGCGCGGTCCAGATCTCCTCGCCGTCGCGGTAGTGTTCGCAGAGGAAAGTCTCCGCGTTGCAGCGGTCGCTGGTCGATGGGTCGTGGTCATCGCAGCTGTAGCAATCTGTCGCATGGACGCCGTCGTAAAAGTGACGGATGTCCTCGACTCCCGGTCCCGCGGGGGCGCGGTCTTCGATCGTCAAGCGTCCAAGGACGTCGTAGTAGCGCCGCGTCGTCGTACCACTCGCGTCGGTGCGAGACTTCTCGCGACCATCGTCGTCGTACTCCATCGTCGAGACGCCAAGGTCGGGGTCTTCATGGCGCTCGACGCGTCCGGCCCAGTCGTAGCGCGCTGTCGTAGTGTTCCCGCGCGCGTCGGTGATTCGCGTGACGCGACCCGCTGCGTCCGTACCGAAGCGCGTTGCGCAGAAGCCGTTCGCGCAGCCTTGCGCCGCGGCGTCTGGCGAACCCCAAAACGTGTCGATTCGAACGCGACGGCCTAGGCCGTCGGAGAGCACGCGCGAGATCCCGCCCACACCGTCCTCCGAGATTGCGAGCGTTCCGTCGGCGGTGACTTCGTGTCGGGTCCGAGTGATCGAATCGCCGGGAAGGTCGACCACGGTGGCGCGACCGAGGACATCGTACTGGTTTAGTACGACGTTCGTCGTGCAAACACCGAGCACGCGATCGGCAACGACGTCACCGCAAGGCTCGTATGCGCGCGCCACACGACCGAACTCGTCGTACGTAGTGGTAACGACTCTTTCGCCGTAGCCGCCTTGGGTGGTTTGCGGGTCAATCTCGCTGCGTGTCTGAACCACTCGTCCCAGGCCATCGAGGAACGTCTTGTTGACGATTCCGTCCGGGCTTCCGTCGCGCGTGTGCTCCACGACGCGTTGCGAATCGACGGAGCCCGTTGTCGAGAAGGGAAAGTACTCGTACCAGGTCGTGGGTGATTGTTCGGAGTGACCGGACGACCAGGTTTTCAGCGGACGTCCAAACACGTCGTAGGTCGCGAATGTCTGCTTACCGTTCTCGTCCGTGCTGGCGAGCAACGACCCTGTGTAGCAATCGAGCTCGCTACGCGCTTCCTGTCCTAGCGCGTTGATGGCGACCGTGAGGCGCCGCGTCCCTTCTGTGCATGGAGTGAATTGCGTCGAGTATGTGACCGTTGCTCCGCGGCTTGTCGTCTCGCTTTGAACGTCGCCCGTCGCGAAGTACGTCGCCGTCGCGTCCGCAAAGCGTGCGTCATCGAACCAGGTTCGAATGCGGGTCACGTTGCCTCGCGGAGTCGCGATGGGGTCGAGCTCTGCGCCTGGCGCATCGACGACGGCGGTCTCGTCGTACAAGCGATCTTCCCGCTGTGCGATCGAGCTGTCAGGGTTCAAGACCGTCTTTCGACGAACCAGGTTCGTGAGTCCCTTCGAGATGTAGCCAGGAGCATCTTCGTACTCGAAGCGCTCGACGCGAAGCACGTTTCCGTTCTGCAGGATCATTCTTGAGAGGACCTGACCGCGCGTGAATCGCTGTGGAATGCAGCCGCCGGCACCTTCTCCCAGCGCTCGCTCGCGACATAGAGATCCACCCGTTCGGTCGAACTCGGTCCTTGTGTCGATCACCAACCCGCCTTCTTCGACGTGCGAGATCGTGGAGCGCATGTTTACCGGCTCCGCTGCGACGAGGCTGGAGACTTCCTCGTACTCCCAACCGTCGAACGTCTCTTTTCGGATCTGCGCGTCGCCATCGAAGTCCAAGATCTCCGAAACCTGACCAGCGCGCCGCGACCCTCGCGTGAAAAACTTCGTGACTCTTGTGTGGTTGCCCGTTCGTATTGCGATCGAAAAGAGGCCACACGTCCCGGTTGGGTTGTCGACCCCGCTACGGCAATCCGGAACGATCCCGAACTCGACGCTGCGTGAGTAAAGCGTCTCCCTAGCAAGAGCAGATTGCGATGAGAACTCGCGCTTCTTCTCGACGCGGCGAGACTCGAAGCGTTGAAGCAAGGAACCGCCCAGGTAGTTCAGCATGGAGCTTGCGGGATCCATGCAGCCATTCGCTGTGCAATGGCTCGCCGACGGAGAGTTGCGAAGGACGGAGTTGTCGAACCTGCGCACCGCGTCCGGGCAAGTGAACCGGTAGGAGCTGTCCCCCATCGCATTCGGCGAGTGGCACATGTCCACGCTGTACTCGAACTCGGTGCGACCGCCGGTCGGGTACTCGACCGCGAAGACGCGGCCATCGCTGATCGCGTATCCGTCATCGGACAGGCGTGGCGCACCAGGACCACCTTCCAGGCTGGTATCGTGGTAGCGAAACTTGTACGCGCCTCCGTCAGCCAGCTCGACCCGCTCGAGGACCCAATAGTCCATATCGAGCATATTCAATCTACTCGCTCGCTCTTGCGGAGGTCCCGGCAAGATGGGATTCACGAGCGCGAGCTCGTCGAACTTACGCTGTGTCCAGATGAGTCTGTGACGCAGGCGTGTTCCCCCTACTCCTGGAAATTCGATCTCGGTAACGTCGAGCTGTGTCCATCCGCGGATGTAGTCTTCGGTCGCCGTAGCGAGTGCGTTTCCCTTGGTGTCGTAGCGTTCGGAATCGTGACGCGCGTAGCGGTACAGCACTTCGATTCCGCCGCTGGTCCGAACGGTCACGGTGCCGGTCTTCGACAGAGAATCGTATTGATCTGCGTACGTCGTGAAGTTCCCGTTTCGATCCACGACACGCGTCGCAGAGCTCTCGAAGCTCCAGTATTTGCGCGCGTTTCGCATCGGCGGGCCATTGCAGCTGTCACCGGGGAAGTCTTGGGTCTCCCACGGGAAGTGCATCTTGCTGCCGCCAGGAATCGTGATCACAACATTGCGCGGGTCTGAGTGGTCGAGCTCCATCTGCGTGCCGTCGAGCGTTCGCCAGCGCGAGCTCGCGAAACCGCGCGTGTGGTAGTAGCCCATGCACTCGTACTTTTCGCCGCCGTCGCGAAACTCACGAAACTCGTGCTGCGTGCCGTCTGGATCGGTGAGCAGGTAGCGCACGCGAAAATTCGAGAACCCCCCCGAGTTACCCGGCACCCCGAGATGTACGAAGTTCACCGGTACAATACGCAAACGATACAGCGGCATTGTTCGCCACGAACGAACCGGATGGTTTGCGTACACTCCCGATTCCTCGACCGCTGAGTTCGTGCCTGCGGGCGCGACGAAAACGTCTACGAACGATTCCGGATCTCGCATCCCCATTTCCCAACGGTGCGCTCCGGAGTATCGAATGCCCGTAGTCAGGCCGCCGACATTGATGAGAGGGATATTGATTTCGACATGTCCGGTGGTTGGACCGACGTCGGCGACCGAGCTGCCGCCGAAGCGAAACATACGATCCGCCAGCGACCGGTCCTGAGCACGCGTGTGGGTTGCCATCACGCACAGCGCGGTAACTACCGAAACACCAAATAGAGCGCGAAACGGGAAAACCACGGTGTTGATAGTACACGTGTCATGCCGACCGTTTTCGCGAGGTCGTCAAACGCCCGCCGTGATTTAGCAACGCTTTTCCCTGCAGCTGGAGTCTGTCGTGGGGGGTCGTGCGAGCCCTTGCGGTGTCTCTAGACCTGCGGTGTGGCAGGCGACCTGTCAGAACTGTTGTCAGCGTTCGTGGGCAGTCCGCGCTGGGCGGAACCACAGAAACTACTCGTCGTAGTTGACCATGATCTGAAGCGCGTAATCCACCCCGTCGACCGGGCCGCCCCCGTCGCGAACGCCCGCATCAGCCGGGCTAGCAAACGAGTATGGGAAGATGCTCACGACGTAGTTCCCTGTCGATGTTGTGCGGAACTGAAGGAGCTCTTCGTTCGTCGTTCCTTCGGACGATACCGCCGGCGTCTCCCCTCCCGGTGCGTAGAGCTCGAGGTCCACGTCTGCGATCGAGTGAAGGAATGTAGCTCGCACGACGATGTTGGCGTTCTCTCGCGCGAAGATTGAAAAGAAGTCTTTGTCGCCCGGGCAGAGTTTCAAGCTGTAGAGCCCGGGCGGTGCGACTGGTGCTTGGGCAACACTGTCGTTGGGCTCGCGTGTGTCGTTGACGCACTGAGCGCACTGTGGCTCTTCGCTGTCACGACGACCGTCGCAATCGTCGTCGGTGTTGTTGCCGCAGATCTCGGTCGCAATGCAGTTGTTTGGATCAGCCCCGCCACAAGTCATCGCGCCGGGGACGCGCGGTGCGGCGGGGTCATACGCTACGTTCACCGCCGCGCTCGATGGGCTCGACGCTCCTGTCGAGGAGAGTGCGACCGCGTCGAACGCGTAGGAGCCAATCGTGTCGATGCGGATGTCCCGACAGAACGTTCCGTCGGGCAACACGGAAATGGCAAGCGGGTTTCCCCCGTTTCGGCGGAGCAGTACGCGGCGCGATCCAGGTGCGCGCCCGCGTATTGCAATCACGGGGAAGGGCACTCTTGCCGGCAGCGCTTCGAGAGTCGGCGCAGCGACGTTCACCGTCGCGTCGGACACGCCGGAGTCTCGGCGGTTTGGCAGCGATGGCGCGTCGCATGCGGCAAAAACGGTTGCGATGGCGAACAGTGCGAGGTGTGGCAGGTGTGACGTTGGAGAAGAAGTGCGTCGCATAAGCATGGACAACAAGACGGAAGCCTAGCTGGTTTGTTGAGGCACCGACAGGTTCCGTTGAGTCAAACGTGTGACATCGTCCGCCGACGCCTCACCTACTCGTTGGTGCAAGGGCTCGAGAAGCACTGCGGAGCTGGGAGCGAGGACTTTGGAAGCGGAGGGCATCCACCACGCTGTTGCGCTAGCTCGACCGACCAAACCCAGTCCGTCATTTGAGCCTCGCCGAGAACTTCCGCGCGACCGCACATGTTGTACCCGAGCACGGCTGCGCGACGCTGCAGACGCACGGTCTGGCGGTAGAACACGCCGCTGTGCTGCGCGAAGATGTCGGCTTCGAAGCGACGCCCGAGGCTGTCATTCGAGCTCACGCTCGCGGAGAAGTCTTGGCTCGAAGAGCCTCCGTTCGACTGACGCACATCCGAAGACTCCGTAACAGACGTCGACTCGTTTACGGTGGCGGCGATCCGACCTTCACGCGACTGCGAGTTGGATTGCTCGTTCGAAGTGTTGGTGTGAGTCGTCATCGTGTCGTTCCCGCCACGGCTCGATGTCGATCCCTTGCGCCAGTTCTCGCTGGAACCGGCGGTCCCGTTTCTTCCGTAGCTTCCGCCTGCGCGGACGACCTCGAACAGGTTGACGCCGACTTCGCCACTCGCGTTCCATCCTTCGCTCGAGTTGCGGTCGCCGCCCATGTCGTTGTTCGAGCCTTGATCCCACGTGAGGGTTTTCGACTTGTCGCTGCCTTCGGAGACTGTGCGGCCCATGCTGTTGGACAACGTGAGCGCGACGCTGTTCTGCAGATCGGAGCCCACCTGAATGGTTCGGTTCTCACCAGTGGTCACAGCGCGATCCCAGTTCTCGCTAAGGTCGACGCGCATCCCACGCTCTCGCGTTTCGCTGCGATCTTCCGAGTAGGTGACATGCAAGCCACCGAGGCCACCTGGGGTGCACGAGCCAATGGGCACTGGCGCAAGAATCTCGGCTACCTCGACCGTGCCGTCGTAATACATGTCGACGGGGCGGCTCACGATGGTGGCGAACTGCGCAGAGATGCGCTCGCCGTCAGCCGACGTACCCGTCACTGTGACGTTCAGAGCATAGCCTGGTGCGCCTTTTGGAACCCCGGGGAGTAGAAGCTCGCCGTTGCCTCCGAATGTTACTTTTTGGCCGTTCGCCACGATGCGTCCGTTAACCGGTCCGACGTACAGTCCCGTGCGTTGAATCTGTTGAATCGTGGGAGGAGCGGCGGGATCCGGCTGAGCGAGCTGAGCTTCGGGCGCCGAGACCGTGAATTCCATGGTCGCAGGCTGGAAGCCGACCGCTTCCGCCCCGATGCGATACTTGAGACCCGCCAGACCACGAAGCGCAGGGGACGCACACGCGGCTCCCAGAGGCTGGAACTCGGTCACGAGGATCGAAGGTTTGACCCTGAACTCCACGTTCGATGGTTTT
>CAZWQH010000143.1:0-6191 GCA_964635815.1 uncultured Sandaracinaceae bacterium
CCATGGAACGCCCCCCCGACTTGATCGTGATCACCGCAGCGCACGAAGAGGACGTTTCTGCTGAGCGAGTCGAGCTGTTCGTGACGGTGCAGGGCTCCTCGCTCGTCACCGGTCGTGCTGCTCTGACCAAAGCGAAAGAGGTGAGCAAGCTTGTCGAAGACCTAGCGAAATGCGGAATCACCCAGGACCATATCGGTCTCGAGGGAGTTCATGCGGAAGTCTCGAGCGGGATTCTTGGGAAGTCCTCTTCCGCCAGCTATCGCCTTCGCATTCGATGCAGCAACTTCGACATCCTTCCCGACGTTCTTGGCGCCATTACGTCGGCGAAGAATGCGCGTCTCGAAGACATCGTTTGGCAATACCTCGAGTCCGCCGAACAACAGGCCAAGTGGCTCCAAGCGAGCATCGCGCAAGCGAACACGAAGGCCGTTGCCGCGGCAACAGCGCTCGGGACTCGAATCGTAGGAATCCACCGGTTGACCGAACAACTGCTGGATGAAGCACCCTTAAGCGATTCGCCTTACACCGGAGGGGTCGGCGAGGGGACACTGCGCCGCCGTAGTGCCGCGGTGCAACTCGGCTTCGACCTGAGCCCTCAGAAGCGAACGCGCACGAAGGTCACGATCGAGTACCGAGTCGAAGGCTTCACAGCGTAACCGGTTGGCGCGAACGGGACTCGCAACTGACCGTCATGACTTTGACGGTGTGGTTCAAAATTTCACCTGTCCCCGAATTCTTTGCTCGGCGTCACTCGGACGCGAGAGCCCGAAACGTCCGCCCGGTTTGGCTGATTTGGCCGGCGGCGACAGCGCGTCCTGCGGCTTGGTTTGCCAAGGTGTTCGCTTCGGGAAACGGGAGCTGGCCCATAACAGAATCGAACGGTAAATACGCGAACAGGTATCGGCTCCAAAATGGAGACACGACGGCATAGGACTCGCTGCGAGCCGCGCGGATCAGGAGCGAAAGGTAGAGCCCGTCGAGCGGCGCCCAGTGTTCGTAAACGTCGCGAGCGAAGGCGATCGGCAGGGTGGGATTGCCACCGTGCTCCGCGACGGTCGCCTTGTATAGCCAAGCCTCGGTCAAGACGATCGCTTTCGATGGAGCGACTGCACGGATCTGTCGTGGCCAGTCGATGAGTCGCTGGAGGTAACTGCCCCCTGGGCCAGCGACCGGATAGATGTGCAGATTGATGTAGTCCAAGCCTGCGATCGCGGCGAATCGGAGCGGGAGGTCGATCGACGACCAGGTGCCCGCGCCGGCGCCCAACAAGCATGGGCTCGCGGGCCGATCGGTGGCGAGCTGAGCGACGATCCTCTCGACGTAGCTGACCCACTCTGACTCGGAGAAGTCGAGTCCGACATTCCCGGCGTTGACGTCGGGTTCGGTCAACAGCGACAAGTAATCGGGAGCGAGCTCGTCGATGATCCGCAGCACCTCCTGGTAGCGCTCGATTCCAAAGGTCTGCTTGGTACGCGTCGCGTAATACGCTCCGGTCGGCAACGCGGAGAGCGCCGAAAACAACGTGTTGTGCTTGACGATGACCTTCAAACCGCGAGCTCGCGCGGCCGCTGCCGTTTCGCGATAGAACGCCAGATAGCCGTTGATGTCGGAGCCGATTGACCCGTGGAACGCGGGTGTGAAGAGCGGATAGCTAACGGTGATGACAACGGCCTCGGCCCCCAGACCGGCGAGGGCTCCGAGATACTGCAAATTTCCGGCGCGGTAGTTCGCCTCCAAGAGCAGCGGGCCTGCGTTGCTGTTTGCGGTGACGAGCTCGGTCGCGATGAGCGTCGGTGCGGCGGCAGCAGGCGTGGGCAGGGTCGCCGCGAACCGGTTGAGCTCACTGCGCAGCTCGATGCAGAGTTCGGTGTGCAGCGCTGGGACGCCCTCACACGGATCCGTCGCGGCGTCGGGCTGCTGCGCATCGACGTCAGGCTGTGGCGTCTCAACGTCCGCGAGAGAAGCGGCGTCAGGGTTGCCCGTCCCTGTGTCCGCGGCAATCGTCGCATCCGCTGAGCTCGGAAGGTTACTGCTACATCCGAACAACCATGCTGACGCGAGACAGATCGCGAGGAGCAGTGAACGATAGCGCCTGGTCATGATCCGCTGTAGCACGGGCATGCGGTGGACTTGCCCCGGATTGATGGACACAAAGTGAAAGGCGGGACTGCCTCAGCGTGACACTCTCACTTGCGTTAGAGCGTCTCAAGGTAAGCGATGATCGCCGCGCGATCAGCGTCGGACATCGCAGTGGCAAACTCGTGACCGACATTGGTGAAGCCGCGCTCGTTCGTCGTCACAGTGTAGCTACCGCGCTGAAACGTGCTGGGTCGGGAGGAGGCAGGCCGCAGCAACGCATCAAGAGTGGGTACGCTGCCGTTGTGCAGATACGGGGCCGACTGCCATACGCCGCGCAGATCGAGCTGACGGTAGCCCGTCGAAGAACCGATACCCAGCTGGTAGCGCGTGATGAACAAGATGTAGTCGCGATACATGTCGATCGGGTCGACAACTGAGGCGTCGAGCGCTCCAGCTGAAGCTCCGGCGTCTGGCGTCCCGCCGTCGTGCAGTGTCGTCAGAGACGCATCTTGAACGCCGGCATCACTCGTGATTTCAGCGGATTCATCAAACCCGGCAACGAGCTCGAAGCGCGCTTTGTCTGTCGCTATCGAGCCGCGGGGGAACATCGGGTCCTCGCCAGGTACGAGCTCACGCTCGCCTCGTCGATGCGGCGTCACGCTCTGCATCGCAACATCGGAGGCGTGACACGAGCCACACTTCTCGCGCTCGAAAACGGCGCGTCCGCGTTCGACCAGCGCAGCGTCTCGCTGTGGCGCAGGAGGGGGTTTTCGCGAAGAGAAGTACGCAACGAACGGCGCGAGCGTTTCGACCGCAGGGAAAGGCGCGACGGTGGTTTCTGGATTGGGCGCGCCAAGTCCGGAGCCAAATAGAGAGAGGAGGATCTCGCTTCGCGCATCGCGTCCCGTGCCCGCGTAGTTGAGCGCCCGACGCAGCCCGAGGTCGTAAATGGCCGGGTAGTCGAGCGCGATCACGACCGGATCCTCGTGTCCATCGGCGCGCGTACGGCCGGGCCCACAAAGGCCTTGGCGACGCAGCTCTTCGGGTGCGCTGTACGGCTCGTTCCCCGCAGCAACCCATCGCTCATGGAGCGCGCGTCGTAGTCCTTCGAAATCGAACCCGGTGTTCGGCGCACCGCTCCAGATTCGTCCGTCGGGCAAGCGCGCAGCGTGACAGCCGGAGCACGTCTCATGCAGCCGCCCTGGATTCCGCGTACCCGGCTTCAATCCGATCGGAAACTCATCGTTCGGGTCACGCAACATTCCGAACCGCGAGAGTTGATCACCAAACATCGGGTCGTCGCGCATTAGCGTGCGAACGAAGTCGGTCGGCGGATAGAGCGGATACGCTTCCATCCCCCACGTCTCGTAGAAGAAGTCCTGCTCACCGTCTCGAAGAAACTCGTTCGATACTTCAACAGCATTCGCTGCGGGAATCGCGCGGAAGGTCGTTCGCGCGGAACGATACGCATCGACAGCCGCGTCCGCCGGAGCGTTCGAGCTCGAGCACGCGGAAAGTAACGCGCCGAATACGACTCCCGCGAACGCAGTCGAACGCATCTCAGTCGTTCCGCGCATCAGCCGCGCGCCCGCCGCCGTCGTCGACTACGACCATGCCGCCGTCGGGGATGCACTGTGTCGGAACACACGCCGAGCCGCGCGTCTCACGAACACAGACTGCCCCGGTGCCACACTCGGCAGTCGTCCGACAAAGCGGAAGCGTGCAGAACCACTGTCCCTGATCCGGCTCGACCGTCGCGATGCAAAGGAGCGTCTCTGGGCCCGCGCACTCGGAACCCCCTGGAGTACAGAAGCGCCCAACGCCCTTCTCGTTTCCACTCGCACCCGGTCGAACGCAGGAAGATGCAGGCACGCCGGTGTCGACTTGAGAATCGGCGGCAGTCGATGCGTCCGCCGTCACATTCTTCGAGTCGCTACACGCACCGTACAGCAGAGCCGACGAGCACATCGAAATGAAGAAAAATATCTGCAAACGCATCGCCCACATCTAGCAACCCCGCTTCACCCCGTCGAGGCGCCACCCCTCGTCAGAGCGTCTCGAGATACGTAACCAGCGCGTTGATCTCGCTCGCCGCTAATGCGCTCGTCGCACCGTGAAGGTCGCTGGTGTTGTGCGTCGTCAGCACGTCATTCAACGTCGGAGCACGACCATCGTGCAGATACGGAGCACGCGCCCGCACGCTCGTGAGGCTCGGCGTGTCCACCTGCGTAAGCTCTGCTGCCGAGTCAGGCGATACGCTCAAGACCGAATGTCGCATGCCATCCGTGGCGCCTGCTTCACGATGACAACCGCTGCATCCGAGCGACATGAACAGGCTTTGCCCTTGAGCAACAGCGTCGCGTTGCTCCGGGGCAGCGGGACGTCGCGGAGGCGGTCTCACCTCGGACATCCACGCGGATATCGCTTCGATATCGACAAGAAGTCCGTCGCCCTGCATTAGGTCTTCGATCGTCGAGCGTGTCAGCGAGTCCGCACTCGAGAACTCCGCGTCCCAGTGATACGGCGCAAGCGATGCGCGCGCTCCCCACGCAGGAGGCGTGCGCCTCAGCTTGGGTCCGACACGCGAGGTGTGCAGAAACCACGACAGGCCATCCTCGCGTCCACCCGGATGACACGAGGCGCACGTTACGATTCCGCTGGGTGTCAGGTGCGTGTTGACCGCGTCGTGGAACAGGTTCCGACCGGACAACGCTCGCGCAGACAGCGCGGTCGCCCCGACGCTTCGTCGCTGCACGTCCTGGACATCGCGAACAGCGGGCCCTTGCGCAGCGGTCAGGTCAATCCGCGCGACTGCGTAGTCGAACCCCACATCCACAAACACCGAGCGGCCATCTGCGCTGAGCGCGATTCCACGCGGACCTCGACCCACGCGATACGTAGTTTGCCACGCAACGCGTTCGCCACCTCTCGCGACGAGTGATTCGATGCGCGTTCCGCTGGATGCGCACGCCAGGACGGCGACGTTGTCGGTGTATTGGTTCACGACGAGTACGCGGTCGTCTCGGGTTGCAACGAGCGCCGTAGGACCGCTGAACACCTCCGCGCCTCCAAGAAAGCGCGCGTATCGCCCTCCGCATGACGACAGCAACTTCGGTTCGAGACGTGGTTCTCCATCCGAGGCGTTTCCGTATCCCCCTTTCGCAGGAGGGCGCGATCGATCCGCATCGTGCTCGACGCGCTGATACGTCGCGATGAATCCTCCTGCGCTCGAGACCGCGATGGCGTCTACCTGCGAGGCCGCGACACCTGTGACGGTCGAGAGCGCTGCATCCTCGCGCGGCACCACTTCGTGCGTCGTCCGGGCGGCCGCGATGAACGCCTGCACCTCGAACGTCCGAATGCGACCGAGGCGCGACGCCGAGACGGCTAGAACGTCCCCCACAACCGCGAGTGCTGTGGGCCGTCCACTTGTCTCAACATAACCTCGGACCGTACGCGCAACGACATCGAGGATCACGACGCGGTCGTCATTTGGGCAACTGACCGCAAGGAGAGGCTCGTCCTTCTCGAGTTGAACGACAGCTCGGGTACCTCCGCAGGGAACCGCGACGCGTGTGACATCCTGCGTGCGCGTATTGATCACGGCAACCTCGCTGGACTGCGCAAGCGTCACGACGAGCATGCCGCGGGCGCTCGCGACGTGAGTGGGCTCGCCCGCTACCGGAACACTCACGCGAAACGCCAGATCACTCGCAGCAACTTGAACCACGAGGTCATCGTCGGGCGATGTCAGCCAGACCGCGTCCTCCAGCACGACGATCGAGCTCGAACCTCCGGTCCACCCCGCAAACGGCCGCACGTTTTCCGCTGAGCACGAGAGCAGCGTCAACGCGACGATACACGCCCCTGTGCAAGACACACGCGCCCGCGTCGAAGGAATCTCAGTGACCGTGATCGTCGGCGTCGCCTTCATGCGAGTGGGAGCTAGAAGCATCCCTGTTTCCCGCGTCGCGTGCCACGCAGATAGCCAGACACGCTGCGCGCGCGGCCTGGCAGGTCGCCTCGGTGGCCGACGCAGACTCTGAGTTCTCGTGGCAGTCGTGAATCTTGGGTATTGCGTGTTGTAGTGTTTGAGTGTTGTTGTTGTTGTT
>CAZWQH010000143.1:6201-10778 GCA_964635815.1 uncultured Sandaracinaceae bacterium
GTGGGTGACAGGTGTCGTTGATCAAGTCGCAGGTCGGACGGCCCGCGGGCGCAGGGGTGTTCGAGCATCCAAGCAGCGCGACAAACGTCATCAACGCAAGTGTGGTTACGATTCGCATTGGTTTCCATTTCCTTTTGTGGTGAGTGGTGGTTCATCGAACTACTGATGCGCTCGTAGCAAGAGCGGCACCGATGGAATCTGGATCCTCGATCGACGCACCCGCAGCGAGCGCCGCGTCGACATCGAACACTAGGCGGAGCGGTGTATCGACATTCGGCGGCGGCGTAAGCGCGGGATCCATGCGCACAAGTGCGTTGAATCGTGAGGCAGAGGACCGCGGGCCACGCGCATCGACGACGCGAAGAGTAGTCATGATGTACGACGTGTCCGGTACCCCAACCGCATCGGGGTCCGCTTGATAGAGCGCGACACGAAGCGAACAGTAGCGACCGGGCGGCGGCCGAAACGTACCAACCGAGCGGGTGACCGCGGCGCCCGATCCATCCGCTTCGAACACGTTCGGCGTGCCGATCTGCGTTGGAGACGAGACGGCGTGCGCACGCGCGACCGGAACAATCGAATCGGAGAGCATGCGGAAGAATCGTTCGGCAACGTTAGCCGAGAGGCCCGCATCTGGAGTACACGCCAGAAGCTCAAGCTCCCCTAGGGTGACGGCAACTTTGAGTCCCGGGGTCGTCGATCGAAGCTGCACTTCGACGGGAACGACGATGCCGCGCGTTTGTTTGACGCACCCGAGCATCCCGCAGAACGCGAGTGCCACGACGAGATTCGTTCGCGTCACGTCTCGAGATCCCAAATCAGGCTGACTTCACCGCCGACGTCCTCTTGCCACGTTCCCGTCTGCCAGACCGGAATGCGGACACCAAGAACGATCAGCACGTCCATGAGCGGCGAGATCACGATGTCGGGCATGAGCAGCACGCCGGCCGCCGCACTGTTGTCGCCATGCCGTGGTGTCTCGTAGCGAAAGCCTGCTCCCATTCGCACAGCGAACGCGGTGATGGGTTGCCACTGAAGAGCCGCAGTTTGCCGGAACATGAACGTCGCGGGCTCTTGGAGCGAAGCAATCGGAACGACGGCGCTTGCGCTGACGAAGACAGAGAACGGATCCGCGAAGTACGTGTACGCGAGTGAGAACGCGGCGCCGAGAGCGCGTTGTCCCACGGAGAGATCCGGATCATCGGTGCGCACATCCGCTGCTGTCGGCAGGACGGCTCCGACGGCGGCCGTCACCATGTGATTGAGTCGAACCGGATCGTCACGGAAGACGACGAGGCGTCCCCACATTTCGGCGTCCGACGGACCGAACGCGTTCGTTTGCGCGAGGTTCGCGTAGTTCATCTGCGCGTGCATGAACGGCACGCTCAACGTCAGAACAAGATCCTCGCTGGGTGAGTACGCAACAGAAGGCGTCAGCACGTGCTCGTCCACGGACTGGCCGATGGCACGCAAAGTACGACCCCGCCCCGTCAGCGAGAAACGTAGGCGACCGCGAAACGGCTGCTCCGCGCCCACGACCACGAGGGTCGGGTCGCCGCATGCGCACGCAGTGCACGCGGCAGCCTGGGAAGGCGTGAGCAACGCCGCTACGAAACACCCGAGAATCGTGAAGCCCCCAAAGCGCAACATCACCGGTCCGCTGGCAGGGGCAGTGCGAACTCGACCGTCACAGGCTGAACTGCACAACCCATCGTGTACGCACCAATAGGAAGCGTGACCGGGTCGTTCACATCAGGCTCGCCTTCTGTCCCTGCGTTTCCGTCGATGTCGATAAAGCCGAGGATCTGATACTGGCCCGCGGAGAGATCGAGGTCGGTCACGTACTCCATCAGGTTCGCGCGATCCGTGAGATCGACGTTTTGGAACTGAAGGTCCGCGACCGCGACGGCGCCTTCATTCGGGCCGACGATGGTTACGTCTGCGGCATGGAACACGCTGATCCAAATGTTGCCGCGCAATGGTCCATCGAGGCTCCGGCTCATGCGGACCGTGCTGGACGCGTCGAACTTGATCTTGAAACGCCCGCGAACGGCGGTCGTGCTCCCTACGGTCTCGCACGTCGTATTCGGCGAGGTGACCATGCTCGGAACGGTGATCTTCGCGGTGTACGGCACGAAGTCCACGTCGCGAAGCCGATGCGTCGGCGACTCGACAGCGTACGCGATCGAGAAGACTCCACGCTCGCCGCTTGCAATGACTTTCACGACTCCACCGCCTTCGGGGTCGTCATAGTGGAACTGAGAGCGCCAGGCGTTCGACGAGCCGGCCCGCGTTCGCTCTTGCGCGGTCATGTTGTCCATCATGCGGAACACGTTCTGCTGAAACTGGTCGCCAGCAGCAAACGACGCAGGTGCTTTTGCGAACGCGACGCGACTGCCATCGGGTTTCACGACCTCGAACCCGACGTCAACGAGCTTGTCCGCGAGGCGGGGAGTGACCGTAATGCGAAGCCAGTTGTGCGGAACCAACCGAAAGTCTTTGAAGTTCTGTGCTGCGCCCGATGTCACGCCGTACGCGCGATTCGAGAAGAACGCGAACTCGTCGCGACTGAGCTCGAAGAACACGGTACCCGCGATGGTCTCGTACGGTTCGCCGGAGAACGCGCGGGTGTTCACGAGGCCCGGCTCGAGAGATTTGCCCGGCTCCTGCGTTTCGAAGCGAAGCGTCGCAACGCCGGCTTTCCAAACAAGACGCATGACAAGCGCGCCGCCGTTCACCGAGGCGACGCGATACTCGAGATCGAACGGACGCGTGTCACCCGGCGCGGTTGCGTGCAGAGCGTCCGCGTTGCGCATGGCTGCATCGACAGTATCGATGAAAAGCTTCCCGTACTGAAACGACACCGGCACGCGCAACACGGTGCGACGCTCGGTCGCACCTGCCGCGGTAGTCGCGTTCATGTCGAGCGTGAGGATCACTTGCTCTGCGGTACGTGGGTCCTCCGCAACCGACAGAAAAACACCGGACTGGAGCTCCAGATTCTGCGCGCGTTGTCCGCGCATCGCGGTCTCCCCAAAGATGCTGCTCGCGAGTGCACGGAACTCGTCGAGCGTGACGTTCCTCTCGACGGTCAGTCCCACATACTCAATCGGTGAAGAGCGCGGGCGCACTTCCTCTGCGACGGGGGTGGAAGACAGCTTCTTCTCTTCACATCCACCGAGGAGCGCGGCGACAAACAATCCGGCAAGCCAAGCAAAGCGAGCGCGTCCAACCATGTGCGGGAGTTATCACCGAAGAGCGCTCGCTCAAGTCGAAGACACACATGTAGGCGGGGATTTCCTCGCGTTCTGAGGCAATCGCCCTTGCCTTTCGCGGCATAACGCCGCGATATTCGCCGGACATGCGCTTGTCCCTCGCCGGACTTCTCCGCTTCGCGGCTGGCACACTCTCCACGCTCTTGGTCGCAGCGCTCCTGTCCAGTTCATCGACAGCCGATGCCCAACGCAGACGCCGTCGGATTCGGCCGGAGGAGCGCCGTCAGTGGGCACTTCACGTTGGAGGCGACCTCGGAGGCGCAGGTCTGGAGCAAGCCGGCTATTTCCTCGGGAACGTAACCATGATGTTCCGCTACGAAGGCTATCGCATGGATCTGTGGGCACCGCTGCGTTTCGGCGTGAACAACGGGTTCACGTTTCGCGACGCGGACTGGGACGAGCCACGAGACTTTGGTCGCATCGTGCGCTGCGTTCGTATCGATGCCGGCGACTACACCAATGCGCCCGACCAGTACGACCCAACCTGTGAGCCACTGGGCTGGGAAGACCACGGCCTTCACGATCGCTTCTACTCCTCGACGCGAGTGCTCCCACTACGCAACGTGACACTTGGTCACGGAAGCCTGATGTATGCGTTTCGGAGCTCGCTCGACTTCGAGCGACCGCAAGTGGGCGCGCAAACCGATCTGATTCTCGGCGACATGGTCGAAGCGCACGCGGTGGTGGATGACATCACGCGTCCCCGAGTGATTGGCGCTCACGCGTTTCTTCGCCCGCCGCAACTCGTCGGCGAGAACTGGGATACGACGCCGGACGACTTCGTGGTGGGGCTCACGTGGGTAGGCGACATCCACGCGCCCATCGCCGCGCGTACCTACGGCGACAAGCCCGTGGTCGACGCCGCGGGTGACGCCGTGTTCGCGCGCAGCAACATTCACGCGGTTGGCGTCAACGCCCACTACATGTATCTGTGGGGGCTCGGGGGAGACGGGCCGAAGGCCGGTGTGTTCGCCTTCGCAGACTTCAACCAGTTCATCGGCGTCGAAGACGCGAACGCTCTGCACGCCGGCGCGCGCTTCGTCTTCAAGGACGAGTCCACCGGATGGGAGTTTCGAATTGGCGCCGAGTACCGCTTGCTCGGCAACCGGTACATGCCGGCTTACTTCGACACCGACTACACCGTGCGAAGTCAGCGCTTCGTCATCGACCCCGTTCAGGCCGCCGCGCTTGGCGTCGATCCGCGCGTCACCAAACTCGCGTACATGCTCGGTCGCCCCGGGGGTTACGTGAGCGGTTTTCAAGCCTACATGCAGCTCATCATTCCCGTTCCAACTTCCGGTG
>CAZWQH010000144.1:0-10777 GCA_964635815.1 uncultured Sandaracinaceae bacterium
GATGCGAAAGTACTGACCCAACGCGAAGCGATACGCGCTGCCCACACGCCCCGAAATGCGCGTGGGACATTCGGACATCTCTACGCTGCATGCTCCAGTGTGACCATTGCCGCTCGCATCGTCCGTCACGCCGTCACCGGGATCGTCCTCGAACGGATACCACGCGACGAGATCTGCAACTCGCGGAACGTCGGCGTGCGAAGCCTCGGGGCCGAGAGCATCGGCGCTCCAAGCGTCTGAGAAAAAACCGTCGGTGCTCGGAGCATCGAGCCTCGTTGTCACGTCAAACTGCGTGTCAGCGATGGCGGCATCGGCGGAACCGGATGATGTTTGCGCGTCGCGCGCACCAAAACCGTCCGCTGTGTCCGTGTTTGCGTCTCGGGCGGACGAGTGTCCGGCTCCCGCTTCAAAAGCAATACGACCGCACCCGGCTCCGCAGATGAGAATCATCGACGACATAGCGATTCGAATACGAGGCACGCGCAGCCGGATGATATCAACCCTTCGTACACCTAGACAAAGGAGGGAGCGGGCCTGCAGAAACGGCCGTTATCGATATCAGTCAATCGACCGAGATGTTCGGTCACAGTCTCCGTAGCGCCGCAAGCTCATCCGCTGCGAGCGATCATGTGAGTGAATCGTGTGAGGTCGCGGGAAGAGATCAATAGTTTGCCGAAGTCAGCTGTCTCTTGCTGTATGCCCCTATAAATAGGAATTGCATCGACCGTGCCAAGTCACCCAAGAAATGACCACGAACCGAAGCGCACGCGCGAGCGTCCAAAGGTGATGTTCGACGGACTTCTTGGGAGAAATCGTTGCACGAAACTCGTCGCAGCGATCCTCATCGTGTGCGCTTGCACGCAGTCTGCACTTGCGCAGGCTCAAGCATCGGCGCCCGAGTCACGGTGTTTGGAAACGCTATCAGTCGAACACGAGAAACTGATTGGTGCCGTTCTCGGAACACATCCGAGCGGGGCTGGCGGCGACAATGTCTACTACGCATGCAGCCCGACGTGGACCGAGGACACTCGCCGTCGTTGCGCTCAGGGCGATGCACTGGCGTGTGCCGTGCTCTCGACCGAGCCCGACGATACTGCTGAGGCTTTGCGTCAGCGAGCCTGCGCTCTAGGCCATCTACTCGCGTGTGCGCATCGACAACGGGAGCGACCGGAACCCGCGCTTGAGAATGCGTGTCGAGAGAGCCCCCGTACGTGTGAGTTGCTCGGCGACTATTGGGTTCTGGGCAGCGGGTCGAGATTCACGCCTGCGATCGAGACGGCTTACCGAGCTGCATGCGACGCCGGTGGCGCGCGAGCGTGCGCGAAGCTCGTCGCAGCGGTCATTCATGAGCATGCTCGACGAACATCCCTCGACCTCTCGAGCCTCGAGCGCGCACGCGCGCAAGCTTGTGCTGCTTCGTTCCGCTTTGCTTGCGCTGTTCCACCGTCGCGCCTTCTCGCGGAGTCTCTCGAACGAAGCTGCTTCGTCGACGACACGTCTCATCCTCGAGATGCGACAGCGTGCATCCGCATGGCACAGGCATTGAGCGAAGCAGGAGGCGACCCGACTCACGCGTTGGGGATCGTCTGCGTAGCTTCGGCCTTCCCGGAACCTAATGCGCCGATGAGCGGTGGAGAGGGCTTCTGCGCCGAGTCTCGCGAGGATCCGCTGTTCGCGGTATCTCGCTGGTGTCGCGTTCCGGAACATGCGTGCGACTTTAGTGCGTTCGCCACTCGGCGTTTTGCGACGCTTGGCTCCCAGTGTCGCGCGGGTCAAAAGGAGTCGTGCGAGCGTGCCGCCCTCATGCATTTTTATGGCGTAGGCACGGTCGCGGATCCTGTTGCGGCCGAGGGAGTGCTTTCTCAGCTCTGCGTCAACGAGCGGCTTTGCGACGGAGCGGCATCGATCTACCAAGGTGCATTCGACGGTACCGTGCCGTCCGGCACGCCTAGCGAATGGCGAGCCGTTTCAACGTTTGCGCGCGCGGTCGCGCAGCGCTTCCAGTCGATGAATCCGGGAAACGTCCTCATCGACGTCGTGATGACGACGCACCTCGAACCGAGCGAGGAGTTCGCGTACTTGGTCATCCGACGTCGCGGTCCTGGTCCAATACTGTGGGCACGCCGCGTCCGGGCGATCAGATCAGCATGGCAATCGCGTTGTGGCGACGCGCGTCTTGGAGTTGTCGAAGGCGAGCTCGACCCGCGAACTCGCGCTGTGCGTATCGTCCTCCGGTACGGCACTCCGCCGGATTGGTGTGAAGATAGAACGGAAACGTACACGACCGTTCTACCTCCGCTCTGATCACTCCGCCGAGATGTCGGGGCGCAGCTTCTTCAGCTCGTTGATTTCTCTCGAGGACAACGAGCCGTGCGAGTGAATGGTGTGAAGTCGCGGCAGCTTCGCGAGCGCGACAGCTCCCGCGAGTCCAGTGTTGCCGTAGCAAACGACCGACTCGAGCGCCGTACAGCCCGCGAGAGGGGAGACGTCCTTCACGGCGGTCATGTGCAGGTCGATCCTGGTGAGTCGTGCGAGCTTCGCGATCGGCGCGAGCGATGTAACTTGCGTGCCCCCGATGGACAGCTCGCGGAGATTCATCAATCCCGCTAGCGGTGCGAGGTCCTTAACGGCCGTGCGAGTGAGGTCCAAGTCCCGCATCTGTGTAAGTGCAGCGAGTGGTCCGAGCGCCACAACGGGATTGCGTGCGACGTCCAGCTCGTACAGGTGTTCGAGCTGCTCGATTCCTTCGAGCGAGGTCGCGCGGTTGTCAGACAGCCGCAACTGGCGAAGTCGTTTCAGGAAGCTGATTGGTGCGAAGCTCGTGATCGCGTTGCGGGCGAACGTTGCGAAGTCAGCCAGAGAGAAGCGGCTGACGGGAGCTAGATCCGTGATCCCGGCTTCCGAAAAGAACAGCGAGGTTTCCGCGAAGATGCTCGCGAGCTTCTTGTCGAGCTTGGAGGACTCGCCGTCTTCGTCCTTTTGGAGAGCGCGCCTCCACTCGGTAGGCAGCGAGCTCCACGCCGCCCGATCCGCGTCGGTCGTCTCAGGCTCTCGCTTGCGACGAGAGTCCAGGTCGAGGTCGACATCCGGGCGTGCTTCCTGAAAGGAATCCATCTCCGCCTTCGAGACTTTCCACTCGACGACGGAGATCGACTCCAGGTACGGAAGGTTCGTCAGCTCAGAGAGTCCCTTCGAGATTTTGTTCTCGAAGCACGTGATTTCCTTTAGCCGCGTGCACTCCGCGAGTGGCGACAGGTCCGTGATGCGATTCTCGTAGACCGAAAGGTCTTGGAGCTCCGTTAGACCTCGGAGCGCTTCCAAAGACTCGATGCGATTCTGATCTGCGGACAGGTCGATGAGCTCCTTGAGAGCTTCGACTCCGTCGAGCGAGGTGAGCTTGTTTTCCCCGACAGAGAGCTTCGTGAGGCCGGGCAGCCGATCAAGACCCCGTAGACTTGTGAGGCCGCACTCCTTTGCGCTCAGTTCTTTGAGGTGCGGTAGCGACGGCAGCGTCGAAAGGTCTGCGAGCTTCGTTCCGTCGAGGTCGAGGGTCGTGAGGCGCTGAAAAGGCTCGAGCATGCTGAGATCTCGAACCTTCGCGTCCGGAGGGACATCCAGGTTCGTGAGCTGAACGATTCTCTCGAGGACCGCATCGCTGATCTTGCCCTCGTCGTCGTCGGCGACTTCTGTGCGCAGCTGCGCTTGAAACGCCTTAGGCACGGTTGCCCACCACGCTTGGCGCGTCGCGCTCTGCGCCTCGTCCACGCTCCGTTGCTGTGGCTCGAACCACGCCAGAATCCGTTCCGCGATCTGAGGGGCTTCCCGTGTCGCTTCGCGGAGCAGCTTCGTTACCTCCTCCATGCGCGAAAGATCCTTGGCGTGGAAGCGATCCCAGATCGCGTGAAACACTTCCGTGGCACTCGCTTCGTTTCCGAGAACGGCATGCGCAACGCCGAGTGTCTTGTTCGCGTGAAACCATTCGTATGCGTCGCCACCGCGAAAGGAGCTTCGAGCGACGTTTTCCGCAAACGCGACGACGTCGGAGTAGCGCTTCTGCTCAAGCAGCAGCTCGCAGACGTTCAGCTCGGCCATGTTCGAGCCCATCGCAACGGCGGTGTTGTAGTGAGCTTCGGCTTCTTCGATTCGACCGAGGTTCTTGTACGCGAGTCCCAGTAGGTTGTGCGCCTCGGGCAAGCTCTCCGCGACGTTGTCGAGCGCAACGACTGTCTCGGGAGCATGCTTGGTGACCTCGGCTTCGAGGAGCGCGATCACCTCAGCGTTCTTCTTCGTCTCGTCGAGCTTCGTTGCCTTCTCGACAAGCTTCTCGAGTCGAGCGAGCGGCGTCATCTCGCCCTTGGTGAGCAGGTTTTTCAGGAACGCATCGAGACTCGGAGCGTGCGGATGGAAGCCTGCCTCGTGCTCGAAGTAGAGAACCGGAAGCTCCGCCTTCGACCCGTCGACGACGAAGCCTTCATTGCCCTCGGAGCCGATCTGCCCGAGCGAGAAGTAGTGATCCGGGACCTCAATTTCCGCGTCGCGAGCGGCCTCGACCGCATCGAACCCAAACTTCATCTTCGATTTGTCGTCCGCAGCCCTGTACGCCATTCCGTACGCGAAGCGGTCCTTGTACTTGTCGACCTCGTTCGCGAAGAAGTCGACGAGTCGCGGCGGTGCACTGGGAGGAAGCGATGGCTTCTTGTTGGAGGTCCTCATGTGCGCTTAAGTTGCAAGGACCGAACCAGGAGATCTTGCGGGGTTCTCACCGTCGGGTTGCGCAGCACGTTGCCCACGTGAGCGACGTGTTGCCTTCGCGTTGTTGCCGAGTAGCGTTGTGATGCAGTCCGCCCGGAACCCGGGGCGGCGCCAAGGGACGGACGATGCCTCCAGCTGTGTATACGCTCCGAGATGCAAGTGGCTACGGCGCCCGAAATTTTTCGTGCATCGCTGTTCGCGAGATGTATCCCGAGTTGCAAGCTCCGGAAACCGAGTCCTGCCTAATCCAAGTGCGTCCCGATAGAACGCTCATCGAAGACGACCGAGAGACTCTCTACACGGGCATCTGGCAGTCACCGAGCGGACTCGTTCTAGTGGCAGATCATCGCGGCATCATCCGCATGGCAGACGGCAAGAACTCGACAGCGCTCCCTGGTCCGGCGCGCGTCTATATCGACGGGATATGGGCGCCAGCGGAAGGCTTCATCGTAGTCTGGGGCGCAACCGTCGAGGCCAGGCCAGTGATGTTCCAGTTCGCCGGGAAGAACTGGACCGAGATCGCGATCGCGATCCCCGATCGCGTCACCGCCGTGCATGGGATCTCGCCAGAGGTCTTCTATGCAGTCGGCCTAGGCGGGTGGTCTGGGCGCTACGATGGGAATCGGTTGCGCGTAGAGACAGATCGATCCCGTTCCGTTCTTTACGGTCTTCACGTCGTTGGCGAGGACGAGGCGTACGCATGCAGCACCTCGGGCGATGTAATGAGGGGAACCGCCGACGGATGGACGACGGTCGCTAGATGGCAGCACACACCTCTACGCGCAGCAGCGAAGTTCCAAGGCGAGCTGTGGGTCGCGGCGGCGCAAGGTGGATTGCTCAAGCTCCAAGCCGGAGAGCTCCAGCAAGCGAGCCCGATACAGGCAGACCGTCTCCGTGTGACTTCCGGTGGCATGCTCTGCTGCGCGCCACAGGTGATTGCCTTTACTACAGACGGACGAGCCTTCACTCATACGACGATCGACGAGCTCTTCCAGAGCGCGAGGCGCACGCAGGAGACCCCGGTATAGTCGAGTGGTTCTATCGACTCGTTTCGTTCAGTCCTGCGCCTTGAGCTCTTTCGCCAGCCGCTCGAGCAGTCCGACGGAGCCCTCGCGACGTGAGCCCGAACCATCCTTGCCGTCGAGAAACGCCGTGTGCTCAGTGAAGCGAAGTCGAGTCCCGGAATTCTCGGAAATGATCTCGATGGTTGCGAGCGACGAAGATAGCGGTGCTCCTCCGATCGTCATCGAATACGCGAACACGATTTGCTCGTTGGTGACGATGTTGAGAAGAACGCTATCGAGGGTGATCGGAGGGCCATCCTTGCCGAAGCGAAAACGGCAGCGCTCGAATCCGCCGAGTGAGAAATCGAGCGTGTAGCTGTCGATAATGAATCCTGCGCCCTCGGCGAACCATCGGCGCTTCTTCTTCGGATCCGAATGCGCGGCGAATACTCGCTCGGCAGTAGTCGGATACACGCGCTCGATGGTGAATGTTTTGTGGATCACGGCGGGGGTCGTCATGTCTTTCTCCTTTTTGTTTTTGGGGGTGATTCGACTTCTTCGGCGAGTAGCTCGCCAAGTCGGTCTAGGCGCTTCTCCCAGCGAGCGCGGTGTTTGGTGAACCAGCTCTCTGCGCGCGCGAGCGCCCCCGGCACGAGCTCCACCGAACGCACGCGCCCGGTTTTCGACGAACGCACCAGCCCGCTTGCTTCGAGCAGTTGCAGATGCTGTCCGATCGCCGAGAGGGTTACGGCATGGGGTTCAGCAAGCTCACTCACCGACGCCGGACCCGCGACCAGTCGTTCCACCATTGTCCGACGCGTGGGATCCGCGAGTGCTTGAAAGGTCAGGTCGAGATCTTGATACTGAAGCATATGCTTGAGTATCTGTCTCTCGGCCGATAGTCAAGTGATGGCTTTAGTATCGAGGTGTGACCCGGCGGGGCCACGAGCGACTCAAGGCGCGAATCGTAGGCCAGCGCCCCCTGCCTAAGACCACTTTCGCCGGCGGCTGCCGCAGCCAATCTACCGACGCAGCACCAAAAATGGCCGTTTCTACCGGAACACCGATCGGCACGTACGTTGCGTTATGGAGCGCATGCGATTCATTGCCCTTGGACTTCCGTTCGTTCTCGCATGCTCCGCTCCGACGTCAGTCTCAAGCTCGGACTGCGACGACGCTGCTTCTCACGTGATCGCATGCACCGGCGAAGCACCCGTGCCCACTGCCTGCGATAGCGAAACCGCGCAAGCGATTCTCGATACTCCGTGCTCCGAGCTGACGGTTGCGCGCGCGGATGGATTCTGGTCGAAGTTGCTTTGCGGGTTTGGGCTCAAGTCTCACTGTCCGACCGCGAAGCCGAGCCAAAGCGCATCGCAGGCAGGTGAGGGCGAGCAACCCTCCGCGCCGAAGCCCGCGCTCTACTCCGTTCACGGAACCGTGTTCAAGGTCGGATCGTTCGAACGCATTTCGGCCGCAGTGGTCTATCTGCGCGGCAAGGACTTGAATCGAACCTCGATCACGACTGGCGATGGCGTATTCCTCTTCACGTCGGTTCCGCCCGGCAGCTACGATCTCGAGGTGCTTTCGCAGCGAGGCTACCGGCAGACCAGAACAGTCGCCGTCGACAGCTCATCGGGACACAACGTCCTCTACGTGCTGAACTGACTCGGTTCATCCTCGGACGACGAAACGTTGCTCATCCCGGTGACGGAGCGCAGACGTACGGCCGGAGCGCGTCCACGCAGGACACGTCGTTCATCGTTCCACTCCAAGTCGTGCCGTAACGGAGCTCGATACAGTGTTCCGGGCCTTTGCCGTTTCCGTCGTTCGGTTCGTTGACCGCCCAACGCGTGAACGCCGCCGTGTTGTTGTCATCGACCCAGGTTCCTTCGCAGTTCGCATCGGATCCTTGCACCCAGAGCGCTGCGACCGCATCGGGATTGGCCGGTCCGCGAAAAGCAACCGCGAGCTCGTCGGCTTCCGCTGCGCTGTCGATGCGAGCGAGAACCATGCCTGCGTTGCGACATGCGTGACGCGCGGCGTCGATGGTCAGCAACTCACGGCACATCCTGTACGTCACACCAAGAGCAGGGATCGCGACGTTCGTGCAGTTCGTGGGCGGACACCCGGACTCGTCAATCATTCCGTTGCAGTCGTCGTCGCGTCCGTTGCACAACTCGGTCCCGGAAGGGCCGCACAGAGGCGTGATGGGCGTCTCGCAGGCTCCACGATCCGTCCACGGGCGGAATGTCGCGATACCAGGACCTTCACAGATGAAGTTCTTCCTCTCCGTGCATGCTACGTCGTAGCGAAGATGGGGCTGCAGCTCCCCTGCGAGATGTACTGCCGCGCAGTTCTCAAGGTCGGCGCCATTGGGCTCGCCCGGCAGCCATCCTCGCAAAGGGATCGCGGCTCCGGTCTCCCAGCGCCAATTGTTCTCGCACGCAAGATCGCTCCCACCAACCCACCAGTCGATCATGGTGATTATCCCACCTGAGAGCGCCGCGCTGATCATCGCTGCCACGCCGTACCTCTCCTCGTCCGTTTCGAGTGACAACAGCGTTTGTCCTCGCGCGAGACACGCGTCGCGCGCCGCGGCCCAGCTCCGTGAACCCTCGCAGATTGTGTACGTTCCGCCCTGGAGATTGATTCCCCTGCAGACGATTGGCCCGCAGACGTTCGGTTCGTCGGTCAACTCGTTGCAGTCGTTGTCTATGCCATCGCACAATTCCACACCAGATGGGACGCACGGCCCGGGTGTCCTACACGACGCGTCTGGTGTGGCATCGAGTGTTCCATCGAGCGCAGCGTCGAAAGGCGAATCGTTTGTGCTCACATCCGCGGATTCGCGCAAGGATTCATCCCGAAGTGTCCTTCCGTCCGACGCGAACGACGCTTCGAGTTCGTTCGAGATGTGCGAGTCCATGTGGCCCGCGTCAGTCGCCCGGCTGCTACGCGCGAATCCGATACGACCGCAGCCACACGAACCAATCAGTAGCGCCACGCATGAAACCGAGACCGCAAACCGATGAACGCAAGTAGCATGAACCTGCCGCATGCGACGTCCGCTCTCGATCGCGCGTTTCGCGCCGCTGTGGTTCACGCTGACCGGATGCATCGGTATCTTGTCGGCAGGTCGCGAGACTGAGAACGACGCCAGCGCATTGACAGTACCCGATGTGAGCGACGCTCGTCATCCGGCAGATGCAAGTGTTTCGATCGACACACGGCGAGACGACGCAAACGTAACCGCGATGGATGCGCGAGCTGGGGCAGAACGCGACACATCCTTCGTCGAGGCATCGAGGAGCGACGAGCTAACCGCGGCCGATGCGCGTGCGCCGGACGTCCGATCAGATGCGCATGTCGACGTGCGCGACGTCGCGGACGCCACGCGACCAGGAGTGATTCGTCACGTGGACCTCGCGCATCCTTCTGCGGACGACGCCAACCCGGGGTCCGAGCTTCTCCCGTGGCGTACCATCAGGCGCGCGGCCGAAGCGCTGCGGCCTGGTGAAACGGTGTGGATTCATCGCGGGACGTACGATGGCGATGTCTTACCGCAGGACTCCGGACGAGCGGATGCTCCTATCACGTATAGAGCCGCGCCGTCCGATGCGCACCGCGTGATCATCCGTGGCGTGTTTCGCATTCACGGTCGCGACCACCTACGTGTCGAAGGTGTGCGTGTCGAGGGTGGCGAGGTCGGCTTTGAGATCCTCGGGCGCGCATCACATATCGTGATCTCGGGGAACCACACGTACAACACGCGAGGTTCCGGGATTCTGGCCGCGGGCGTCCGATGGGGCGAAGACCCTGGTCGCTTCGATTGGCGCGGCGTCACGGACCTTTTGATCGAGAACAACCAGATCGAGCTTGCCTGCAATGGGGGCTACAACGAGAACATCACGATCATGAATGGCGCAGCGAACGTCGAGATTCGAGGCAATCACCTATTTCATCCCGGCGACACGACAAATGGTGGAGAGGGGATCGACCTCAAGGAGGGCGTCGCGAATGCGCGTATCCATCACAACCATGTCGACGGGCTCGGACGCATTGGCATCTACCTAGACGCAGCCGGGAGAAACACGGCATTCGCGCCGCCACTCCTCACGAACATCGAGGTCTACAACAACGTCGTCCACGATTCGCCCATGGGCATCGCGATGACCTCAGAGGGGACCGGCAGCATCGACGGTGTTCGCATCTACAACAATGTCGTGTATCGCAATCAGCGCGACGGAATTGGTCTTTACGGTCATCCCGAAGAGGCCGCGACCAATTTCATCCGGAACATCTTCGTCTACAACAACACCGCGTACGGGAACAGCATCGAACCAATGCATCCGTGGTGGGGCGGGATCCACCTCACACACGCGCGCCTCACGAACTGCATTGTTCGCAACAACATCGTGTGGGGCAACGCGGGCGACCAACTCAAGCTCGATCCAGGAATCGTCTCCGACAACAACCTGATGGAGGATCCCGTGTTCGTTGACGCTGCGGGTGGCGACTTCCACGTCCGCGCGGGATCCCGCGCCATCGATTCCGGCAGCTTTACGCTTGCCGCGCCCTTCGATGCGGATGACGTTCCCCGACCGATCGGACCGGCGATCGACGTCGGCGCCTACGAAGGAGCAAGGTAGATTTGCTGGCTCCTCTCCAAACTTCGGACGTGTGAATCTTGGGGTAAGACTAGCGATGCAACCGACCCCCCTCGAGTCGCTCGATCAATTCACGACTGTGCTGCGGGGTCGTCGCATCGCGGTTCTGACCGGTGCCGGTTGCAGTACAGAGTCTGGCATTCCGGACTATCGAGGGGAGGGGACGCGCGCGCGCGCTCGTAATCCGATTCAACACCGCGAGTTCATCGGCAGTGCGGCAACTCGGGCGCGCTATTGGTCGCGCGCGGCGGTGGGGTGGACGCATTTCCACGCAGCCCAGCCAAACGCCGCACACCACGCGATAACCGAGCTCGAAGCAAAGAAGCTGGCGACCGGAGTGATCACCCAGAACGT
>CAZWQH010000145.1:0-5234 GCA_964635815.1 uncultured Sandaracinaceae bacterium
ACGGGCCGAAGCGACCCGCTTGAACGATGATGGGTTTGCGGTCCGCAAACTCGAGCGTTTTGATCGGAGCACGGCTGGACTGTCCGCGACGCGTCTTCGGTTGAGCGAGGATCTCTTTGGCCTGGTCGAGGCTAAGCGTGAACAGCTGCTCGTGATCCGTGAGGCTGCGGGTGTCGGAATCCTTCTTGATGTACGGGCCGTACCGTCCGTTGAACGCCCAGATCTCTTCACCATCCATTGCACCCACTAGGCGCGGAAGGCTGAGCAGCTTGAGCGCACGCTCGAACGTGAGAGCCTCGAGACTATCGCTTGGAAACAGCGAGGCGGTTTTCGCCGGCGTGTTGCCGCCGCTTGGGTCGCCGAGTGTTACGTACGGACCGAACCGTCCGCTCTTCGCGATGACGGGCAGGCCCGTGGCGTCGTCGGTCCCAAGGACGCGCTCTGCACTCTGTTGATTGAAAAGTCGCTCCGCGAACTCCGGGTTCAAGTCGTCCGGCGCAATTTCGTCCGGGATGGTGACACTGGCTTCGCCGCGCTTGAGGAACGGGCCGTAGCGACCGACGCGGACTTCGATGCCCGTCCCTTCGAGACGCGGAACGTCGACCGTTGCGATCACGCGTGGGTCGATGGCCTCGAGGCGGGTGGCGATCAGTTGCTTCAAACCCGGGTCTGCAGACGTGCTCGAGGCACCGTTGGCGCTGCTGAATGCGTTGCCATCTGGGGAACCAAAGTAGAACTGCTTGAGATACGGCAGTCGCTGCTGACGACCCGCGGCGATCTCGTCGAGGTCCTCCTCCATCCGAGCCGTGAAGTCGTAGTCGACGAGCCGCGTGAAGTGTCCTTCGAGAAGCTTCACGGTGGCGAACGCGGTGAGTGTTGGGATCAGTGCTTGACCCTTCTTCAACACGTAGCCGCGATCCTGAATCGTCTGGATGATGCTGGCGTACGTCGAGGGTCGTCCGATGCCAGCAGCTTCGAGAGCCTGCACCAAAGAGGCTTCCGTGTACCGTGCGGGCGGCTGTGTCGTGTGCGACTTCGGCGTCAGCGCTTCGCCGGAGGTTTTGTCACCCTGCTTGAGAGGGGGAAGCACAACCTCGCGGTCCTCGAGTGCCTGATCGGGATCATCCGATCCTTCGACGTACGCGCGCAGGAAGCCTGCGAAGTCGATCGCCTTCCCGCTTGCGGTAAACGTGGCGAGCGAACCGGAGAACGTGCCGCTCGGGACCGTTTGGGAAACTCGAACCTGCATCCGGCGACCACGAGCATCCGCCATTTGCGATGCAACGGTTCGCTTCCAGATCAAATCGTAGAGACGAAACTCGTCGTCGGATAGCTCGTTGCGGAGCGTCTCCGGCTTGCGGAAGGACGAGCCGGCGGGACGAATCGCTTCGTGCGCCTCTTGCGCGTTCTTGACCTTCTTGTCGTACGTGCGCGCGGTCCCGTGCAGATACTCTTTTCCGTAAAGCTCCGTGACCTGAGTGCGAGCGGCGTTGATCGCCTCCGCCGACAGCGTGCTGCTATCGGTACGCATATAGGTAATGTGACCCGCCTCGTAGAGCCGTTGCGCCGCGGACATCGTGCGCTTGGTCGCAAACCCGAGCTTGCGGTTGGCCTCTTGTTGAAGCGTGCTCGTGATGAACGGTGGATACGGACGCGCGACGTACGGTCGTTCCTCTACGCTGGAGACATCGAGCGAGCGATTCAAAAGCGACTCTGCGATCGACTTCGCTTTGGTTTCATCCAGGCGTGCGACGTCCGCGTTCGGGCGTAGCTGTCCGGTGAGTGAGTCGAAGTCTTTGCCGGTCGCGACTCGCTTTCCACCAAGCTCGATCAGAGTCGCGTTGAACGCCTGTCCATCCGGCGCGCGAAGGCTCGCCTCGATGTCCCAAAAGTCCGCCGAGTGGAACCGCATGCGCTCGCGCTCGCGGTCGACGAGCATGCGCGTCGCGACGCTTTGAACGCGTCCCGCCGACAGCTTTGGCTTTACCTTCTTCCAGAGGACCGGCGAAACTTCGAAGCCGTACAAACGGTCGAGAGCGCGACGCGTCTCTTGTGCCTGCACGAGGTTGTCGTTGATCGCGCGTGGGCTTTTAATGGCCGCGTCAATCGCTTCGCGCGTGATCTCGTGGAAGACCATCCGCTTGATCGGGACGCGCGGCTTCAGCTCGTCGGCCAAATGCCAGGCGATGGATTCTCCTTCGCGGTCATCGTCGGTTGCGAGAAAGAGCTCGTCGGCTTCTTTCAAAAGACTTCGCAATTTTGCTACGTGGCTCTTCTTGTCCGCTGGGACGACGTAGACGGGATCGAAGTCCTGGTCGACGTTGAGTCCGAGCCGCGCCCAAGACTCCTTCTTGATGCTCTCCGGAACCTCCGCCGCATCCCGCGGAAGGTCACGAATGTGCCCCAGGCTCGACTCGACGACATAAGAGCCTCCGAGGTACTTGCTGATGGTGCGCGCCTTCGCTGGGGATTCGACGATCACCAACGTCCGACCAGTGCCGCTCCGAGCCATTAGTTCTGTCCCCCTGTACGTTCAGCCAGGCCGGTAGAGCCCCTGACCTGCTGACTCGACAATCCCATCCAGCAGCAGGCGAGTGACGGTCGCAAATACCCGTGCCGCTGGAAGTCCTGATTTATCCGCAAGCTCGTCCACCGAGCATGCCCGCCCACCGAACGCCTGCAGCACCGTGTCCGCGTCGAGGCCCGACGGTTCGCGGACCGGGAACAGCGTGATCCCGCGGCTCGGATTTGGAGTACGCCGATCGCGATTCTTTGGTCGTTTGGCATGTGCGGCAGATGTGCTCGGGGCGAGAACCGATAAGACATCTCGCGCAGATGTGCAAACTCGCGCTCCTCCGGCGAGCAACATGTTGCAGCCTTCTCCGCGCAACTCCATGGGAAAATGCGGGACGGCAAAGACCGAAGCTCCAAGCTCCCTGGCGTGCGCCGCCGTCGAGAGGGCTCCAGATCGAGCTGGCGCCTCGATCACCACGGTCACTTCGGCAAGCGCTGCGATGAGGCGATTTCTCTGCAGCAGGCGAGCCGGATACGTTGGCTCTCCGAGCGGCCATTCGGAGATGACGCAGCCCTTCTTCGAGGCGCGGCGAATTACCTCGGCTCGGTACGGTGGCATCGGTTGGTCCAGACCCGAGGCGATCACCACGACCGTGGATCCGTCCACATCGAGCGCACCGCGATGCGCCGCGGTGTCTATTCCGTGCGCCCCACCCGACACGATGCTGATTCCCTTGCCCGCGAGCTCGGCGGAAAGGTCGCGCGCGAACCGCATCCCATCGGCGCTTGCAGAGCGTGTACCGACGATTGCGACGCGCGGTTGCGGCGGCATGACTCCCCGGATGAAGAGCTGCGGCTTCCCCCCAAAGCGTTGCGGCAACTCGGGGTAGTCCGGCGCGCCGTCGTTCAGCTCCCGAGTCACGGTAGGGGGTTATCGACCGCGCTTCTCGAATGTTTCGCCGCCTGTGTTAGAGCCCGGTCCGTAGCTCATCATGTCGTCCGGCCATTCACACCACGATCACGATCACGATCACGCAGGTCACGGTCAGTCGGCGCACAAGCACGACACGAATGATCCGCATCAGGATCATGATCACGCACACGTGCGCCACGCCAACTTGATGGATCGCGCGACGCTCGACGTCAGCAAGGACACCGCGCTCACGGGTCGAAACGAGAGGCGTACATGGTTTGTGTTCGGCATCACGCTCGTCACCATGGTCGCCGAAATCGTGTGGGGTTCGATGACGCACTCCATGTCGCTGACCGCCGACGGTTGGCACATGGCGAGTCACAGCTGGGTGCTGGCGCTCTCCGCGATCGCGTACTGGTTTGCTCGAACGCGTGCCAAAGACGCGGCTTTCGCGTTCGGCACGGGGAAGATCTACGCCCTCGCAGGCTACACGGGCTCGGTTGCGTTGTTCATCGTCGCAGGCTCGATGATCGCGGAGTCAATCGAGCACTGGCTCGAACGTACGGAGGTTGCGTTCGCGGAAGCGCTTCCCGTCGCGTGCATCGGGCTCGTCGTCAATCTCGCCAGCGTCTTCTTGCTGCGCAATACCCATAAACACTCCCACGGTCCGTCGGATGATCACGCACACGATCACGAAGACCACAATCTGCGCGCGGTGTATCTGCACGTTCTGTCGGATCTGCTGACGAGCGGGCTTGCGCTTGTCGCGCTGTTGCTCGGAACCGTCTGGGGGATCCGTTTCCTCGATCCCCTCAGCGGAATCATCGGGGGCATCGTCGTTCTCTATTGGGCGTTTGGCCTAGCACGCGTTTCCGCGAAACAACTTCTCGATATGCGTGTCGACGAAGCCACCGAACGCGAGCTCTGCGACCGCGTCACGCGCGCAGGCGTCGAAGTCGCATCGCTCACAGCCTGGACGGTTTCACCCGGCGCAATCGGCTGCGTCGTTCATGCCAAGAGTGCAACGCCCGACAACGCTGCCCGCGCGCGCGCTGCACTAGCCGAAGATAAGCGAATCGTGTTCGCCGAAATCGGCACATAGCGGACCTGCTCTGGAACTCTACGCGGAAGACTTCGCAGGAAGCCGCGACGTCTTCCAGCGTTTGTACTTTTTTACCAGATACCCACCCTTGCCGCGTCCCGTCAGCTCGCGCATCAGCTGAGCCGCGCGTGCGTGACCGACGCGAGCAGTGACCAAGTCTCCGAGAATTTTTTGCGCAAGCGTGCGGCGGTAAACCGAATCGAGGTAATCGATCCAGCGTTCGAACTGAAGGATCACCAGCTCGAAGCGAGTAGCCTTCGAGGCCGTTCGCATACGCGTGAGCATCTCGGCCTCCATGCGCGACAGGTGCTGAATGAGACCGTCCATCTGCCCCGCGTGTTGGGCAAAATCCGGGTCGTCACGAAGGTCGCGGACGGCGCCGAGAGCTTCGCGGCAATCGATGAGGCCGTAGTCGGCATGCGAGGCCAATTGGAGGAGGACCTGACTTCGGGAATCGGGATCTGAACGGAGCTGAACGCCGAGCTCTCGAATCCGCTCGATCGAAAGCCAGCGGTAGACGAAGTCGAGACCCGTCCCCTTGATGTTCTGGATTCCCATCACTCGGACATCCTGGCCTGGCGCGACGGAGCGAGTGATCGTGTCAACGACCTGGTTTCCGCTCGAGGTGTACTCCCAAATCGTGTGGATGTTCTCTTTGAACAGCTCGCGATACTCGATGAGCTCCGTTTCGACGCTGGCGCGATC
>CAZWQH010000145.1:5244-10701 GCA_964635815.1 uncultured Sandaracinaceae bacterium
TAGGCATCCCGAAACGCCGCATTCGCGGTCTTGAGATCTTTCGCGGAGACAATCACCTTTCGCGTCTCCCAGGCCCGTTTCATTCTGCGTGCCATGCGCACGGCGTGTTCGCGCACGTCTTCGCGGATGTCGTCCCCTTGGATGGTTCGCTTCTCGAGCAGCGCAGCGATGGCCACTCCGACCGCCTCGTGATCGACCGTTTCGCTGAGGTCGATGTTCGCGAGAGCGCCCGCAATCTCGTCGTCCGGCATGCCTGTCGAGCGGAGCATGCGCTGAATGCTCGCCCTCAGCGCTGGCGGTCCTCCATCTGAAATTTTCAACCGGCGCATGAACGCATCGAAGCGTTCGGCGGCACGGGGCAAACCGTCGAGCGGATTCGCGCCAGCGGGAACGTCACCACCGGTCTCGTCTGCTACCCACGTTTTCTCTAGCCAAGCCCCGAGCTCTTCATCGATGAATCCGTTCAACCCGGTCAGGTTCGAACCGATCAGAATGAAACGATCCGCCGAAAGGTCATCGACGACGATGCGCGAGAACACACGCGAGCGAGCGACGCGGTCCGCACGATTGTTCACTACCGCCACGACAGAGCGCTCGGGCTGTGCGCCGACGTCGTGTTTGTCGAGCCCAATGCGAGTCCAACTCGCGAGACAACCGGCACGCTCGTTCGCGCTCATCCCATTCGAGAACGTGAGCTGCCTGCCACGATTCGGTACGGTCGGATACGTCTTGAGCACGCCGAGGTCAGCCACGACGTGGTCCGCCATTTCGACCATGGCGCGCTCGCGATCAATGCCGAGGCTCTCCGCGAGCTTGGTGATGAGCGCGATGTTGCGGGGGTGCTCTTGATACGGAAATCGAGTCAGAAGATCTTCGGGGATGAGATCCGCGTCGAGCGGCGGTACTTCCACCAGTGTGGTTTGGAGCTTCCTTGCCGAATCGCGCAGGATGGGGAGCATTTGCTCTTCACTCGTGAATGTTGTCCCTCTCTCCGGCATGAAGATCCCGATCACACGCGCGACGTCTTCGCCCGCGGGTCCTTGGATGTCTTCATGGTCCGGATACGCGTTGGTCAGCGTAGTCATCTCTTCTGCCATCCACTCGCGGCCCAGGAGCGCAACGAAGCGAGGATTGAGTGCCATGCACTCCCAGAGGAACACTTGTGTCTTGAAACGCGACGCCGTGAGTAAGACGTCGCGCTGCTCCCAGATGGTCGCCTTGTCGTACGGCCGATAGATGAAGACCTCGAGGCCAAGCTCACCAGGCATGCAATGAATGATCATCGCCTCACAGCCCGTGGTCTTGACCACCACGTCATAGCCAAGGCCGTGAAAAAGAGCGGCCTTGATTCGTTCTGACCCGGATTTTCCGCGCGTGCCCCAACCGCCGATCGTCATCGGGATCGATGCGCGTGCGCGCTCGATCTCCCGCTGCGTGAGGGCCGCACGGATTAGTACGAACGCGAGAATTGCTGCGCCGACAAGGGCGAGATGTCCGGGTGGGTTTCCGGATTCTGCGAACAAGTACGGAATCGGCAGCTCGAGCCACCCGCCAAGCCGCACGGTAGCGACTGCCTGTGTCGCAGCCACAGGCCACGGTGTTTTCAGGAACGCCTCGACGAACGTGAATGTAGGCTCGACACGAACGCCGCGTACGTCGATTGGATCCGATTCGAGGCGGGCATCGAAGCCGAGCCCGCGCATCTCGTCCATGAAGCGCCCTTGGTCGCGACGCTCCTCCGCGACTGTCGACGCGTCACGGATTCCCGCATACTTCGCGTAGTGTCGCGTGAGGTGAAGACGTAGCTTCAGCCGCTTCTTCCAGTCTGCGGGTGCGCTCAAGACGAGCGTGCCGATCGTAGTGACGAGACGGACCTCTCTCCCACTCGCGGCAGCATCGATGAAGTCATCGAGCCGAGGAAGAAACGGAGCCCAGCTATTGAGCGCCGGGACGTGCCGACGCTCCCCGGGAACACGCGTCGGCGTGACTTCGCTCATCCCGACAGGAGGGATCACGATCTGTCCGGTGCTCACCCGCGCGCGCGTGTGTGCATACCCCTTGCGCTTGTCGGGCATGGGCGTTCGCAGCTCGTGGAGGATGCGCCACAGCCTCCGCTTGCGCGGTTCACCCCGAGTGATCACGTAGCCACGCGCGACGCGACGCGCCGTCAGCGACATGTCGCCGCGTCCCACGAACCGCAAGGCACGCGCGAGCTGCGACTCGGTCGCATTCTCTTCGATGAGAACGTCCTCAGCTTCTGCGAGGGACGCAATCTTCGGGGCAAGGCGTGTGGCAAGGTCGGCCACAAGCGAGTCGGAGAGGACATCTAGATCACGAAGCAACGCACCTGCCATGTCTGCGATGACGGGTGAGGGGCTCGCCGCAAGCTTCATGAGCGAGGGAAGTAGGCGAGACGGATCAAGCTGCGAATCCGGACGCATCGAATCCTCACGGACCACGTTGGAGAGGGCGCGCAACGTCGTTGGATGGGTTTCGCGAGCGAGCAACTCGTCCAGCGCGTTGGTGGCGCGTTCGCCCGACACGATATTCGACGCGACGAGACGTCCGAGCTCGAGAACGGTCACGCCGCGCACACGCTGTGACTGGTCGCTCGACCCAACTTCGATAAGCGCTTCCTGAAATGCGGGGCGGCGCGCGACGTCCGGATGACGCTCGCAAAGATACGACAACGCGCGGACCATCTCTTGGCGGACGTGCTCGGAGGGATCCTCGCGAGCGAGGAGAACGTCTTCGAGCAATGCAAGATCGGTGAGCTCCGTCGCCAAGAGCTTCAAGCCGTTGCGACGGACGAGTGCATCGTTCTTGGTGGACGAGGTATTGCGAGCATCGAAACGGCGCCGGATCATTTCGCGTGCCAGCTGCGGCTTCCGCGCAGCGACAACTTCGAGCGCGCGAATTTGCACATACGGTGGAGCGCCTTGGCGCGCGGCCAGCTCGGTAATGGCTGCGAACGCGAGAGGGTTCGGTTTCGCTGGGTCGAGGACGAAGCGAAGCACGCGAAGCGCGTGTTCTTGAACGTGACGCCCATACTCGGGGAGAAGAAACTCGAGCAGCGCGTTCTCGAGAGATGCCCGCAAGGATCCATCGACTGCCTTGTCCTGGGTGAGCACCGCAAGTGTCTCGAGCACAACCTGCATTTCCTGGATGAGATCGAACTTCCGGCGATTCTCACGGTCGATCAACGCTTCCAGATCCATCCAACGATCGAGCGCCTTGAGATCTTGCTTGCGCACACGCTCGTCCGGGACAGTCTCCTCGAGATGTGCGCGCACGACGTCGCGCTGCGCTTGCCCTTCTGTGCTGCCGTAGTCGCCAGCGAGCTTCGTCGCTCGATTACGCTGAGCTCGGAGCGTCTCCGTCAATTCGAGAAGAAGCGCCAGGAGCGCGCTCGGCGAAACTCCTCCTCGCTGCGCACATTTGTGCTCCACATCCGCAATCGCCGCCTGACCCAGGCGGGCGCGTAGCGGCGAAATCATCGCGCGGATGCGCGACGGTGGGGGCGGGCGAAGTGAGAACCGAACCACGACGACACACGCTAAGTACCGCACGTCGCGAGTGTCAAAGAAACGCGACTGTAGGCGATGGTCACACCAGTATGCAGAGCAAAACCTGTTGACATGCTCGCTTGCCCGGCGCGACCGTCCCCCCCACGAGATCGCCAAACGCGCGTTTTCGGAGGAGCCCTTTAGCTATGATTCGTGCGAGTTCGATTTGGTTAGCTTGTGTGTTTGCGGTTGGCTGCGGTTCATCTGCGGTCGTCCCCCCTCCGGATGCTGCGAACGGCACCTCTGAAAGCGGGACCAGCGAAGCAGCAGTAAGCATCGATGTTCCGGCGACGGCGCAGGATGCCTCACAAGATCGCCCGAACCTTCCGGACTCCACACCATCACTCGACGCGCGAACGGACAGCCCGACCGTCCAAGCGGACGCGCGGGTGGACGCTCGCACTGACGCTCCAACCGCTACGTCGGATGTGCGTTCCACGGATACCGGCGTCGTCACGGACGGCGGCAGCCGCTGTGCACCGAATCCTTGTCAGAACCGCGGTACCTGCCAGGTCACGACAAGCGGGTTCGTGTGCACGTGCGCGACGGGTTACTCCGGCGCGAGCTGTGAAACGAACATCAACGACTGCTCGCCAAATCCCTGCATGAACGGCGGTACATGTACCGACGCGGTCAACAGCTATACGTGCGGATGTGCGCCCGGATACTCCGGTACGCGCTGTGAAACGAACGTCAACGACTGCTCGCCTAACCCGTGTCAGAACGGCGGAACGTGCACGGACGGCGTCAACGGGTTCACGTGCGCTTGTCTTGATGGCTTCACCGGCAATCGATGTCAGGGCGATATCGACGATTGTTCCTCGAGCCCTTGCCAGAACGGTGGAACCTGCACCGACGGTGTGAATGGCTACCTGTGCGCATGCGCAACAGGCTTCAGCGGCGCCGATTGCGAAGTGGACATCAACGACTGCGCGCCGAACCCGTGCGCAAACGGTGGCACGTGCACGGATGCAACCGGCGGCTTTACGTGCGCGTGCGCGACCGGATTCTCGGGCGCCACGTGCCAGACAAACATCAACGACTGCCAGGGTGACCCGTGCTTGAACGGCGGCATCTGCACCGACGGTGTGAACACCTTTACCTGCACCTGCGCTCCGGGCTTCAGCGGAACGAGCTGCGCGACGAACAACGACGAGTGTGCACCGAACCCGTGTCAGAACGGCGGAACCTGTACCGACGGCATCAATGGTTTTGCGTGTGCATGCCCCGTCGGATTCAACGGAGCAATCTGCGACAACAATCCCGACGAATGCTCCCCAAATCCCTGCTCCAACGGAGGCACGTGCACCGACAACGTCGGTGGCTTCACGTGCGCATGTCAGCCGGGATACTCCGACCAAACCTGCTCGACGAACATCAACGATTGTTCGCCGAACCCCTGCCAGAATGGCGGCAGCTGCACCGATGGGATCAATAGCCACACGTGCTCGTGCCCGCGCGGATTCCTCGGTGACGACTGCGAGATCAACATCGACGACTGCCGCAACGCTCCATGCCTCAACGGCGGTGTCTGCACCGACGGCAACGACACGTTCACGTGCGCGTGCGTGCCGGGTTACATCGGCAGCGTCTGCAGCGTCGATGTCAACGAGTGCGAAGGCAACCCGTGCCAGAATGGCGGCACGTGCAACGACCTCGTCAACATGTACAGCTGCTCGTGCCCCGCGGGTTACAACGGAACGAACTGCGAAACGAACATCGACGAGTGCGCGCCCAACCCGTGTCAGAACGGCGGCAGCTGCGCTGACGGAATCAACTCGTACGCGTGCACATGCGTTGCCGGTTACAACGGCGCGAACTGCGAAGTGAACATCAACGAGTGCGCGCCCAACCCGTGTCAGAACGGCGGCAGCTGCGCTGACGGAATCAA
>CAZWQH010000146.1:0-10670 GCA_964635815.1 uncultured Sandaracinaceae bacterium
CCCGCGGCACGTCCCTGCCTGGCACGAATCGTTCTCCGTGCACATGTCGCTGTCTTTGCAGCTGGTCCCGTTCGCGAACGCATACGAGCACGTTCCGTTCGTGCAGGTACCGGTCGCTGCGTAGCAACCGTTGAGTGGGGTCTGACACGTAACACCGTTACACAGATCGGCGAGCGTCTTGCAGCGACCCGCTTCGCAACCATTCGCGCACGACGTGTTCGACGAGTTGTACGAACATGTGCCGCTGCCGCAGCTTCCGACGGAATCGAATGTCTGCAGCGTGTTCGTATCGGCGCACACCGCCGCAGGTGGCGTGTTGCACGCGAGCTGCGTTCCCCCGCACGTACCATTGGTGCAGATGTCGCCGCTCGTGCACGCGTCGCCGTCGTCGCACCCGTTCCCGTTCGCGAACGCATACGAGCACGTTCCGTTCGTGCAGGTTCCAGTCGCCGCGTAGCAACCATTCGGCGGCGTCTGACACGTCACGCCTGCGCACGGATCCGTCTGGTTCTTGCACGCTCCTGATTCACATCCGTTTGCGCATACACGATCCGACGGCGCGTACGTGCAGGTCCCACTCGAACACGTGCCGACCGTGTTGAAGACGCGCAACGTACTCGCGTCCGTGCATTGCGAGGGTGGCGGCGTCATGCACGAGCGCGTGCTGCCTCGACACACCCCGTTCGAGCACGAGTCATTCTCGGTGCAGCCGTCGCCGTCGTCGCACGTTCCCGCGTTCGCGTACGCGTACGAGCAGGTACCCGCAGAGCACGTGCCGGCAGCGACATAGCAACCATTCGAAGACGGAGGCGTGGAACACAGACGCGAGGTTCCTCGACACACGCCCATGGAGCACGAGTCACGATCTGTGCACGGATCGCCGTCGTCGCAACCGTTTCCGTTCGCGAACGCATACGAGCACGCACCGCCCGAGCACGTTCCGGCAGCCACGTAGCATCCGTTTGCAGACGGTGGCGTCGTACATGCCTGGGGCGTTCCTCTGCACAAACCGTCGCTGCATGAATCGTTCACGGTGCACGTGTCGTTGTCGTCGCAGCGCGCAGCATTTGCATACGCGTATGAGCAGCTACCGTTCGAGCACGTTCCTGCCGCGACATAACACGTGCTTGGCGGAGACTGACACGCCACGCCCGCGCACGGATTGGCCAGGTCTTTACACCGACCTGCCTCGCAGCCATTGGCGCATGTGCGATCCGACGAGTTGTACGCACACATGCCGGTCACGCTCGCGCACAGACCAACCGAGTCGAACGTGCGAAGCGTGTTCTCTCCCGTGCACACTGCAGGACGCGCTTCGTTGCATCGCTTCTGCGTAGTGGTGCAGCCCGTCGCGGTACAGGCGCCTTCCAAGCAAGAATCCGTAGGCGTGCAGCTCGCGCCAGAGCTCAGCTCTTTGCACGAATCAAGATCGAAGTTTCCGCAATGACGAAACGTCGTACCAGTGCAAACGCCCTGCGTGCATTCGTCGCTGCACGTAGCCGGTTGCGTAGTGCAAACTGCTGGAGTCGTTGGCGAGCTCGTGCACGATTCATTGGCTCCGCACGGAATCGGCGGGCTCCACTCGCGGCAACCGTCCGCGTCCAGGTCGCCGCACACCGATCGACCCAAGCTCATGCACCGCGTTGCGTCCACGTCGCACTCGTGCTGGCACGTCGCACGGCACGCGCCCGATGAGCAACGCGCTCCAGCGGTACACGCCACTGGCGGCAACCACTCCAGGCAGGAGTCGGTGTCGAGCTGACCGCATCTGCGTAGGCCCTCGCCACCGGCGCATTGAACTTCGTCCGTGGTGCATTCGTCTACGCACGTCGCCACGCACGTCCCGAGCGCGCATTGCGCAGTTGGCGCCGCGCAACGAACCGGCGCGCCCCATTCCATGCACGAGTCGTCGTCGGTGTCTTCACAGACCACCACGCTTGTGCCTGCTGTGGGACCTACACCCGTCGCACGACATTCCTTCGCGCCCTTCGTGCACCAGTCGCCGCACGCAACTCGCGCGAGCGTCACGCGCGCCACGACTTCTTCGCCTAGCTTGGGCGTCACTTGAACGCGACCCGTTGCCAATCGCATCGTCCCTTGAAATGCCGCGATCGAAATACTTTGCGACGTACCGGCGAGCATGTCGCTCACCACCAAGACGACGCGCGCGCTCGTCGCGATCTTGCGCGTCTGCGCCGTCGGCGCGTTCCCAAGCGTTAGCTCGAGCTCGGTCGGCGTGAGCTTCGCATCGTGGAAGATCTCCACCGCGATGCGCGTCGGAGCAGTGGGCGTGTTGCACGCGGCTAGGAGAAAGACAGACAGGAGAATGGGAATCGTGCGGTTCACGTCTAGGCTTTGCTTAGGCCGTCCTTACAGCAATGCCCATGCCGCCGCGACGCGACTGTGTGCGTGAAGCCCGGGCCTTTGCGCGTTGCACTTTCCTCGACAAAACCCTTTCGGGACGACGGATTCACCGTAATTGAGACATGTAACTTGAGGCGAGTGCCATGTCACCGACGCGATCAGGACGAAGCGTCGGATCCTCCGGACCTTGGTCCGTGGCTGCCGTCCTGCTGCCGATCGATAGTGAGGTCTAGCAAAGGGAGACGATGACGATGCGAAGGATCCAAGGATTGCCACTAGGCCTAGCCATGATGCTCACGTGCTGTACGAGCAGCAGCACTACCTCGCCAGATGCGGGACAGGACGCGGTGGTTCTCGCCGACGCACGTCAAGACAGCGCTGCCACGGCGGACACAGGTCCAGCGGTCGAGCGACACATTGCGATCGTTATTGGAACACTCGCGGGCACGCCCGCGGCGACTCAGCCAGTGCACGACGCGATCGCTTCCGGTGGGCAGGCAAGCTCGATCGCCGCGGGGGACCTGCATCACGAAGTGTTTCTCGGAACCTCAATCCTCGGCACGCAGATGGACCAGTTCCTTGCCACGGATCGATGGACGAACCTCGAAGGGGCCCGAGCGGTCTACTCCAACCCCGACTTTGTCGCGGCGTTCTCGATGCTCTTCGCGAGTCCGACAGCGCCCGCTCTTTACACCGCCTCCGATTGGCATAGGTGGGGCACGCTAGATTCAGCAGACGCGAGCAACCCGCGCTTCTTCGCAGTCGTCCGTGGACGACTTGCTTCGTCAAACATCGCCGCGCTTCGCACAACACACGATGCGTTTGCATCCGCTGGACAGACGATGGCGATGTCCGCGGGAGATGTTGCGCACGTAGTGTTTCTCGGCGCGGAGGACCCGACGCAGTTTCTTGCCATCGATGTTTGGACGAGCTCCGCCGCGATCGCGGCTGTGTACTCAAACCCGGACTTCCAGGCTGGTTTGGCACCGTTGTTCGCCGCTCCCCCCACCATCGGAATCTACAGCTCGACTGGGTGGCACCAATGGTGAGCGACATGAACACGCGCATGGGTATCAACGTGAAGCTTCGAGTGTCAGACTCGCTTGCAACTGCGGCGCGATTGGACCCGAACCGGACATCCCCTCTGGCCTACAAGAGTGAAGCGCATGCGTACTTCCGCGCGCCCGGCGGCACCGTCTTCCGCCTGGCCCCGCTCGATAACGGGTAGGCTCGTCCACCATGGACGTCCTTTCGGAGATCCTCCGCTCGATGCGACTTGTGTCGCGTGTTGTCTCTAGGGCGCGCTTCACCGCTCCGTGGGCGGTTCATACGAGCGGCGCGAAGGGCGCGATTTTTCACGTCGTGACTCAAGGCGAGTGTTGGCTTCGCGACACTCCAAAGGGAGATCGAGTTCGCCTCGGGCACGGAGATTTGGTGCTCCTTTCCAACGGCGCAGCGCACACAATCGGTGATCGGCTCGACACGCATCCCGTCCCGATCTCTTCCCTCCACGTTGGTCCCGACGCGCGCGTCGATTTTGGAGGACCGGGTGCTCCCACCTCGATTCTGTGCGGGAGCTTTCGTCTCGACCACTCGGCGGGTGCTGCTCTTCTGTCGGCGTTGCCACCTGTAGTCCACGTCGCACGTGGAGAGACGCGCCTCGTCGAGTGGTTCGACGTCACGCTTGATCTCGTGCAGCGTGAGCTCGACCAAGGTCATGCCGGTACCGACGCTCTGGTCGGGCGCATCTTGGATGTTCTCTTCGTACAGCTCCTGCGCACCGCCGCAGGGTCGCTTCCCGCGGAGCGCGCGGGGTGGCTCGCGGCGGTCCAAGACGAGAACATCGGGCGCGCGCTTGCTGCCATCCACAACGAGCCCGGCGCCAAGTGGACCGTCGACACACTCGCGCGTCGTGCTGGGATCTCGCGTTCGGTATTCTTCGCGCGCTTCACTTCGCGCGTCGGCGAGTCTCCCGCGAAGTATTTGGCGCGCTGGCGCGCACTGGCCGCAGCCGATCTGCTTCGCGAGTCGAGTCTGGATTTGGCTGCGCTGGCGGACAAACTTGGCTACGGATCTGAAGACGCCTTCGGGCGGGCGTTCAAGCGACATCTGGCGATGACACCTAGGGAGTACCGCAAGGCATTGGCCTCAGGCGTTGACCCGTCGTCACTGGGCACAAGCGCCTTCCGGACGACGCCTCTGCACTAGCTTGGTGGACCCTTTGCGGGAACGCGAATCTGGTGGTGAACCGTGCGGAACGTTCTGACGAGACCACTGGGTCTCAGCATGCTCATCCGGGACATGGATCCTCTTCGGTACCCCGTGCGATAAGCACGCATGGCTCTCGAGAACGTCCTTTCACGCAGCTTACCCGCGCTTTGCCTGGTGCCCGCGCTGCTCGCTGCCTGCGGCGGCGCGTCCGTGAGCACCACCACCAACCGGGCGCAATCGCGCGCAGTGAGCGCTCGGGTTCGCGAGATGCTCGCGTCACGCGGTCCGAATGCGTTTGCGACGTTCGCCGTGCGTTCGCCAGACTGGCAAGCCGTGCTGAGCGGCGTGAGCGATCTCGCTCGCAACGGCGATGCGCGCGAGATGCTAATCGGAACCTCGTTTGCAACGAGCGAGACATTCCTTGAAGCCCTCGTCCGGTTCACCGTGCCGGGCTTATCCCCGCAGCATCTCGCTTCACTCGAGAATGATGTTTCCACCGAGACAAAGGTGTTGGTGGTTGTGGATGCGCCTCCGGTCGATCTAGCAACGCTCGCGCGCGAGTTGTTCGACAACCGAGCGCGTCATCCATTGCGAGGGCGCGTGCTGATCCCGAGCGCGAACCCCCAACGGCTGATTCTCAGTTTTGCGTCCGCGTTTGAAGTCCCCTCGTGTGTCGAACAAGCACGCTCTTCGACGACGCGGCGTCCCGCAGACGAGAGAGCGTTCATGTGCGGTGACATATTCGTCGCCCTCGAGAGAGGCGCGCAACATGTTCGCATCGAGTTCTCCGGAGAACCCATTCTCGATCCCTCCAACGCAGCGACTCAGAACGTGAGCGCCGCCACTCCGCTCCTCGAACAAGCGCTCACAAGCGACGAGCCAGTTGCGGCGCACCTTCTGCTCTCGCGCCTCGTGGACTTCGGAACCGCGCACGGAGCACATGCGGTCCTGAGTGCGATCCTGTCGATACCCGAGATCGAGATTGCGCGCCGCGACATCCTCGTTGCCGGCTTACGCGAGATCATCGAACCCGTCGGGCTGATTAGCGAGCGCCCAAGTGAAGTCGCAGAGGCCGCGCTGTTTTTCAGGGTCCCCTCGTCTCATGGCAACACCCACGCAGCGGTGGACCTCGCGTTTCATCTGACGGCGTATGGGCTCGCTGCTCTCGAGCGCGCGTTAAGTGCACCTCAGACGCCGTTCGCTGCAACGGCCACTGAGCCTAGCGACGCGCAAGCGCGGATCCACCTTCGCACGCGCTTTTCGATCGGCGCATTGCCGTCGCCGAGCGAGCCTCCGATGAGGCTACTAGAACGTGTTTACGAAGGCGGCGCCGACTACAAGTTCGGAGTTCCTGCGACGTTTCCACTCAGCACGATAAGCACAATGAGTGTCGTGCTCGGGTTGATTGACCCAGACTCGATGCGCCTCGGGGTTCCGGATGAGCCCGCTGCGATTCTCGACCTCACCGTTTACCTAGGACGCAGTCAAACGCCTGCCGCGGCCGACGTCGTGCGCGCCCGTGCTCGCTTGGACGGTGCGATCCTCGGCGTTCGCGTCGAGCGAGCGCCAAGCGCCACCGACGCCCCGCTCGAAGCGCGCGACGTCCCGGTCATTCGAGAGACGGCATCGCGAATCGAGACCGATGGCACCCGTTGCGTTGGTCACGCGTGGAGTCAGACGGCTTTCAGCGTGAAGGCTCTATCCGTGGCGGATTCGTCGCAGCGGCGCGTCATATGCAGCTCGATCGCCCGAGAGATCGCTGCAGTGCGCTGCGCCGATGACAGCCCCGCGACTGCGCGTGCTCTGGCAGATCTACACGCGTTCGGGGAAGTACTGAACGAGCGCGTTTGTGCGGAGACTCCGCCGCGTCCGTAGTCACCCCCTGGCCCCGACTGCGTCAATCCGCCGCGCTGCCCGTCGAGCCGCGACAAAACTCCGCGTTGCTGCTTAGGGACAGTACCGCTACCCCGTCCAGCTCACGGAGTGTCATGCGTCCTCATTGTTTTGCGTCAGCTTGGTTGTCCCTTTCGCGTACCGAACTTCTTGTCATCCTCGCTTCAGCGAGTGCGCTCGTGGCTGGTGCTTGCTTCACACAGTCAGACACTTCTGGTGCACTGCGATTTCGCACCGACGTTCAGCTCGTGCGCGATGTTGCCAGCGCACGACCACGGGCGCTGATCCCACCGTTTCAGGACTGCCGCGCGCCGAAGGCGGGCGACACGACTACCAACCCGAGCGGCAAGGTCTGCACAAACGTCGGTCTTCCCGGCGCGACCGAAGAAGGAAAGAGCTTTGCCGAGTACGCGTCCTGCGACGTCGTACGCACGCAGAGACCGTACTACCCGAAGGCACCTGCCGGGACTTCGACGCCGAATGATCCGCGACTCAACGACGCTGCCTTTATGGGAGAACTCGCTTGGGCCAAGTCGCAGATCGAGGCGACCGGATGCGTGTGCTGTCACGATTCACGACACGCTCCGATGGGAGCGTCCCAATGGGACATCGGTGCGGGCCCGATCTGGCTGGACTCAATGTCGGACACCGGACTCGCGCTCTTCGTCGGAGATGCAGACTCGTCGGTGCTCGGTGCATACGAGCCCAGCGTCAACAACGGATTTGATCGCACGGCGACGGGCATTCCAACGACGGACACCGCTCGCATGAAGGCGTTCTTGCGTGCGGAGCTCGCCCGACGCGGTGTCTCTGAGGGGACCTCACGCGGAGTTCCACCGTTTGGCGGCCCGATTTATGAAAACAGCGTGCGCGCGCCGACGCAATGCGTCGCTGGTGAAGGCATCGCTCCAAACGGGCAGGTCACCTTTCGCGGCACGGCTCGCTACGTTTACCTCCTCGAACCTGGGTCGCGGAATCCCGGCGTTCCCCCCAACTTCGACCGCCCCGCCGGAACGATCTGGCGATTGGATGTCCTACCGAGTGCTGCAGCCATCAGTGGCGGTTTCGCTTACGGCACAACGCCTGAAGGTTCGTATCAAGACACGCCCAGCTCTGTGCGAGCACCCGCGCTCGTCCCGGGAAAAAGGTACCACTTCGCTGTCCTTCTCGACGTGGGTCTGCCGATCGCCAACTGCTTGTTCGAGTACGGTGCACCTCTCGTGACGAGCGACGCGGGCACCCCAGTCACGGACGCTGGTCCGAGCGACGCACAGAGCGTTCGACCGGACGCCGGTGCTCCCGGCGATGGAGGGGGAAGCGCCTTCGGTCGAACGTGCACCACGAACCCCGATTGCACAGCCCCGGCCGATTACTGCGCCGTGTTGCCTGGACAAACGCAAGGCTATTGCACAGCAACCGGGTGTACCGAGAACGCAAGCGTATGTCCCTCCGGGTGGGGATGCTTGAATCTCGCTCTCTTCACGCCTGGCGCGCCTTCCATCTGCACACGTCCGTAGCTCGGCGAGCGCGCGCGGCGGTGGTCGTCCGCGCGCTGGTGAAGAATGAACGTCGTTGGTCCAAGCATTGCGGTGGTGGCGTTCTTTTTGTGCGCTAGTCCCGTCGCGGCGCACAGCTGGATGATTCGCCACGGGTACACGAACTGTACGCCGTGTCACCTTGATCCTTCCGGAGGGGGACTGCTTACGAGGAACGGGCGGGCTCAAGGCGCGCTACTCATGAGCTCGCGATACGATTCGGCCTCGGCCGAGAGCGACGCGAGCGCCGTGCGGAGCGGACGGTTTTTGGGTGGCGTCGTGGATGTTCCGGACGCGTTGCTCCTTGGCGGAGATGTGCGCGTTCTTGGCGTAGCAACACACGCAGAACGGCAAGCTACGCTCGTCCGGTTTCTGTTGATGCAGGCGGACCTGCAAGCGGGCGCGCGGGTGGATCGATTCCGTGCGGCGGCGAGCGTGGGTGTGGCCACGTCCGGAGCGCTCGCAGCGACGGTCACCGGAGGAAATGAGGCGCGCCTTGTTTCGCGCACGCACTGGCTCGGGGTCGAACTCGGGGATGCGACCGGAACGATCCTTCTGCGCGCGGGGCGCTTGAATCTTCCGTTCGGTCTGCGTTCCATCGAGCACACCCTTGCGGTGCGTGCACAAACTCGGACGGACATCAACGCTGCGCAACAACATGGAGTAGCGCTCGCGTACTCGCGCGGCGAGATTCGATCGGAAGTGATGGTGATCCTCGGCAACTATCAGATCCAACCGGACGCGTATCGCGAGCGGGGCTACAGCGCGTATCTCGAGTGGGCCCCGGAGCACCGACTCGCGATTGGCGTCAGCAGCATGCTGACGTACGCAGGGGCGAACACAGTGGGCAACCAGGCCGTCTGGCGTCACGCGCATGGGGCGTTCTTTCGGTATTCACCCGACGACAAGCTGGTCCTGCTTGGCGAAGCGGACGTCACGCTGGTGTCGCAGCCCAAACAGAATGCGTACGGCGCAGTGGGCCTCCTCCAAGTGGATGTCGAACCGGTAGCGGGGCTGCACTTCATTGGCGCCGTCGAGGCGTCCAGCGTCGACGTCGAACGCACGCTTTCTTCCTTCGGGGGCTGGCTGAGCGTCGCGTGGTTCTTTGCTCCGCACCTGGATGTTCGAATTGACGGGGTGCTCCAGTTTGTCGGAGCGCAATCTTCGGGTCTCTTTGCGCAGAGTTTGATCGGACAGCTGCATGGCTACCTATAGAGCGTGGTTCGCATCGGTGTGGGTTGTTGGCTTCTGCCTGATCGCCTCTCCAGCGGGTGCGACGCCGAATGCGGCGACCTCGCTAGCGCTTGCGGTGCCGACTCCGGATCAAGTTGCCTGCAACGTGTGCCACGCCGGGGGCGTCACCGGCGTTGGGACGGCCACCACACCGTTCGGGCGTGCCACGCGCGCTCTTGGGCTGGTACCCGACGATGCCTCGTCCGTGCTCTCTGTCGTGATGGCGCTTCGCGCGGCCCGCACCGACAGTGACGGCGACCGCGTTCCCGACATCGAGGAGCTGGAGGTCGGAACGGATCCCAACGCGGTCGAAGGCAGCACGCTTCCGACGTTGAAGTATGGGTGCTCGATCTCGTCGGCGTCCTCGTCGCGCGTGGGCGGGTCTAGCTTTGCGACGCTGGGCGTGATTCTACTTCTGTCGTGGGCGACTTGCGTGTCACGTTCAGTGCACAAGGGTCGCAGACTCAGCCGCGCCCGCAGCGCGTGTGCAGTGTGAGGCTTCTGGATTCAATCCTTCGAACGCCAGCCCGTCTGAAAAAAACCGCCCCAACAGGTCCCGCCGGTTCCTGCCCCGTCCCAGAATCCCTCCCGAACGAGATACGGCCACTGCGCCGCGCAGCCCTGGACTGAGCGGTGGGCGATGCAGCTGCTCGCAGTCTTCACGCGTCTGAGTCGCGCTTCTTCGGCACCCGCTTGTTCTTGTGTCTTGCATCCCAACCGGCGCTGCGAGGCGTCGTGGAGGCGATTGCGGACGGCCTCTGCTTGAAGCTCGATCGCCCTTCGCTGAACGCGAATCAGCTCGGCTTGCTCGCGGGCGAGCGTTTCTTGCGCGCTGGATGGCGTTGCAGGTTGCGCGGGAGGGTCGCGTCGTACGAAGTCGCGAGCGGAATCCCAAGCACCGCCGATGTCCGTCGCAAGGCTTGCAAGCAGATTGGCAGTGTCGCCCCGCTCGTTGAGCTCGCCGAGACTTGCGAACTCCGTGGCGTCGTATGCCGCCGTGAGCTCCTTCAGATCCTCATCTGATCCCTCGACGGTCAAGAACCCTTCCTCGTTCTCAAACAGGTTGAGCTCTTTCTCTCCAAACTGAACTCGCGCGCCTTCAGAGAAGTCCATTGAAAGAACCGGCTCGTTGTCGCGCAATACGCGGATCCGGGACTCGTTGTATCGCGCGGTCCAGATCAAAGGTGGACCGTCAGCTCGCTCGACACCTTCGACGCTAACCTCCGAATCGGAGTCTTCTTGCGCGACGGTTGCCTGACAAGAGACGCAAAAGGCCAATGTCACAACTGCCCAGATTCCTTGTGGTTGTTTCATGTCCGGTCCTCGCATCTACTCACGCACGCGCTGTGCCACACGCGCCGTCAAACGAGGAAACTCGTTTAAGGCCACTGCGACAGGTGACATCGACTCGGGTAGCCGGCTGCCCGCTTGAGT
>CAZWQH010000147.1:0-10667 GCA_964635815.1 uncultured Sandaracinaceae bacterium
GGGCGATCAACCTTGCCGACGGCGGCGCGGAAAATTCGACCGACGCCGGACGTGACTCAGCATCGGCAGATGCTAGTGCCGCTGCCGATGCATCCAGTGGCGACGCCTCACGAGATGCGGCGCGGCCGGACTCATCCGCTCCCTCGGATGCTGCTCTCGATGGAGCGCGCGACGCCGATCAATCGATGATTGGCGTCAATGCCGGCGTTGGCTGCGGTTGCGCGGTCGCAACGTCCCGACCCATGTCGCGGCTTTCGCTTCTTGCCGTCGCGCTGCTGGCGCTCGCCTTCTGTCGGCTCGGTCAGCGGACGCCGACGCGAATCGGTTGATGACCCGAATCCGGATCATTGCCGAGCGCTTCGACGCGACCACGTAGCGACCAAAGGTGCTTCGTGTAGCGGCCTGCATACGTCGGCTCTGCCGTGCCAGGAATCGTGACCTTGCCCTCGAACTGCATCGTCTGACCGGCTGGCAAGACGAATGCAGGTGCGAGCTGAATCTCTTGCTCGGTCAGCGGACGCTCGACGTTGATGTCGTCCGGAACCATCTCGTGCTTCTTCGCGATTGAGATTTGCTCGATTTCGCGGAGGTCCACGAAGATGCCCTTCGACTTGATTTCTTGTCCGGTGGACGTCGCGATGATGCGAACCGGGACGGTCTCGCCCGGGAAGAATGTTTGCTGCGGGAACTCGATGGTCACTTTCGCGCCACCGCCGGTTACCGCGTTCATTGCGCCTTTGATTTTGTCGAAGAATCCCATGGTGCTCTCTCCTTGCTTCGAATGGTCTTACGTCGAAGCAGAAGGCGAGCTTCCCTGGATTCGTTTTCGTCAGCTCAGCAGCGGGTCCAATCGAAGGTCGGGCGATCCGGCTGGCCATATTTGGTGAGGGCGCCGTTCGGTCCAACTGCGTTTGGTCTTTGGAAGATCCAGTTCTGCCACGCAGACAAGCGAGAGAAGATCTTGCTATCGCCATTCTCGGCGCCTGGGAATCGAAGGCTTGCTTCCATTCCCGTCAGGGCGTCCGGCGACATGCTGGCTCGCTCCTCGATCGCGATTCGGACGTCGTCTTCCCAGTCGATGTCGTCGGGTGCGAAGGTCGTGAGCCCCAGCTTTTCCGCTTCCTCGGTTGGAATGCGCTCACCTCTGCTGAGCACCTGCCTAATCGCGTCCTCGTTTCCAAGGAAGCGCGCTTGGAGGCGTGAGATCCCGTGCGTCATCGGCAGCGCCCCTGCGTTCGCAGGTGAAACGGCGACTGCGACAGCCTCTTTGGAATCTGCGAGCATGTATGTTCGATCCGCCGCTAGGGCGAGCTCCAGAAGACAACCACCGAAGCACGAACCTTCGTCGACGACGGCGAAGATGCTACGAGCGGTCAGATCCAGACGTCGGAGCACGCGTGCCTGAAGCGCGATGATTTCATTCGCGAGCCAATGATCTTTGTGCGCGTGAATGGCGTGGTCCCAAGCGACCACCTTCGCGAGATCTCCTTTCGTATGGAGAACCAAGAGGCCTAGATCCAGCATCTCGAATCGAAGGCGAACGAGAGCGTCGTCGAGCTCGCGGAACGCACGGAGCGCCCATTGGGACGAGCCAGCTGCTTGGATCGCGTTCGAATCGCCGGGAGGCGCGGTGTCAGGTCCGAGTACCGTGATGTCCGCTCGACGCCCTTGCCGGTCGAGCGCCACCGTCACGTAGTTGTACGTCATGCTGTCGTCGCCGAGCGTGCCTGCCACGGGTTCGAGCTGAATGCCTGGACCGCGTCCAGGCGCTGCTGCCTTGGTCGCCATCGTCTTCGCGTGTTCCTTGGTCGCTTCTACAAAGCGACTCCGAGGCGCTAGCGCATCTACGAGTCCCCACTCGACTGCACGCTTTCCGCGAATGCCTTCGCTGGTGGTGCAGAACACGTCCGCGCGATCCCGCCGAACCTTTCGCTTGTCGACCACACGGGTGAGTCCCCCGGTTCCCGGGAGGACACCGAGAAGCGGAACCTCGGGCAAGCTGACCGCGGAGCTACCGTCATCTACAAGGAGGATCTCGTCGCACGCGAGTGCGAGCTCGTAACCGCCGCCCGCACACGTCCCGTTGAGCGCTGCCAAGTACTTTTGACCTGAGCTTCGCGAAGCATCTTCGATCGAGAGGCGCGTCTCGTTGGTGAACTTGCAGAAGTTCACTTTGAACGCGTGAGCCGACGTGCCGAGCATTGGGATGTTCGCACCGGCGCAGAAGACTCGATCCGTGGCGGACGTAACCACGACGGCGCGTACTTGCGGGTGCTCGAACCGCAGACGCTGCACAGCATCCGCCAGCTCTATGTCTACGCCGAGGTCGTACGAATTCAGCTTCAGCTCGTAGCCGGGGCGAAGTCCGCCATGCGCGTCGATGGACATGGCAAGTGTCGCGACGTCGCCGTCGACGGTGAGCTTGAAGTGCCGGTACTTACTTGGATGCGTGTCCAATGGGAGCATGCGGCGGACTCTAGCAGCGGACTTCGTGGCGTGCTGGGGGTGGTGTGAGCACTGTCCCTCCTGGAGAAAACCCTCGAAGTGTGTCGATTGCGGGCTACCTTGTTGGAGTCCGATGTCCGACCAGCCCCCACGCGAGCGAGCACCGACGCCGGTCCCCGGTGCGGCTTCGATGCGCCCGCATTTCGAGATCTTCAGGATCCCGGTGCGCGTGTCGTTGTTGTTTCCGTTGACCCTCGTTTTGATCTTTCCGGGCGATTGGAAAAGCCCGCCGCAGATTTTCGGCTGGCTCGCCATCGCGGCGTTCTCCGTGCTCCTTCACGAACTCGGCCACGCGGCGGTCATTCGGGCGTTCGGACATCGTCCGTTTGTCATCCTGCACGCCCTCGGTGGAACGACCGCGTACTCCGCACAGACCACCTCACCCGAGGCGCCGTCCACAGAGGCCGGCGTCATAACGCCTGTTCTTGCGCCCGCACGAAAGGGCCCGCACCCAGCCGCGAAGTTGTTCATCTCGCTCAGTGGTCCGGTGGCGGGCTTCGTCTTCGCCGCGTTGTCCCTCGCGATTGCCCGCGCGCTCGGCGTGGTGCTCACGGGTGACACGGGCGCGTCGGTAGCACTCCGATACGTGATAGTCGTCAACGTCGCGCTCGGTGTCATCAATCTCATCCCCATGCTTCCGCTAGATGGCGGTCACGCACTCGCTGCTGCACTCGAAGCGCTCTTCCCACGAGTCGGGACCAAGATTGCGCGCGTCTCGTCCCTTGCCATTGGCGTGATCTTGCTCGCGGTCTCGGTGGGGTATGGCTTGATCGCACCTGGGATGCTTCTCGTCATCGCGCTTATCGGAAACTATCGAGACTACCGATTCGAACGCGACATCGCTCCGACGATGAGGCTTGCGGGTCGCGTACGCGAGGGTTTCAACGCGTTGTCCCAAAGTAACTACGCGCTTGCCGACGAGATGGCGACGTTGCTTCTCCAGGACGCGTACGCGTCGGGTGAGACTGGGGAACCGTTCGAAGTGTACCTATCCGCGGGCGCTCACTTGCGAGCGTGGGCTGCGCTCGGTCGCGGTCAGGCTCAGGCAGCCGCGGACGCGATGGCATTGGTACCGGAGGGGCGCGCGGTAGATCCCTCGCTGCGCGCAGCCGTTCTGCTCGCGCTAGGGGATGCACCAAACGCGGCTCATTTGCTGCGCGAGATCTACGCGCAATCGAGTGCGCCTCACGTTTCGATCACGGAGCGTCTCGTTGAGGCACACGTGCTTGCCGGTCTGTTCGATCAGCTCGCGGACGTACTGGCTTCACGCACTCATGACGTTGCGCGCGATACGTTCGCGCGGGCACTCGACGGCGCGTTTGCGTCCAGCGCGTTCAGCGCTGCCGCCCGTATTGCCGACGTCGCGTTTACCACGACGCGAGATCCAGAGTTCGCCGTCGACTCAGCGCGAGCATGGTGTCGGCACGGTGATTTCGAGAAGGGCCTCGATGCGATTAAACGAGCGCGGCGAGCTGGTTTTCTCGATGTCGAGAAGCTCGCCGCCGACGATGACTTTGCTGGAATCAGATCAGAGCTGCCCTAGACCCGCTCTCATTTGACCTGATCCTGGCTTTCCTCCTCGCGTTCGTCGGTAACGTACCAAGGCGTACGCTCCCTCCGTCCGCTGCGGGGGCACTCAGGCTCAAGTCAAAGCAGAACGGGTCTAGCCCTCGTGATGCCTACCGCTAGTATCGGTAGTGATCCGGCTTGTACGGACCAGCCGGGTTCACGCCCAGATACTCCGCTTGCTGAGCCGTCAACGTCGTGAGCTTCACGCCCAGCTTGCCGAGATGAAGGCGCGCGACCTTCTCGTCGAGGTCCTTTGGAAGGACATAAACTTTGCCCGACTCGAACTTGCGGTTCGCACCGGTGTCGCCAAAGAGCGCGATCTGAGCAAGCACCTGGTTGGAGAAGCTCGAGCTCATGACGAAGCTCGGGTGACCAGTGGCACATCCAAGGTTCACCAAGCGCCCGCGCGCGAGCACGGTGATGCGCTTGCTGTCTGGGAAGATGAAGTGATCAACCTGCGGCTTGATGTTCTCTTCTTTGACGCCGTTCTTCGGATTCGTGAGCGCGGACATCTCGATCTCACTGTCGAAGTGTCCGATGTTGCAGAGAATCGCCTCGTTCTTCATCTGCTTCATGTGCTCGAACGTGACGACGTTGAAGCAACCGGTCGCGGTGACGAAAAGGTCGGCCTTCGACGCGGCCTCGTCCATCGTGACGACGTCGTACCCTTCCATCGCGGCTTGCAGCGCGCAGATGGGGTCGATCTCGGTGATCCAAACGCGAGCGCCATACGCACGGAGCGACTGCGCGCAGCCTTTGCCCACGTCGCCATATCCGGCCACGACGCAGATCTTACCGGCGAGCATGACGCTCGTTGCGCGCTTGATGCCGTCGACAAGGGACTCACGGCAACCGTAGAGGTTGTCGAACTTCGACTTCGTCACGGAGTCGTTGACGTTGATGGCGGGAGCGAAGAGCTTGCCGACCTTCGACATCTCGTAGAGGCGATGCACACCGGTGGTCGTCTCTTCAGAGATTCCGCGGATCGCGTCCGGACCCTTGAACATCTGGGGGTATTTGTCGTGGATGAGCTTGGTGAGGTCGCCGCCGTCATCGAGGATCATGTTCGGGGCCTTGCCGCCTTCGAACGCGAGGAGCTGTTGCTCGAGGCACCAGTCGTACTCGGGCTCAGTCTCGCCCTTCCATGCGTAGACGGGAACGCCCGTGACCGCGATTGCGGCCGCTGCGTGATCCTGCGTCGAGAAAATGTTGCAGCTGGTCCAGGTGACGTCTGCGCCGAGCTCGACGAGCGTCTCGATGAGAACCGCGGTCTGCACGGTCATGTGAAGGCATCCAGCGATGCGCGCGCCCTTGAGCGGCTTACTGGCTTTGTACTCGGCGCGAATCGACATGAGCCCCGGCATTTCGGTCTCGGCGATTCGGATCTCTTTGCGGCCCCACTCGGCGAGCGAGATGTCGGCGACTTTGTACTTTGTGTTCTTGGTTGACACTGCAGGCGCGGTGACTTTGATGTTCTCGACGGTCATGCGCTCTATTTATGCATATTTGCGCAAGTACGCAAATAGAGAAGTCCAAAGCGAAAGAGGTTCCTCACTGAGTGAGCGAGATTTCGACGCTTTTTCTTAGGAAGTCGCTCTTCCGACCGCAACAAACCATGGGAGGTGCGAGTCCGGTCCGGTGCCGGCGCGTTCACGCGGAATGCTCCGGATGTCGACGGACAACGACGCGGCTGCGAAGAACCGACCGATCTCGGCTTCGGAGAATCCCATCCACAAGTCCGCTTGAGCGGAGCGCAACGCGTCGTCGGCGTACGGCTCGTAGTCAAGAACGACAATCGCTCCGGCAGGAACGCTGTTGCCCGGCTTTCGCGCGAGCTGCGCCATGCGTGCAACGGCTTTTGCCGGCTGTGGGTTGTGGTGGAGGAACCGCGACGCGAACACGACGTCCGCGCCGCCACGGCCCTCCACGCGCTTTTTGATCTCGGGACCATCCAGCTCACCCGCAACGAATTCGATGTGTGTAAAGCCTCGCCGCTCGGCGCGTTTCTGTGCCTGGGCAAGCTGAGCTTTCGAGCGATCGAGCGCTATGACTCGCGTGAAGATTGGAGCGAGCAACTCGAGCACTGCCCCGTCTCCGGTGCCGACGTCGACGGCAAGCTCACGCGACGGTAGCAGTGCACCTAAAGCGGTGAGGTATGCGCCGAACTCGTCCGGGGTGGTTTCTGGACGCGCTTTTGCCGCCGCGTGCTTGGCAAAGAACTCGCGCGCCGCTGAATCGCGGGAGCGGACGATTCGGTTCACGAGTGCCAGCACGCCCATGGACTCGGCGAGAGCGCGTCCATGCTCGATGGCATCGATGATCACGCGATCCTTGGCGGCGTCCTCTGATGCACGAAGAAACACCCGTGTACCTTCGCGACGCTCCTGAATGAGGCCTAAGCGGCGAAGTGCAGCTGCGTGACGCGAAACGGTTGGCTGGGACTCGTCCATCGCTTGCGCAAGCTCGCCGACGGACAGTTCTTCATCGGCGACGAGCGACAGCATCAGCACGCGCGCAGGATCACCGAGCGCGCGATAGAGCTCCCAACGATTTGCCGTCGAACGGTTGGACTTCCGCTCGTCGAGATTTGCGCGCGCCACGGTCGAGTTGTGAGACACCGCCCATAAAGCGCAACCGCGAGGACTGCTTGCAGGTCCAAGCGAAAGAAACCACGCGTTTCTTGCGGTTCAGCGAACAGGTTCTCGAATGGCGTGCAAGAACGGTGAGCGCTAGAGAGGCGCCCTATGCGTAGTTTGCTTCTTGTGTTCCTTTGTTCTGCTTGCGTCCTCGCTTGTGGCAGCTCGCCAAGCGTTTCCCCGGGCCCGAGCGATGCTTCCACGAGTGATGTCGCCGCTCCGGATGCCGCGAGTCGCGACGCGACTTCGATCGACGCGACTTCGACCGACGCGTCCGCGCGGGATAGCGCGCTCGTTCGACCAGACGTGATCCTCGCACCGGACGTGGTGAGACCTCGCGACGCGATTGTCGGCAACGGGGCCTGCGCGACCGCGCACGCGATGGCAAACGGGGAGACGGCGTACTCCATCATCGACGGAAGCGAAGCAGCTGCCTGCAACCAAGGGCGTCACGCTCGCTGGTTTCATACTGCCGCTCCAGCTGGAGTCGCGATTGTCGTGGACATAGTGACGGATGGTTTCTTGCCGTCGTTCGGAATGATCAACGAAGCATGCGCTGCCTCTTGCAACAACGAGCAGGTGCCCGGACCGGGTACCGTGACGTTGTCGTTCCTGATTCCCTCGTCGCCGGGGGCGCACGGGCACTACTTCTACGTTGGCGGAGGAGACGCGGCTGGCCGTGGGTCGTTTACCGTCACCACGCATCAAATTCCAGCTCAGCGAAATGGCGTTTGCTCCATGGCTCGCTCGGTCACTCAGATGGATGACTTGAGCTTACAGAACGCAACCGATGGTCGAAGCGGACTGGACGATGTCTGCCTCGCTCGCGCTCAGGGCACGAATCTTTTCTATCGTGCACATCTGGAGGCAGGGGAGCGATTGACGTTGGGCGCCTCACCGCGACAGATGGATATCGCGTTGCGCGTGCTCGATAGTTGCGGTGCGACCGATTGCCTGGCGTCCGGGGATCAACTCGCTCTCGCAATCGGCGAGGTTACGTCTTTCACCAACGGCGATGCCCCGCGTGACGTCATCTTCACTGTCGGTGGAGTGGCCGAGTTCTTTCCGACCGGCCTCGTCGATCTCTCACTCGTCGTCGCGCGCCCGTACTACGAGACGTCCACGATCGATGCGAGCTGTGACAGCTTGCCGGAGGGGTCTGTCATCCTGACGGGAGAGGATGATGCCGTGAGTAGTGCGATGGTTCCGCCCATGAGCTTGTTCTTGTTCGGCGAGGAGTATCTCGCATTCGTCGTGGACTCGAACGGCGTGGCGTATCTGGCGCGACCGAGCGACTCGTTCCCCACGCGGTCGGAGTGGATCAACTCGCCGGTTCCAAATCGCGGCTACGACACAGCCATTCTTGCACCGTTCTGGGACGACCTGGGCCCTCACGCGACGTTGCCATCCAGCGTGAGCGTCGCTCGAGTGGGCGATCACACCACGTTCGAGTGGGGCACATTCACGATTGCCAGTGACCCCGGTGCGAGCCTGCGATTCCAAGCAAAGCTCTTCCCGAACGAGACCGTCGAGTTCCACTACTGCCAGATGGTCGGCACAGCCGCGTCGACCCCCCCGCGTCGCGCGTCAGGCTCGTCGGCAACGATAGGCATGCAGGCTCTTCACGCGGCAAACGTGGAGCACTACTCGTACCAGACTCCTGACCGTGTCGCGACAGGGCGTGCAATCCGATTCACCAAACGGTGACGTCTTGCGCTCCGGCGCCGCGTTTGCCATAACGCGGCCCACTATGGCTTCCCCGCAAGATCCCCGCACCCGTCGTAAGCAGAAGGCAAAGGCCACCAAGAACCTTGCGAAGTGGCGCGAAGAGCAGGCCACCAAAAAGGCGCCTGCCAAGAAGGCCAAGTAGAGCCTCGCGTTGCTGCGTTAGGGTCGTCAGCGACCCTTCGGTCAACGTAGTGCGCGCAGCATCCGACTGACCACGACATCCAGCGCGCGCTCGTTCTCACCGCCCTCCGGGATGATGAGATCTGCGTGCTGTTTGCTCGGTTCGACGTGCAAGCGATGCATGGGTCGAACGGTGCGCGTGTACTGACGCTCGACGCTCTCGAGATCGCGGCCGCGTTCGATCATGTCGCGACGCAAGCGTCGCAAGAGTCGAACGTCGTCGTCCGTGTCCACGAAGATGCGCAGGTCGAGCGCGTCACGGATAGTCCTGACCGCGAAGAGCAGGATGCCCTCGACCACGATGAGCGGCCGCGGCTCGATGAGAACCGTCTCTTTGCGGCGCGTGTGCGCAGTGAAGTCGTACTGAGGCGCCCGCACGGACCGTCCCAATCGAAGCTCGTCGAGGTGCTCCGCGAGAAGCACGTTCTCCAGCGCGTCCGGCTCGTCGAAGTTCACGGCAGCGCGCTGCTCGGGAGACAGCCCGCCGCGTTCGCGATAGTACCAATCGTGCGAAATCAGCAGCGCCTGTCCTTCGGGCATTCGCTCGACGAGCTTGTGCGCGACCGTGGTTTTTCCACTTCCCGTACCTCCGGCGATTCCGATGAAAAGAGGCATATGCAGCTTCCGCGCGCAGTACTAGCGGCCCGCGCCACCGTGCGCCACCTTGCGCGCGCTTCCGACGCGACTATGAGCCGCAACCAGCATGCGCGAACTCCACGTCATCAAGCATCCGCTCGTTCAGCACAAGCTCACCATCATGCGAAAGAAGGAAACGAGCACGAACTCGTTTCGCCGACTGCTCATGGAGATCAGCGGTCTGCTCGCATACGAAGTGACGCGAGACCTTCCGCTCACGCTCGTGGAGATCGAGACGCCGATCACCAAGATGCAGGCGCCTTCTCTCGAAGGAAAGAAGGTCGTCCTCATCCCGATTTTGCGCGCGGGTATGGCTATCGCGGACGGGATTCTTGCGGTGCTACCGAGCGCGCGCGTGGGGCACATCGGTCTGTATCGCGACCCCGACACGCTTCAGGCCGTAGAGTATTACTTCAAGGTGCCGGGCGAGATGGCGGACCGCGATTGTATCGTCGTGGACCCGATGCTCGCGACGGGTAACAGCGCAGCTGCGGCGCTGACGCGGATCAAGGCGATGGGACCTCGGTCGCTCAAATTCGTCTGCCTGCTTGCTGCACCCGAGGGAGTCGGGCGACTGCATGAGGCGCATCCGGACGTTCCGATTTTCACAGCGGCGGTCGACGAGAAGTTGAACGACCACGGGTATATCGTTCCGGGACTGGGCGACGCGGGCGACCGCATGTGGGGCACGAAGTAGCTACCGATTCGCGTTGCGAAGCGCACCACCGACAGCACCCGCCGCCATGTTCACAATCGACCCGGCAAACGCTAGATCGAGGGTTTCGATTGAGTCGATACCCTGCCTGCAGTAGCGGTTGGGGTTCCGGGATTCCCCTGTGTCCGTGACGATGAGCGCGGGAAAGCCGCCCAGCCAAAAGCTCTGATGATCCGAGCGCTGAAGGTCGGGTACGACCCCCGCCAAGTAGTAATCCTCTGAGACGGGGAACAGCGCTGCCCGGACGTCCGTTTCTCTGGCGACTGTTCCAAAGAGCTCTGCGATTCGCGTCGAGCGCTCATCGAAAGCGAGCGCCACGAAATCCGCGCGCTGCTTGTAGAACCGCAGCGTTCGAGTCTGGTGTGAGTAGTAACGCTCAATCGACACCGGAATAGTCTGTGAGTTGTCGACCGTGGATCGAAAACCGATCATGTCGAGAATCATCGCGGCTGCGATTGAACGACGCTCCGCGATCGCCTTTTCGACGAACGCGGTCGAGCCGGCAAAGTTGCGTTCTCCCTCATCGAAACACGCTACGATCAACGTGCGTTTGAACGTTCCGCCCTGTAGCAGACGCGCAACCTCGAACGCGCCCGCAAGGCCGCTCGCGTTGTCATCCGCGCCCGGACACCCGGCGATGTGATCGTAGTGCGCGCCGATGACGACTTCGACATGGCTCTCCGTGGTTCCGGCGCGGC
>CAZWQH010000148.1:0-10629 GCA_964635815.1 uncultured Sandaracinaceae bacterium
ACCTGGCCAATCGAGTGCCGTTGTCGCCCCGCACACAGGCGATCCCGTTCGAACACCGCGAGACCGACACACGCAGGACGTCGATCGAACGGAAGCGCACTGGTTAAACTTCGTGGTCGGCGGTGCGCTAGCCGCGGGCGCAATCGCGATGGTCTTTCCCGCCGTCGATCTTGCGAGCCGCAACGGCCAGTGTGCACCGACGAGCGATTTGGTAGCGCCGAGCTGTCCGCGCATTCTCCGTTCCGGAGACGCCGCGTTCGGCTATGCGATCGGCGCCGGTGTGCTCGGGGCGCTGGGCGCACTGCTGTTGATTGGACAACCGATCCGAGTCGGGGGGAGCGTTAGTGCGGACGGTGCATTCCTTGATATAGGAGGCCCGCTATGAAAACGAGAGGCCTCCGAGCTCGCGCAGCGCTGTTTACGCTGCTCTTCGCCGCAGGAGTGAGCTCGGCAACGAGTTGCGCTTCGACCCGGACGGATCGTGGAACGGTTACCTGCACCGCCCCAACGGCGACATGCAGCGCAGGCGGCTCCGCGTATTGTGAAGATCCCACGTATCAACGCGGCTCCGTGTGCGGGCAGAGCGACGGCGGCACCATGTGCCGCGAAGCCTGCGTTCAGATCGGTGGTGTTGTCGCGACTTGCTCGGGCGGCGTGGCCACATGCGCCAACGGGCGCGCTCCCTCCTGCGCATTCGTCCAAAGCCCGTCCGCGGTCGACGTGTGCGCCTCGGAGTAGCGAAAATATCAGGTGGGTTTTTCCTCTGTCTTGCGCTCTCGTGCGCACGCAGTGACTGCCCCCCTGGCACGGCAAGCCGGTTCGACCAGTGCATTCCGTTCGATGCCTCAACGAATGACCTTCGATCACCGCCGCCCGACGTTCGCGCGATGGACGATGGAGCGCCCGATTCGCGCATCTCCGATGCTCGCGTCGATGCGACAGACGCGGCCGTACTCGCTCGTGACTCCTCGCCCGATGCATCCATCGACACTGCGGTTCGCGAGGCGAGTGTCGAAGCGTGCGTCTCGATCACCGTCTACGTCGACCGGGACATGGACACGTACGGGGACGACAACGCGCGCGTTGCCGTCTGCGCCGTTGATGCCGGATACGCGACACGGGGTGGGGATTGCGACGACTCGGTAGGCACGACTCACCCAGGAGCAGCCGAGCTCTGCAACAACGGAGACGACGATTGCGACACGCTCGTCGACGAGGGGATTCGCGAGGTCCGGCCGGCGACCGAGAGCACCTGGGCGGCGGACAGCCTCGAGGTCGTCACTCGACCCGCAACACCCGGCTACTTCGTGTTCTGGCGGCGAGCCACTGACGGCCACCTCCTTGTCCGCCCGATCGACAGGAACGGCGGTGCGGTTGGCACTGAGTTCGTCGTGCGAGGATCCATGGTCGACGCATTCGATGCGGTCAGCACGCGGATCGGAGTCGTGGCCGTCCACGCAGCCGCGGAAGCACGTGCAACGCTCTACAACGATGCAGGAGACTTCGTCGCGTCGGTACCGATGAAGATGGGGCCAGTCCGGCGGCTCGTCGCGGCGACGGCGTCTGGCATCTCGGGTCCGATCCCGATTCGCGCGGTCGCCACATACGACCGCGACGCCAACTTCGTGTTGTCCGTCGGTATCGAGAACACGCCGACTCCTTCCTTCACGGCGCCGAACGAAGCCCGCCTTGGCTCCGAGCGTCTCGCGATTGGAATTGGGAGCGGCTACAGAAGCGTCACGGGGTTCACGAGCGACGAGCTGTCAACGACGTGGGAAATGTGGAAGCACGACCTTCTCTACACCCCACCGGCGAGCCCCGGTCTGACACCGTACCGACTGCGCTCCATGGATGAGTTCCGTGAGGCGACGAGCATCGCGCGCGGATCAGACGGCTCGAACATGATGGTCGTCGTCTACCAAAACCTGACGTTCGTCGGTACGTTTCTCGATATCTCCGAGGGCACCCACCAACTGACCATCCCCGGCCGCGTCAGCGCGCCTGAGGCGTATTTCGGATCGCAGCTCGCGTTGGGAGAGCACGGAAACCTTGCGCTCGTGCTCGCGAACAACGAGGGAGCGGCCGTCCTTCACGAGATTGCCGTGCCACCCTCTGGCGCTCCTTCGATTCTTCGCACCCTCCCGATCGCACCTGGCACTCGCGCCGTGTCGATGGCAGTCGCAGGTGGTACCGGCGATGCCGCAATCGCACTCAGCAGAGGTGCCCCTTCAAGCGCGCTGTACGTCTTTACTTGCGGCGAGTAACGCCGACGCAGCCGACTACGCCTGCCTCAGACAGAGTCTTCGCGGCGGTCCTCGAGGAGCCCGATGCCGACCGCGAGCGCGCGCTGCACGCGTTCGAGTCGCTCTTCGTCTCTTCGCAGCTTGCCCTCGAGCTTGCTCGTACGCTCTTCGACATCTTTCGCTCGCGTCTCAAGGCTGGACTTGTCCTTCTTGAGCGCGTCGAGCTCGTCTTCGAGGCGAGACGTCGCGTTCTCCGCTTCCGCCAACTTTCGACCAAGAAGAGCGAGTTCGCGATTGTGTTTCTCGGTCGTCTCTTTGAGCGACGCTGCGTGCTTCGTTTCGAGCTCGGCTTTTAGGGCGGCGAGAGCCTCTTCCTTCGCCGTAGCGAGCGAGGCGGTCTGCGTCTTGTGCTCTTGCGTGAGCTCTTCGCGAAGCTGAAGCACCGCGGTTTCACGCTCTGCATCAGCGTTCTGTTTTGCGTCTTCGAGCGCGGCCTCGTGCCCGGCGCGAAGCTTTGCCGTTTCTGTTGCGTGCTTGTCGGAGAGCTCGCTCAGCGCAACTTCGTGCTCGGAGCGGACCTTGGCCAAGGCGTCGGCATGAGCAGCCGTTGCCTTCTCTCGCTCTGCGACCGCAGCTTGGCGCGCAGAATCGAGTGCGGCTTCGTGACTCGCGTTCAGCTTCGCGTTCGCCAAAGTGTGCTGCTCTTCGACTTCGGCAAGCGCTTTACCATGCGCAGCGGCTGCGGCGGCGAGCTCCTCGCGAACGCTTGCTATCGCGGCCTCGTGATCCGTCTCGAGCTTCTTTGCTCGCGACTCGGCGCGTTCGAGACGAGCCTTGAGGTCGTCTTCGCGTTTCTGCGAAGTCTCCCTGTCACGTGCCGAGGCTTCGCTCTTGGCTTTTGATTCGGCGAGCGCGCGTTCCAGCTCACCGATCTTCTCGTCGCGATCCGCGGCGGCGCGTTCGAGCTCAAGCTGCTTGTCAGTGGCATCGAGCGCCTGCTTCTCACGCGCGGACATCTGATCCTTGAACGACAGGATCTCCTTGTCTTTGCGGTTCAGCTGCTCACGTAGATCCAAGACCTCGCGGCTCGAGGCTCCGCTTGCCGCCCCACGTTGCGCAGACGCTTTCGACGCTTCTTCGCGTGCACGTCGGGCTTCTTCCTTGGCGGACTCTGCCGTTCGCGTCGCTTCGTCCAGCTGCTCTCGAAGCTTTTCGAGCTCCGCGCGAGCGCTGACGAGGGCCGAGTCGTCTTGAGCTTTCTCGGCTCGCAGAGGCGCGGCGGCTGCTTGCGCAGGTGCTGGCTTGGCCACCGGGGGTGGCGCTGCCGGAGCTGGGGCTGCTGGCTTTGCCGGAGCCGCCTTGGCCGGCGGAACCGGAGACTCGCTGATGTCTGTCGCGTCGTCCGCGATGAGCGCGTTGAAGGCGTCGTCGAATCCGTCCGCTTCCTGCACAGGCGCGGCTCGAGACTCGATTGCAACATCGCGGGTGGGCTCGCCCGGCTCCTCGATGACGTCGAGCTGAGCGTCCTCCATTTGCGCGACGTCATCGACCGAGACCTCTTCGTCGAGCGCGAGGTCCGCAATATCCATCCACTGCTTGGCATGGTTATGAATCTCGACGAACTCGAACGGCTTTCGGAGATACACGTCGGCGTGCCAGCGCAGCTTTCGGTGCTGATCGATCGTCTCGGGCGAGGTCGAGCTGTACATCATAACCATTGGGATGGACTTCAGGTCCGACCGACGAACCTTGTTCCCAATCGCGAAGCCGGGACTCTGTTGTCCAGATCCCGGCGCCCCTTCGACGCTGACGACGATCATGGAGGGCTTCGCAGAGGACGCGTGCGCGATTGCGGCATCACCATCCTCGAAGAGGTCGACCGCGGCGCCTACGGATTCGAAGGCCGCGCGGAGCCAGTCCGCGAACGGCGCATCGTTTTCCACTATGAGTACACGTGCGGACATGAACGCTCCGAGCGGGAGAATAGGGGTCGGCGAAATCTACTGTCAAAACTTTTGGGCCGAGGTTCCCGCATTTCGCAGCGTCCGAGACCATTGTCATCGGGGCACAAAGGCTCCATGGTTGCGCCGAAAACGGACACCATGAGCGCAAGCACCAACCAGCCCCCCTCCAGCAAAAACTCCTTCGGCGCCCGAGCCCGCGTTACGCTCGCCGGCAAGGAAGTCGACGTCTTTCGGCTAGATGCCCTTTCAAAGGCAGGGATCGGCGATGTCGCCACCCTTCCCGTTTCGATCCGGATCCTGCTCGAATGTTTACTTCGCCGAGAAGACGACAAGTCAGTCTTCCGCGACCACATCGAAGCCGTCGCCAAATGGGACCCCAAAGGAACCAGCGAAATCGAGGTGCAGTTCACGCCCGCCCGAGTCCTTTTGCAAGACTTCACTGGTGTCCCAGCGGTTTGCGATCTTGCCGCCATGCGGGAGGCGTTTGCCCGCCTAGGGGGTAACCCCAAGCGAATCGGACCTCTTCAGCCTGCAGATCTGGTCATCGATCACAGCGTTCAGGTCGACGCGTTCGGAACGATCCGTTCGTTCGACGAGAACGTGAAGCTCGAATTCGAACGGAATCAGGAGCGCTACCAGTTCCTGCGTTGGGGCCAGGGCGCCTTCGATGGTTTTCGCGTGGTTCCGCCCGGAACCGGGATCGTTCACCAGGTCAACGTGGAGTTCCTCGCGAACGTTGCGTTCGCAGCGAAGGACGGCGATCGCACGCTCGTCTATCCCGACTCGCTGGTCGGAACCGATTCACATACGACCATGATTAACGGGCTCGGTGTTCTTGGCTGGGGCGTCGGCGGAATCGAAGCCGAAGCTGCGATGCTCGGACAGCCGTGCGCGATGCTCTTGCCCCAGGTCGTCGGTTTCAAGCTGACCGGCAAGCTACGCGAAGGTGCGACTGCGACCGATGCCGTTCTGACCGTGACCGAGATGCTCCGCAAAAAGGGCGTCGTCGGGAAGTTCGTCGAGTTCTATGGACCCGGTCTGGACGCGCTAGCGCTTACGGATCGCGCGACCATCGCGAACATGGCGCCGGAGTACGGCGCGACGATGGGCTTCTTCCCGGTCGACGCCGAGACACTCGCGTATCTGCGGTTCTCCGGCCGCTCCGAAGATCAGGTGAAGCTCGTCGAAGAGTACTTCAAGCTCCAGGGGCTGTTCCGGACCTCGGAGAGTCCCGAGCTTCGTTTCTCCGACACGGTCGAGCTGAACCTCGCAGACGTCGTTCCCTCGATCGCAGGTCCAAAGCGCCCACAAGATCGCGTCCCTCTCACACAAGCGAAGCGGTCGTGGCGTCGGTCGCTCGTTGGATTGCTCGGCGATCGAGTCGCGAACGTGGACAAAGCTGCCGTGGACACGTGGATGAACGGAACCGGGGCAAGCACCCCGACGCTTGGCCCGATCCACGAGACGGCGACCGCAACGACGGACGGCGCTTCGTACGCGCTGGGTCACGGCGCAGTCGTGATTGCCGCAATCACCAGCTGCACCAACACCTCGAACCCGAGCGTGATGATCGCCGCCGGTTTGCTCGCCAAGAAAGCCCGCGCATTCGGCCTGACCAGACGACCGTGGGTGAAGACCTCGCTGGCTCCCGGCTCCCAAGTCGTCACCGAGTACTACAAGGCGTCTGGACTCGAGCAGCCGTTGAACGAGCTTGGCTTCAACCTCGTCGGCTACGGTTGCACCACCTGCATCGGAAACAGCGGACCGGTTCCGGACGAAGTCACCGCCGCAATCAAGGAGAAGAACCTCGTCGTCTCGAGCGTCCTCTCCGGCAATCGAAACTTCGAAGGCCGCGTGAATCCAGTCGTGCAAGCGAACTACCTCGCATCGCCCCCGCTCGTTGTTGCGTACGCACTTGCCGGGACGACCGACATCGACTTCGAGACCGAGCCGCTCGGAGTCGGAACGGGCGGCAAGACCGTGTTCCTTCGCGACGTCTGGCCGACGCAGCAAGAGATCGCGGATACCATTCGCACCTCGGTGAAGACGTCTCAGTTCGTCGAACGATACGGAAAGGTCCTCGAAGGACCGCAAGCGTGGCGCTCGCTCGATGTTCCTACTGGCGACACGTTCACCTGGGATCCGAAGTCGACGTACATCCGCAAGCCTTCGTTCTTCGACTCGATGACGATGGATGTTCCACCGCCGCCATCCGACATTCGCGGCGCACGCGTGCTCGCGATGCTCGGTGACTCGATCACGACCGATCACATTTCGCCCGCGGGCAACATCGCCAAAGACAGCCCCGCCGCCAAGTACCTCGCAGAGAACGGCGTGTCGCCACGCGACTACAACCAGTACGGCGCGCGTCGCGGCAATCACGAAGTCATGGTGCGTGGCACGTTTGCCAACATCCGACTGAAGAACGAGATCCTTCAAAAGGACGGCGTGGGACCCGAGGGCGGCCTCACGAAGCACTTCCCGACGGATACAGTCACCAGCATCTACGAAGGGGCGATGAAGTATCGCGAAACCGCGACGCCGCTCGTCGTCGTTGCCGGCAAAGAGTATGGCTCAGGCTCATCGCGTGATTGGGCCGCCAAAGGCACACTCCTCCTCGGTGTGCGCGCCGTCATCGCGGAGAGCTACGAGCGCATCCATCGCTCGAACCTCATCGGCATGGGCGTGCTGCCGCTCGAGTTCGAGCCCGGTGCCACGCGCGCGTCGCTCGGCCTCAAGGGCGACGAGACCTTCGACATCATCGGCATCAGCGCGGGCCTCGCTCCCAAGATGAAGCTCATGGTCGAAGCCATCTCCGCGGCAGGCACCAAGAAGTTCAACGTCACCGCGCGAATCGACTCGCCGCAAGAAGTTGAATACCTCCTGCACGGCGGCATTCTTCAGTACGTGCTTCGCGGGCTCGCGAAGAGCTAACGTCGTGCAGGCGCTGGTGCGGTGTCAGCGGGAGCCGCACCCCGACGCTCCTCACGTCGCGCTCGTTCGCGTCCCATGCGTAGAGCTCGGCTGAACCAAGCGCCGGTGAGAGCGTCCATCGTCGCAGTGAACTCGTCGATACGGAGAAGAAGCGATGCAAGAGCGATCGGATCTTCGGGTGGGCGAAGGGCTGCCGAGAGCACCAGCTGACGACGCGCGTAGAAAGCGCGCAATACTTCGAGCATGAGGTCGCGCTGAATGCCGATGAGCGCGTACACCTGAACCTGGCTGTCGTTGAAGACGAGCCCCGGCAGATCCCAAGTTGCGCTCACTCGAATATCGTGCGTGCGCTCCGCGTTGTCGGTCGCCGTCTCGAGAGGATTTGGCATCTGTCGTTCAGCCTGCGCGCTGCGACCATCGGTGTAGCCGTACTGACCCTCGAGCTGCGGCAGGAGCGACCGGGCCGTCGCGCGGGTGCGCATGTCTTCGAGCGCTTCGGGGTGAACGCGGAAGAACCGAAGACCTGCTTGCACGACTTCGTCGGCCGTTGGCTCGTACTCCCAGGAGCGTTGAATCTCTTCGATCGCGGCAAGGGTTTCCTCGATGCTCGGTCCTTGCGGCTGTTCCTCCGGCAGTTGCTGCGCACTCGCGCCGCGTGCAGCACCTACGAATGCCAAAGCGATAGCGGCAATGCTCGACCAGCGAGGCATGAAGTAAGCGGCGGTGTTCGACTTCGTACGTTGATTCATAGCGAGCCTCGTGTCTATTTGTTCGGGCCCGCGAGCGACCCTCTCTAGCCTAGTTATCAGCGGCAACGTTTACGGGGACTTCGGTTCCTGCTGCACCAGCCACGCGAGGTAGCTGCTCAATCGCTTTCCCACACCACACGCGAAGGACGGCTTCGAGCACTCCTACGCGCTCGCGAAGAATCTCGCCACTCAGCCGCGAAGGCAAGGGTGAGGAGACCAGCCTCGTGAGGTGCATGCGGCGCTCATGCCAGGCATCTTCGATCACGTAGAGCGTCTGTTGCTGAAGGAAGTAGAGCGCTTCTCGCTGGCGCGAGTTGAGGCTGCTTCGCATTACACTTCCGACGTCCCAGCGTGCGAAGAGAATTGCTCGGAACGCGTCCCAGTTCCAAACCCGTTCGTGCGAGAGGCTTCCAGGAGAGTCCGGCCGCGGGATGTTTGCTTCGTAGTAGAAGCGCCGGTCTGTCCGCGTGTAGTACGTGTGGACCGCGATTCTGCGCGGCATCCAGGCGTAGTCACGCAGAGCCGTTCGCATATTGTTGAGGTCGGTCGCGCGAAGCCGAAGATGCTCGAGCGACGCGTCCAGCGTGTTGATCAACGGTGGCGTTCGATGAAGCTTTCTTCGCGCCCAACTCTGAAGCTGCGGGTCGACGAACTGACTGGGCAGCGAGGGCACGTCTGAGCGCCACAGCTCACCGCTCGTGAGGACGAACCAGATTGGTTCGCCGCGCGCAGACTTGGTGAACGCTACTTGCCGAATCGTGCGCCGTGTCACGCCTGAAAAGAACGGATACCAGGCCACGCCGCCGTCATCCGTCGACCAAACATTGCGGCCTTCCGTGATGACGACGCGATCCCCTCCCGTCTCGTTGGTGCCCGCCACGACGAACTTGATGGGCGCGGAGAACATGCCCCAGCCCGGCCGCGTCCAGTCCACGATGTCGTCCGATTGCGTCGCACGGACGCCCGCATCGGTTGCGATCCAGATCCGGCCCGACGGCGTGAACGCGATGCGCCGGATGTACAGGTATGGCGCCATCGACGGGTTCTCGAACTCTGGATAGATGTACTCGAGCCCGTACTCGGACTCAGGGTCGCCGAGAAAAAGCTGAGTCTCCATAGCGACGACCATGCTCGACTTCGTCGCTTCGGAGCGCGTATCCCACGCAATCGCAGTCGCGGCGCCGCCCGTCATTCCGTGCACGCTTTCGGTAAACGTCGCCGCGCCGTCAGTCGATCGAAGGATGCCGCGGCTTGTCGCGACGATAATCTCGTTTGGGTCCCGCGGGTTGCACTGCACGTCGTGAATCGGGTCCTCGCCCATGTCAATGAACGGAGACGCGAGCGCAGCCGGATTGATCACCACGAACGATTGCCCCTCATCGTACGAAGCAAAAACCTGTTCGTCGGTCGCGACGAGGATCGAGTACCTCCCTCCGGGACAGACAGTGATGGGCAAGACTGGCGTGGTCTCGTCCTCGCGATCGGACACGACGCTTTCCAGAAGATCGATCTCTGTACCCGTCACACCGACGTGAATCGCGGGTTCCTGGGCTCCGATCCCTCGTCGACCGACGATCGCGCTGCGCTCCCTCGAGCGTAGGCGTTGATTTCTCCCGCCAACAGTAGTTCCCCCCTGCATCGCCGGATTGCCGGTGTTTCCTCCGTCGAATCCGGTTCCTATCCCGAGGGTCGGCTGCTCTATCCCCAGCGACTGGCGCAACACGATGAAAGGATGCAGTGCCGTTTCGGTCCAGGTGAAGCCGCCATCACCGGAGCGAAGAAACATACCTTCTTCTGTGCCGACGTAGATCACGTTCGCGTCACGCGGATCCACCGCGACTGCCGAAAGCCGATCTCCGATCCGAGGCGCCGCGAGAATCTGGTTCCAATTCGGGGTGTCCATGATTCGCGCAGCGCGGTCGGTGACTACGCGTGCACGCGCCGCCATCTCGAGCTCTTCTGCCGCCTCGCGCGAAATCAAGTCACCGCGAACGAGCTCGCGAGCTTCTTCCTCCGGATGTCTCTCGACCGGAACAGCATCTGCGCGCTGCGCTCGCGCGGCGCTCGAAATGCTCACGCACACAACGCAGAGAGCCATCGCTCGGACAACACACACGACGCGACCGGTACCATCCTTGAGGCGAAAGACTCAAGAACCAGTCATGTGTCAGCGCCTTGCTCAGCTGGGTCGACTGACCACCACAGTGTCCGGTCTGATCCCGTAGGAGCCATGCCTACTCGTATGAGCTCGTAAAAACGCACTATTTCCGATGGCGATCTGTGTCGCCAGCGTGACAGCGCTCGGCATGCGAGTTGCTTTTAGTGACGGCGTGAACCCGTTTACAGGAGCAGTGGCCAAGATGAACACCATTCGGAAGAGCTCAGCTCTCGCCGTTTTTTCGACCGCGATCGCTTTGGCTGGCTGCGTCGGGGACATGATGAGTCCCGCCGCCGCAATTCCAGGACCGCATCTCGCTGCGCTTGCAACCTACGAGGCGAGCGTGGGCTCCCACATCGATATCTACGGAACCGACATTCCCGCCGCAAATCAAGGCCGCGTCTATGTCGTTTTCAAAGGCACCTACAAGGGCGCCTCCGGTGCGGAGATGCCCGTTGATCGCGAGTTTGCGACACGTGTCGTCGACACGGGAACAGTACGCTGGAACACGTTCGGACCGCACGCGATGCCGTTCGGGATGAATGAACCCGGTGTGTTCAAGGGCTCGGTCTCGCTCCGCC
>CAZWQH010000149.1:0-10606 GCA_964635815.1 uncultured Sandaracinaceae bacterium
TTCCGCACCGCGTCGAGGGGCGCTTCGCGTACATGGCGACGCCAGAGTACTTCCAGGTGTACGCACGCCGGCTTTTCAAGGCGGGCGTCCGTGCGGTGGGCGGGTGTTGCGGAACGACGGCAGATCACATCAAGCGCATCGTCTCGGCGGCCCGCATGCTTGGCAGCACAGCATCCGCGACTGACCCTTCCGAGCTTGCGTCTGGTGGCGCGGGCGGAGGAATGCGAGATGAGCCCAGTGGCGCACACGAGATCGACGAGCGAGGCGCTCGGTCGCCGGCTGCGATCGTTGCGGCACCGGGCATCAGGGTGACCCCGCTACTCGAAAAGGGACACATCGGGGCGTCGCTGACGAACCGCGAGTTCATCGTCTCCGTGGAGGTGAATCCACCTCCAGGTCTCGATCTCTCGAGTGCGCTCGCGGGAGTCCGTCGGCTCAAAGAGGCTGGCATAGACGTCATCAACGTTGCGGATGGTGCTCGTGCGTCGGCGCGCATGAGCAATCTCGCGCTGTGCGTCCGCATTCAGGCGGAGTACGGAATGCCGGCGTTGATGCATGTGACGACGCGTGATCGAAATTTGCTGGGTCTCGTCGCGCACCTCCTGGGTGCGCATGAGATGGGCGTGAAGAACCTAGTTGTCATCACGGGCGACCCACCCAAGATGGGTGACTTTCCAGACGCTACTGCCGTTTACGATCTCGATAGCATCGGCCTGCTGCGACTGGTTCGTGGTTTGAACCACGGCTTCGATCCCGGTGGAAAGGCGCTCGGCGCAGCGACGAGCTTCTTGTGCGCCACGGGCGCGGAGCCGGCTGCGCATGACTACGAGCGCGAGATTACGCGGCTCAAGGCCAAGCGCGATGCGGGTGCGGACGTCGTCATGACGCAGCCCGTATACGACGTTGAGGTGCTCGACCGCTTTCTGAAGGACGTGGAACCGTTGGGTATGCCCGTCCTGGTTGGGCTGCTGCCGCTGGCGAGTTATCGCAACGCGGAGTTCCTGCACAACGAGGTGCCGGGCATGAGCATTCCAGACTCGATTCGTGAGCGGATGCGTGGGGCGGGCGCGGGTCCGGCCGCACGTGCTGAAGGTGTTGCCATCGCGCGAGAAATGCTGACCGCGGTCAAAGACCGTGTTCAGGGTGCGTACATCATGCCCCCGTTCGGAAAATTCGAGCTCGCCATCGACGTGGTTTCCGGAATCGTCCGATGAGGCGCCAAGTCGCGCTGGCCACGCTGCTGGCGGCGAGCGCGTGCGGTGGCCTTCCGCACCCCCGTCATGCGTACCAGAACGCAACAGCCATGCTCGAAGCGCACGCCTCGATGCGCGCACGCATTTCGAACTTCCGCGCGGAGGCACGCGCCGATCAACGAGGACGAAACGGACGTGTTCGCGGAACAGTAATGATGTTCGTTGCGCGCCCCGACCGCGTTCGGTTCGACGCGATGACGCAGTTTGGGCCCGTCCTAACGCTGACGAGTGACGGATCCGAGTTTGCATTGCTCGACCAACGCGAGAGCAAGTTCATCCACGGTCCGACCTGTCCCGAGAACATTGCCCGCCTGTTGGGAGTGCCTCTTCGTTCTGAGGAAATCGGAACGGTCCTACTCGGAGGAGCCCCGATTGCGATTCGCCCGACGGAGCGCGAGGTTCGAACGCGATCGGGTGGGTATCTCGCGGTGCTTCGTGACGCTGCTCGCTCGAGAGAGGAGATCGACATCGATGTGCGTCCATTCGATCTTGAGCGCCCCATCGAAGAGCAGCGCCTTAGGATCGCGCGCGCCGAATTGTTCGACGCGACTGGTGCAACCATTTGGCGCATCACGTACGGCGACCACCGAGTGATCCCCCCAAGTGAGAACGACGCGATGGGTGTTGCGATGCCATTCCGCGTACGAATCGAATTCCCAACCCGCGGCGAGGACACCGTGTTGCGGTTCGAGCGAATCGACCCGAACGTCGAGATTCCTCCCGAAGCGTTCTCTCAGAGCGCTCCACCGGGCGCTTCCGTCGAACACGCCGCGTGCCTTTAGGAGTACGCGGTCGGCAAGTGCTATAAGCCAAATCGATGCGACCGATATCGACGCGCAAGGTTCCCCGGTTTGCTGGAGTGCCAAGCTTCTTGCGTCTTCCGCTGCATGAAACGGCAGAAGGTCTCGACGTCCTGATTTGCGGTGTTCCTTTCGATGGAGGAACCACGTTCAGACCGGGAGCGCGGTTTGGTCCTCGCGGCGTTCGAGTTGCGAGTGCACTCACCCGCGGGTTTCATCCTGACCACGGGATCGACCTATTCGACCATTTGAAATGCGCCGACGGGGGCGACGTTCTCTGCATCCCGATGGATACAAAGCGCTCCATCGACAACATCACCGAGCGTGCAAGCGAGATCGCGGCACAAGGTGCGATGCCGTTCCTTGTGGGTGGCGACCACACGATCAGTCTTGGCGGGCTTCGAGCCCTCGCGAAGATCCACGGCCCGCTCTCGCTCGTTCATTTCGATGCGCACAGCGACACGTTCGGACCTGCGTGGGACGTGGAGCTGCATCACGGAACCGTGTTCCGGGTCGCCAACGACGAGGGGCTGCTTCGCAAGGATGGCGTGCTCCAAATAGGCGTTCGGGGACCATTTACCGCATCGAATGACCTCGACTACGCACGCGGTGCGGGCTTCGGCATCATGGGGATGGACGACATCCGGCGAAACTTGGACGGAGTCCGCGCCGAGATCCAAGCGGTCGCTGGCAAGGGTCCCACGTATGTTTCGTTCGACATGGACGCGCTCGATCCCGCGTTTGCGCCAGGCACCGGCACACCCGTTCCAGGGGGAATGACCAGCTACGAAGCGCTGTATCTGCTCGCCGGCCTCGTCGGCGTGAACATCGTTGGCGCGGACGTCGTCGAGATTTCGCCAGATCACGATGCGACCGGTAACACTGCCCTGGTGGCGGCAACCGTAATAACGAGCGTCTTGTCTGCGATGGCCGCGACGCGCGCTGCCAAGTCGAAGGGCTCTGCCTGATGCTGACGGTTGAGAACCTCTCGACCGCGTTTCGGTTGGACAACGGCAGCGAGTTTCGTGCGGTCGATCGTGTGAGCTTTTCCGTTCCGGAGAAGCACGTGCTTGCGGTCGTAGGGGAGAGCGGATGCGGAAAGTCCGTTACCGCGCTGTCCATTCTTCGACTTCTGCCCCCGCGTATTACGACGCACACGGGCCGCGTGATGTTCAACGGTCAGGATTTGCTGACGCTCGATGATCGCGCGATGCGAAGTATCCGCGGTCGGCGCATCAGCATGATCTTCCAGGATCCGATGACGTCCTTGAACCCGGTCTACGCGGTGGGTTCGCAGGTGGTCGAAGGCATCCGTGCGCATGAGAAGGTCAGTGCAAGCGCTGCCAAAGCACGCGCGATCGAGCTCTTCGTTCGTGTCGGGATCCCCGCTGCGGCCGAGCGGTACAACGCGTATCCGCATCAACTATCCGGAGGGATGCGCCAACGCGTCATGATCGCAATGGCGCTTTCTTGCCGACCTTCGCTCATCATTGCGGACGAGCCAACCACTGCGCTGGACGTAACCATCCAGGCTCAAATCCTCGACCTGCTTGCGTCGCTTCGTGACGAGTTCGAGACATCGATTCTTCTCATCACTCACGACCTCGGCGTCGTTGCGCAGTTCGCGGACGAAGTCATCGTTATGTATGCGGGGCGCATCGCAGAGCGCGCGACCGCTGCGGAGCTCTTCGCCTCGCCCCAGCACCCGTATACGAACGGGCTGCTCGCGAGCGTGCCGAGGTTGGACCTCGCATCGCTGAGGCCACGGTTGGCCACGATTCGGGGCGTCGTTCCCAATCTCGCGACTTTGCCTCCTGGATGCCGCTTTCAGGATCGGTGTGATCGTGTGCTCGAGACGTGTCGCACGGTGGATCCGGAGCTTTCGGGGAGCTCAGGTGCGACACAAGGTCGTCATGCGTGGGCCTGTCACAATCCCGTGGGTGAAGCCGCAGCTCGCAAGGAGGCGGTGTGACGAGCGTTCTCTCTCTACGAAATCTTCGTAAGGACTTCGCAGTCGGCGGTGGCTTGTTTTCGGCCAAGCGAACGTTGCGCGCCGTCGATGACGTCTCGCTCGATGTCGGGCCGGGCGAGACGGTAGGTCTCGTCGGCGAGAGCGGTTGCGGAAAGTCTACGCTCGGACGGATGGCGATTCGTTTGCTCGAACCGACATCAGGCAAGGTGGAGTTCGAGGGGACGGAAATCACGAAGTTGCCCGAGCACCAGCTACGACCGCTGCGTCGTCGCATGCAGATCGTTTTTCAGGATCCGTACAGCGCTCTCAATCCGCGTATGACAATCGGGCAGGCGATTTCCGAGCCGCTCGACGTTCACGGCATCACGCAGGGCGACGAGACCCGCAAAGAGATGCTCCGGCTTCTCGATCGCGTCGGGCTTCGATCCGAGGCTGCGACCCGATACCCACACGAGATGTCGGGCGGGCAGCGTCAGCGTGCAGTGATCGCGCGCGCATTGTCCGTGCGCCCTATCTTCGTGGTTGCTGACGAGCCCGTGAGCGCGCTCGACGTCTCTGTTCAGGCCCAGGTGCTGAACCTGCTCCGTGATTTGCAGGACGAGCTCGGGCTCGCGTTTCTTTTCGTCGCGCATGACCTCCGCGTGGTCGAGTTCATGAGTCAGCGCATCGCAGTGATGTACCTCGGGCGCATCGTCGAGCTTGCGACGCGCGATGCGCTCTTTTCCGAGCCCAAGCATCCGTACACACGTGTTCTGCTCCGCGCGATTCCCGATGTCGATGCAGTAGTCGCGAAGCGCGACTCGACGGACGACTCCCCGGCTTCCAAGAAACGGCTACCACTTGCGCTCAAAGGCGAGCTCCCGAGCCCGCTCGACCCACCGCCTGGGTGCGCGTTTCATCCCCGCTGCGAAATTGCTCAACCAGGGCTATGTGACAAAGAGCGACCGGCCCTTCGCGACGTTGGCGGGCGATTCGTTGCCTGCCACCTTGCGTAGTGCTCTGGTCCCGCGCGATAAGGCTGGTGTGATGCAAAGCGAACTCGACCCCGAAACACGCGCCAAGCTTTTCGAACGCTTTGGCCGCTCCTTCCAGGAGGGCGACGCTGTCTTCCAAGAAGGCGAGCGAGCGGATTTCGTGTTTCTCGTCGACGACGGCCGCGTACGGCTGTTTCGGCGGACCCGCGCCCGCGAACGCAGCATCTGGATCTTTCGCCCAGGCGACTTGCTCGGGGAAGAAGCGCTACAGAACGGCGCAGTTCGCACAGCGTCCGCGGTTGCAATCACCGACGTCCGACTCTTGGCGCTCGACCGCCGGACCTTCGATGCCCTGATCACGAACAACGGGCCAGCGGCGCTCCGCATTCTTGAGCAACTTGCAAGACGCCTGAGAGAAGCGGAGGAGCAGCTCGAGAACTCCATGCTGCGCGATCCATCTTCCCGGGTGATCAACACGCTTCTGCGACTCGCGCGAATGACGCCGAGCTCTGCTGCCGAAGGCGGCCAGCCGATCGAGATCACGCCGCTGGAGATCGCGAGCCGGGTGGGTTTGGACGTCGAATCGGTTCGTCGGTGCGTCGATCGCCTGAAGGAAGGCGGCTACGTGCAGGTTGGCGGGGAGACGGTCACCATCCTCGACCTCGATGCCCTGGACCGGCTGATGCACCTTTTGGGCGTAAAAGAGGACGTGCGCGCAGGTCTCACCTGAGCGAGTGTTTCGCTAGTATTTGAAATCGTTTAGCCGGACCCCGAGTGATCTGTGGCGCCAGCGGCACGGCCCGGTTGACGGGAGCCTCCCGGGTGGATAGATCCGCCCTCCGTGTTCTGTATCCGCGACACCAACCTGTTCATTTGCGCAGGTTTCTGCGGGGCACTGTTTCTCACTGGATGTGGGGGAGGGTTGTCTCCGGAAACGCTGCGACGAGCAGAGAGCGAGTTCACGCTCGCCGTTGGGCTCATGGAGGAGAACAACGTGCCTGGCGCGTTCGAACACGCGCTTGGGGCGATTCGCCTCAACCCCAACTACGCCGAGGCACATCACCTTCTCGGGTTGCTCTACTTCGGACGTCACGAGTTCCCGCTCGCTGAGACCCATCTGCGCAAGGCGCTCGAGGTCATGGGCCGTGACGACGTGGACGTCCGCCCCAGCTTGGGTCCGGAGATTCGTAACAGCTTGGGCGTGTTGATGATCGAGCTCGCACGCTACGAAGAAGCCATCACGGAGCTTCGCGGCGTCACTGCAGACTTGCTCTACACAACGCCGCACATCGGATGGGCCAACCTCGGTCTTGCGTACGCTAAGAACGGCAACTCGGTCGATGCGATTCGTTGCTACGAGCAGGCCATTCGGTTGAGGCGTGACTTCTGTCTCGCGTATCTCCGCCTTGGAGATGCGCAGGTGACGTCGCGGCAGTTCGAGGTCGCGGAGCGAACTCTTACGACCCTGGTGGAGTTTCCCGAGCCTGCGTGTCGGAATCATCAGGAGGCATGGCGGTTACGTGGTGAGGCTCGATCGGAGCTCGGTCACCGCGCCGATGCCATTCAAGACTTTGAGAGATGCGTAGAGCTGGGCCAGGAGAGTGACGCCGGCCGCACATGCGCAACTCGACTCGAGCAAATGCACTGAAAGGTGAGCATGGATAGCGTCGGCCCCTACCTGAAACGAGAACGCGAGCTACGGCATCTTTCGATCGAAGAGATCGGGCAAGAGACACGCATTCATCCGCGTCACATCGCGAGCATCGAAGACGAGGATTGGGCACGGCTTCCCGGCGAGGTCTTCACGCGTGGATTCATCAAGGCGTACGCAGGCGCTCTCGCGGTCGAGACCGACTACGTGCTCGCTCTCTACGGGCAGAAACGTCGTGCGATTGAGGTCGCCCCTCCGCAAGTACAGTCGATCACCCCCCCAGAGCGCGGTAAGCGCGTCGGCATCGCAGTAGCGATGGTCATCCTCGTGGTGCTGTTCTCTCTCGCACTCTCCATCGCTCTGAAGCCGCGTCCACGCGACGTACCGCTCGAGCTGTCGCTGGCGCCCTCGAACCCCATCGAGCAGGTCGACTTCGCAATAGCCCGCGCATAGCTTTCGCTCGTTGACCCTCGAAGCAAAATCTCTTTCGCCCAAAGCACCGGGTGCCCGGCGTCGTGCGGGCAAGCGTACGCAAGCAATCCTGCTGCGCAGCGTCGACTACGGCGAATCCGATTGCGTCGTCACCCTGTACGCCCGCGACATGGGGAAAGTCTCCGCGCTCGCCAAGCGCGCCCGGTCGAGCTCGCGGTCCCTTTTGATCGAGCCGTTCTGTCTGCTCGACGTTGAGCTCGGTGAAACCCGTGGCGAGCTCATGCGCCTCATCGATTGCGACGCGCGGACGATTTTCTCGAAAGTGCGCTCTGACCTCGCGCGCATGGATGCGGGAGGCGCGGCTCTCGAGAACGTTCGGAACGGATTGGGTGCACATGACGCGGACGAGCGAGTGTTCTCCGCGCTCGAGACGTTCTTTGCAGAGCTCGATAGCGTGGATGCAGATCGAGTGCCCGCGTTGTTCTACGCGTTTGCGATTCGTTTCCTTTTCCTTCGCGGTTGGGCGCTGCGTCTGGACGAATGCCTGCACTGCGGAAAGAAGCCGCATCCGGGGCAGGCGTTGCTCGTCGACCCACGAATGGGCGGCGCGGTTTGTCGCGACTGCAACGGCGGCACAGCGCGAAGCAATGTAATCCTGCTCCCTGGCGTGACGGCTGCGCGCATTCGCGCGTCGTTCTCCGGAGGATGGGCGCTCGTTTCCGCGCAGGGTGCGCTCGAACCGCGCGAGCTCGCGGTGCTCAACCAGTTGCTCTCGATGGTTCACGTCGGGGATCGGCAAGCGGTACGCGTGCCGCGGTATATCTCGATCAGCGCGGTAGTTCCCACAAAGGAGTCGCAAGATGACGACGCGAAATCAAGCGACTGAGCTGCGAGCGAAACCTGGCGACGATCACATGGAGATCGATTGGGCCGACGGTCACACCAGTCGGTATCCGCATCGCCTGCTGCGCGGCTTCTGCCCATGCGCAGGATGCCAAGGACATCAGGGCCCGATTCGTTTTCACGACGCGGGCTCGCCCGGCATCTCGGACATCGAAGAGATGGGCCACTACGCGCTCCAGCTGCGGTTCGATGACGGACACGGCACGGGTCTCTACTCGTTCAAGTTCCTCCGCGCTCTTTGCCCTTGCCGTATCTGTATCGGCGACTCTCCGGCCGACAATCGAACGTTCACACGCGCGTAAGGCGCGCTAAACGCAACACCGGCGTTGCCGTCACCGCTACGGCTCAAGCGTCGCGCACGCAGCAAGCAGTAATGCCTGCCGTAGCTCGTCGTCGGGAATTGACGCAAGCACCCGGGCGGTCTCTTGCGGCACCGAGTGAAGATTCACCTTCGTCGGATCCACGTGTCTTACGGGCTCTGACTGCCGGATGCCGGGGAGGGGCAACGGCCCGACCTGGAAACGAATGTCGATGATGCGGTTGTTCGTGGCTTTGCGGATCGCGGCCAAGAGGGACGTCTTCATACTCGTGAGCTCTTGCGCCCACGGCGCGGTGCGCGTGTTGACGTAGAGCACGCCGAATCGAACTCTCGCGGGCTGAGCGTTACGAAGCACCCGCTCGGGGACGGTTTGCACCCAACGCTTGCAGATGGGTAAAAGCAGGTTCGCCTCCTTCGCGATCTCGGCCGCCTCGTCGTGCGCCTCCGGCTCTTTGTCCGCTTTGCTGGCGCCTACACCGTCTTTGTAAGCGCTGCCGATCAGAGACGAGATCTCCTTCGGCGAGGCTTTGGGGCGAAACGTCACGTCGTGAGTATAGCCGCTGCGTTCCAGATGGCTGCCGGCCGTTTTAGGCAGGGCAAACGGCTCCCGCAGACCACAAAAGCGTGCGAGAACACGGCCTCGTGGCTCTACAAGAGGCAGTCATCCTAGGGATCGGTGAGCTTGGAGGCGTATTCGCGCGTGGCTTCCTCCGCTCGGGATGCGTAGTGCACCCGATTCTTCGCAACACTTCAATCGCAGACGTCAGGGCGCGGGTTCCCACCCCGTCGGTCGTTTTGCTGGCGGTCGGCGAGCAGGACCTTGAGGTAGCGATCGCCCGGCTTCCGGCCGACTATCGAAGCCGCGTCGCGTTGCTTCAGAACGAGCTCGTTCCAGGTACGTGGTTGAGATTCGGGATCGTCGACCCTACGGTTGCCGTCGTGTGGTTCGAAAAGAAACCGGGCAAGGAAGTGACCGTGGTGCTCCCGACTGTTCTGAGTGGTCCGCGCTCGGGCGTTCTGAACGATGCTCTTGGCGCGCTCGGAATCCCGACGCGAGTCGTGAGCCCGACTGCGCTTCCCGAAGCCCTTCTTCACAAGAACGTCTTCATCGTCACGACCAATATCGCCGGGCTCGACCGGTCTGGGAGTCGCGGGACGCAATCGTCTCTCACGTGCGGTGAGCTTTGGGATAGGCATCGTGACTATGCAATCTCCCTCGCGCGCGAAGTGTTTCACGTCGAAGTGCGCACGCTCCCTCCTGCCCCTGTGGGGCACGCGTACTCGCTGGACGCCGCACTCGAAACTCTCGAGCAAGCTGTCCGCTCCGACCCCAATCACGTTTGCGCAGGCCGATCCGCTCCGATGCGCTTGTCGCGGTTTTTGGGACGCGCCGGTGACTTGGCCACTCCTCTTGCGCGTCGAGCTGCGCAACGAGCCAACCTGGAGATCAACGGCTAGGGCATGCGTTCTTACTCTTCTATCTTTTTCTGCATCGCGTTCGGTTTGTTGGCGACTGTGCGCGAAGTCTCTGCGCAGTCTCCATCCCCTGTGCTCGTGCCGCCTCGTGTGCTGGAAGCGGCGTCGCCCGATCCGAGTGTGGTCGCGGAAGCGGGCCAGTTCGTGGAGCTCACCGTCAGCGTCGCCATCGACGGTTCCGTTCGGGAAGCTGCGAGCAGCGATCCAGCGGCCGATCCCGAGCTCGCGCGCGTTGCGATCGATGCAGTCCAGCGTTCCCGATTTGCACCCGCGACTCGCAACGGAACGCCAATTCCCGCACGAATTCGGTTCCGATACGTCTTCCAGGGTCCGGCCGTGCCGGACGATGCAGGGACACCACTGCCGACTGAAGATCCGTATGCGACTCCGGACGCCGGAGCAGAACCGCTTGGGACGTCCCCTGATGCTGGAGTGCCACCAGCGGTCGACGCGTCCGTTGCCCCTGCCGACGGTGCGTCTCCCCCCGAGGAGCCCGCAGTCCAGGTCGATTCGTCGCAGCGTTTTGGTGCACGCGCGCGCGTTCGTGCTCAGCCGCGTGAAGCCACCGTTCGTACCATCGAAGGTGAGCAGCTACTTCGAATCCCGGGCACGCGTGGTGATCCGATTCGTGCGATCGAGATCCTTCCCGGAGTCGGACGTCCGCCGGGCTTGCTTGGGGCCCTTCTAGTACGCGGCGCAGCGCCCGGAGACTCGCAGGTTTTCCTGGACGGAATCCCGGTTCCGCTCCTCTATCACATCGGCGGGCTCACGAGCTACATCAACGGACGTAAGCTCGATCGCATCTCGTTCTATCCAGGAAACTTCT
>CAZWQH010000150.1:0-10604 GCA_964635815.1 uncultured Sandaracinaceae bacterium
GGACGTTGCGAAGATCCGATGCTTGGACACCGTCGACTCCTTCTCGCGGGCTACAGCGGTACGCGCAACACCGGCGCGGATGTTCGCGTCGAAGAAATGATCCGACAGTTCCGGCATCTCTTCGGAGACGAGAACCTCAGCCTCAGCATCCTGACGATCGATCCGGATCTTTCTCGCGGCTACTTTCGCACCGCGCGGCAACTGCACCTTCCTCAGGTCTTTCCGCGTTTCCTCTTCGAAACGGTCCACGAACACCACGGCGTCGTGGCGTGCGAAGGATCGATGTTCAAGAGTAAGTTCGCCAACGCTCTGGCGGTCATGATGATCGGCGGCCTCGGCCTCGCCAACGCCGCCAACAAGCTATCGATCGGGTACGGCGGCGAAGCCGGTACGATGGACGATTCGGTTCGCGACATGGTCGCGAAGTACTGCGGGGAATCGTTGCTGCTGCTCCGCAATACCGAATCCAGGCAAGTGCTCGCACAGCTCGGATTGAGCGCATTCGCGGGAACGGACACGGCATGGACGTTCGAACCGGCGCCGAGAGCGACTGCACAGGAGCTACTTCGAGCGCAAGGATGGAACGGGCGTCCGATCCTAGCGATTGCCCCGATCAACCCGTTCTGGTGGCCGGTCCGCGCGGATGTTTCGAAACGCCTCATGCTCGCGCTCACAGGCGCCAATCGTGAAGCGCACTACTCGTCGCTCTATTTTCACGCGGACAATGCGGACATCCGTGCACGCCAGGAGCGGTACATCGCGTCGCTCGCGTCCTCGGTCTGCGCGTTCATCAAGACGCACGACGTGTTTCCAGTCATCGTCGGGATGGAGCAACTCGACCGCGGAGCGTGCGAAGCGCTCGCAAAAGCAATCTCCTCTGAGCTCCCGAACGTCAACGCCCCGTGCTTCGTCTCGGACCAGCACGAGATGTTCGAGCTCGTGGCTGTGCTTCGAGAAGCTTCCCTCCTCGTGTCCTCTCGGTATCACGCAATCGTGACATCCATGCCCGGACTCGTGCCATCGATCGGGATCACGATGGACGAACGGATCAAGAACCTGATGGCGGATCGCGGCCAGCCCGAGCTATCGCTTCGCGTCGATCAAGACGACCTCGCGAGCGAGCTCATTGCGAAGATGAACGACGTCTACGCGAATCCCGGACCGACTCGCGACGCCATCGGAACATGCGTCGTCACCAATCTCGCTCGAATGGGTGATATGGGGGCACGTTTGGTTGACTACGTCCGCACCCGCCTTCCGTGGTTTCCGTTCGCCCCAGAGTTGGGCCTCGAAACTCGGGGAGACGGTGCGCGCGACGTTCCCTACGATGCGCTCCGACACCTTCCCGAGCTTCCCACGCAGGTCGCCGAGCTCGTGCTGACTCACAGCGCACCGAGGTCTTCCACCTCCACCAACGCCTTCGAGCGCGAAACCCCGACGCGCAAGCACTCCGTCCGCAGCCGAGAAGGACAGCAGCTTTGAACTTCATCGAATCCATCACGCATCTTCTGAAAACGCGTGGCGATGCTCCCGCGGTGCAGGAAATCTACGGGACCACGTTCGTCACCACGACCGCGCACGGTCTGCTAACGGCAACGCGACGCGCGCGCGTCGAGCTTCAACGCCTTGGCGTCAAGCCAGGTGATCGGGTGGCGCTTCTAGCCCCGAACAGCGCGCGCTGGATCGCGGCGGATCTCGCGATCCTCTCCGAGGGCGCGGTATGCGTCCCTCTGTACTCCCGGCAAGAGCCCAGCGAGCTTCGCGAGATGCTCGCGGACTCGGGTGCCACCATCCTGATCGCGGAGAGCGAACATCTCGCGAACGATGTAGCTGCACCGAGCTCGGGAATTCATGTGGTGCTGCTCGACGCGCTTGTCGCCGGAATGCCGCAAGACGACCTCGACCACATCTCCCTCCCACCGACGCCATCCGGCCGCGAGCCACGCAAAGTTGCTCCCGACGCTCCCGCGACGATCATTTACACATCGGGAACTTCCGGAGCCGCCAAGGGAGTCGTGCTTACAGTACGCAACTTCGACGCGATGATCCCCGTCACCGCTAGGTCTCTGGAACGCTTGATGGAGCGTCATGCTGCCTCGACCGACTGGTCCCCGGCACGGGATGCCGAGATCGCGTTCCACTATCTGCCTTTCTGTTTTGCTGGATCGAGACTCGTGTTGTTCACGGCGCTCTCCCGCGGCATCGAGCTGCGACTCTCGACCAAGCTGGACAATCTCGCAGAAGAGATTCGCACCGCGGCACCGCACTACGTGCTGAACGTCCCAGCGCTGTTGGATCGAATTCGTCGCGGTGTCGAAACCAAGATATCGAGCTCGCCTCGTCCCATTGGCATGCTCTATCGGAGCGCCCTTCGCATTGGAGCCAAGACCGCCAACGGCGGCAAGGTGTCGCCGCTCGAACGCGGAGTTGCGAAGCTGGCCGACAGCGCGATCTTTGCGAACGTGCGCAAGCAACTTGGCGGCAACCTTGCGTGCTTGATCTGCGGCTCCGCGCCACTCTCCGAGGAAACACAGACGTGGTTTCAAATCGTCGGGATTCCGGTCTACCAGGTGTACGGACTTACCGAGACCACCGGCGTGGTGACGATGGACGAACCCGGAGCCGAACGCGCGGGTTACGTCGGCGCTCCGGTCCGAGGAGTCGAGACGCGTGTCACTGGCGAAGGTGAGCTCGAAGTGCGTGGCGAGAGTGTCTTTGCCGGTTACTGGAATCGACAGGACGCCACGGACGCGGCTTTCAACGACGGTTGGTTTCGAACCGGCGACTGCGTCGACGTGGATGATAAGGGCCGCCTGCGCGTGCTTGGTCGTGCGAACGCGATCCTAGTTCCAAGCTCGGGGCACAACGTCGCACCCGAGCCAATCGAGGCCGCCCTCGCTGAGCTTCTTCCGAAGGTCGGGCACGTGGTGGCGATCGGACACGGCCGTCCGTTCATCGTTGCGCTCCTGGCGGGTGTACCGGCTGCGGTTACAGCCAAGGACATTTCGCTGGCAGTCGAGACCGTGAACAACGGTCTTCCACACTATCGGCGGATTCGTTCGTTCCACGCCACCGAGCGGACGCTGACCTCCGAGAACGGTCTGCTCACCGCGAATCAAAAGCTTCGCCGCAGAGCGATCACCCAACAGTTCGCCGCAGAGATCGACGCTCTGTACTCGAACTCGGCGACGACCACTGAACCCAGCGCGCCTCGCAAGAGCGGCGAGAAGCCCAAGTCCGGAAGAAAGACCGGACGTGGCCAACCAGAGGTGTCGCGATGACCGAGACGACCCTCTTCGAAGGGCAGACGCTTACGATTGCGCGTCGCGCGCACGTCCTAGAGGTCGCTCTGAATCGCGCGCCGTGCAACGAGATCGGTGAGCAAACACTGATCGAGCTCGAGCACCTCGTGGGAATCACAAAAGAGGAAGCACATGCGGATCGATCGCGAGCGCTCCTCATTTACAGTCGGCAGCAACGCGGATTCTCCGCGGGCGCCGACCTCCGCTCTCTCTATATCGGGCTCACCGACGCACGAGAGTCGGGACAAAGCGCACACGCGGACATTCGCTCGTTCGTCGATCGAATCCACGCTGTATTCTCCGCGCTGGACGAGTCTCCCCTGACTACGGTCGGTGCGTTGCACGGAGTGGTTTTCGGAGGCGGATTCGAGCTCGCTCTCACGTGCGACATCCTCATCGCAGACCGCACTGCGCGTTTTGCTTTTCCAGAGCTTCGCCTTGGGCTGGTTCCCGGTTTCGGGGGCATCCCGCGCCTGGCACGCGACGTCGGCAACTCAGTCGTGAGAGACATTCTCTTCTTGGGCCGGAGCATCGGAGCCGCCCGCGCCTATGAGCTTGGGCTGGTTTCGCAGCTCGTATCCCGCGGAGAAGCACTCGACGTCGCGCGTCAGGCGGCGGAACAGGCAGCGCTTTTCCATCCAGAGGTTCGCGCGCGCGCAAAACGATTCGCGAAGACCTTTCCAACGCAGGCGCTTCTCGCCGAGAAAGAGCTCTTTCTCGAGCTCATCCAATCTTCGCGCGTTCACGAGGCGCTCGGGCGTTTCGTGCATTCGACGGACGTGCGTCCGTACTTGCCGGACAACAACACTGCAGGAACAGCTCGACCGGAGGCAAACGCATGAGCACCGTTTCGGAGAAACTCCTCGTTCTTGCCTGCTCGCACTTCAAACGAGAGCAGGGATCACTTCGGCTCGAACACGACATTTTCGCAGAGCTCGGTATCGACAGCGTGCAGTCGCTCGAGTTGCTCAGCGAAGTAGAGGCGCGCTTCGATATCGAGGTCCCCGACTACGAGCTACGCGGCGTGACGACCTTCGCTGCGCTCGCTCGCGTGATCGAAAAACGCGTGGGAGGCAATTCGTGACAACTACAGGCATCCTCTCCGCATTCAGCCCGGAAGACTTCCTCACGCCGCTCTCGAGGCTCGCGAACACGCTTGGCTCGAGGAAACGGTCTCCCTCGACGATGATTTCCGCGAAGCGCCACAAAAACATCGGCAGCTTTCTCGAGGACGCGCTCCTTCAATACAAAACAGAGATCGCTCTCGTCGAATGGAACAGAAACAGAGAGACCACGCGTCTCACGTACGCGGAAGTCCGCGCACGCGCCTCCCGTTTGGCGGCCTCCTTGGATCGTCTAGGCGTTCCCCCGGATGCACGCGTCGCTATCCTCATGTCCAACCAGTCTCGGTGGTTGATCGGCGCGAGCGCCGTCCTCATGCGCGGAGGCACTCTCGTCCCCCTGGACTACAAGCTTTCGCCCGCGGAGCAGGCATCGCTTCTAGCGCACTCTGGCGCGACCGTCGCGCTCACGGAGGGCGCGCTTCTCGGCCCAGTGCGCACGGCATATCGGACATTGACGAACGGTCCTGTCGAAGCCGGCGGAGGTCGAGTCACATGGATCGGATCTGAGCTGCCTGGCGATGCTTCGATCGAAAGCTTCGATGGTCTCATCGACCCGGTAGCGCTGCCCGGCACGCCCGCGTTCGCGAGAGCGCGCCGTGAACGGTCGGACGTCGCGGCGATCGTGTACTCCTCTGGAACGGGAGGCGCGCCTAAGGGCTGCATGCTTCCCCATGGCGCATACCTCTCGCAGTACGAGGCTTTGACCGCCCAGTATCCGATGACCACCGGGGATCGCTACTTCTCGATTCTCCCGACGAACCACGCGATCGATTTCATGTGCGGATTTCTCGGCCCGTTCGGAGGCGGGGCAACCGTCGTACACCAACGCGTGCTCCGTCCGGAATTCCTGACGAACACGATGCGCGAAATGCGGATCACTCACATGGCCGTGGTGCCGCTGCTGCTCGAGTCCTTCGAACGTTCGATTCGCATGAAGCTGGAAGGCCTTCCTGAATGGAAGCAGCGCGCGTTCGAGAGTGCCAAGCGCGTCAATGTCGCGCTAACGGATGTGCGGCCTAACACGGCAATCAGTCGCGCCCTGCTGCCGGCCATTCACTCCGCGTTCGGTAGCGAGCTCCGACTACTTTTCTGTGGCGGGGCGTTCCTCGACCCAAAGCGCGCCAAGTTTTTCTACGACCTCGGAATTCCCGTCGTGATTGGGTATGGCCTGACAGAGTGCTGCACGGTGGCAACGGTCAACGACCTTTCGCCCTTTCGACCCGACACGGTAGGGCGCGCGGTTGCGGGTGTGGAGATTCGAATCGCGAGTCCTGATGAGCACGGCGTGGGCGAAGTGCAACTGCGCGGACCGACGCTGATGTGCGGTTACCTGAACGATGCCAACCAGACCGCCGCGTCGTTCGATGGCGACTGGCTTCGAACCGGCGACCTCGGACAGCTCGACGGAGCCGAGCACCTCAAGCTCGTCGGCCGGGCCAAGGACATGATTGTCACTGCAGGCGGAAAGAACATTTATCCGCAAGACGTGGAGAGCACGTTCTGCGACGCCGGTGCGGAAGAGCATGTTGTCTTCGCGAGAAACTATCTATTTGCCGCACGCGGCGGGCATCGCCTGGTCGACGAGCAATTGGTGCTCGTCGTCCGTCCCCGGCAACTCTCCACTGACGAAGAAGTCGATGCCCTCTTCGCCAAGTTGCGCGAGCAGAACGCGACGCTCCCAGATCACAAGCGAGTACACCAGGTGCTCGTCACGTGGCAGACCTTCCCTCGCACGGCTTCGATGAAGATCAAGCGAGAGCAGCTGCGCGACGACCTTCACTCCGCACGTACGCCGAAAGAGCTTCGCCCGCTCTTCGACGCTCGCACACCGCCAACGACGACCGCACGATGAAACGAGGACTCGCGATTTCGAACCCCGCCGCTGGCGGAGGATCTGGCAAGAAGCGGGCACGCAAAGTGCTCGATGCGCTTGCGCGCGGCGGCAAAGCGCCAGAGCTTGTCGAAACGACGCACGCGGGTCACGCGATCGAGCTCGCTGCCGAAGCCGCGCGCGCCAACGTCGGCACCGTCATCGCGATCGGTGGAGACGGAACGACATTCGAAGTTGCGAACGGTTTGCTACGCGAGGCTGCGACCAGAGAACGTGGTGGAAACACAGGGGACCCGATCCGTATCGGTGTAATTCCCGTCGGCACAGGCAACTCCTTCGTACGCGACTTCGGGCTCACCACGACTGAGCTTGCCGTCGAGGCCGTCCTGCGCGGACACACTCGACCAGCGGATGCTGTACGCGTCGTTCACGCCCAAGGAACCTCCTACTACGTGAACCTACTCTCGATCGGATTCACCGCCGAAGTAGGTGCGCTGACGAATCGGCGGTTCAAAGCGCTCGGAGCAACCGGATACGCCGTTTCGGTCCTAGTCGAAGTCAGCCGCCTCAAGCCGCAAACCTTCACGTATGGACTCGACGGGGCCGAGACGTTCGACCGTGAAGGTATCTTCGTCTCATTCTCCAATACCCGCTGCACCGGTGGTTCGATGCAAATGGCGCCCAAGGCGGACGTGAGCGACGGCGCAATCGACGTGATTCACGTCGGGGATCTGGGCCGAGGGCGCTTGCTGTCGGCGTTTCCGCGGATCTACAAGGGCACGCATCTGGCACTTGAGGACGTCTCACACACCATCGCACGCAACGTCGTATTCGGCGCTCGTCGCCCGCAGGCGGTGATGGTCGATGGCGAAGTAGTCGAGTGGGAGCTTCATGAGCTGAACGTCATGCGTCACGCGCTGCAGGTGGTCGCATGACCATAAACGACACGAACACGCAGATGCCGTCAGAGCTGGGGTCCTCGAGCGCCGAGCGGGCCGCGGAAATGCGCGTCCCAAGCATCCCCGACGACGGTCTCCTCGATCACGCCGTCGGCGCTGCGCTTTGGGCGCTTGGCGGCAGTTACCTAATACCTTCCCTGAGCGTTCTCACCGCTCTCTCGCACGTGATGCACCCTAAGAAGTTCGACGCGCTTGGACGACTCTATTGTCGAGGTCAAATCGCATTGACGGGATCCCGCTGGCGCACCGTCGTGCACCCCGACGTTCGGCCAGACGGGGCGTACGTCTTTGCGCAGAATCACACGAACCACCTCGACCACGTGGCGTTGTACCCGGCCACGCCGCACTTCAAACAAGGCCTCGAGCTCGAAACCCACTTCAAGTACCCGTTCTACGGTTGGTTCATGAAAGCGCGTGGGACGATCCCGGTGCGGAAGGGGCAAATCGGTCAATCACCGGAGATTCTTTCTCGGATCCGAGACGAGATCGCGGCGGGCCATTCTATCGTCGCGTTCCCAGAAGGCACCCGAACCAAAACTGGTCGCGTCGGCCCGTTTCGCAACGGAATGTTCTTCGTGGCGCGCGAGCTGAGCATCCCGATTGTCCCCGTCGCCGTTACGGGAACGTGGGAGATGATGCGGAAAGGCTCGTGGTTGATTCGTCCTGGAAGCACCATCACGGTTTACGTCGAACAGCCCGTCGACCTTCGCGGGTTGTCGGACGACGGCGTCCGGGAAGCTGCGAAGCACACCCAGACCGTGGTCGCCCGAAGAGTCGATGACTACTATCGCGCACGAGGCCTTCTGTGACTGCGTCGACAACAACCCCTCGTTCCGATCGACGTACCGAGCGCGCGGCGGCAACGCGCGCGGAACGTCGAGCCACCATTCTCGCTGGCGCGCGCCGCGTCTTCGCGGCCAAGGGCTTCCACGACACCAGCGTGAGCGACATCGTCCAAGAAGCCGGAGTCGCGCGTGGAACGTTCTATTTGTATTTCGAGAGCAAGAGCACGGTGTATCACGCGTTGCTCGATGAGCTTTTGGGCGAGCTGAGACGCACGGTGCGCGGAGTCGACTCGTCCGCGAACGCTGCGCCGATCACGACCCAGATTCGGGCGATCGTGCGCCAGGTCTTGGCAACGCTCGCATCGCAAAGAGACTTGGCACGCATCCTTTTCCGCGACGCAGTCGGAGTTTCTCCTGAGGTCGACGAGAAGCTGGACTCTTTCTATTCGAGCTTGGAGAGCTGGGTGGCTCGCTCGCTCGAGAACGGCATCGCGTTGGGATTCCTTCGACCGATCGACTCGCGTGCGGCATCTGCGTGCCTGGTTGGCGCCGTGAAACACGTCGTAGAAACTCGCCTGCTCGCAGCGCCATCGATCACTCTCGCGCGCACAGAAAAATACTCATGGCCCGCTGACCGCGACAACATCGATGCGCTCGCTGAGTCCATTGTTCTGTTCCTAGCACCAACCGTGCTGCACAACGTCAACATAGAATCGGCCGACGCGTAAGCGCTCCGCAGCGGCACACCCCCTGTACATTTCTTGACCCTATGCACCCACCTCGGTAGAGGCGATCCATGGGCTTCACGCGACTCGGTCGGCTCGCACCGTTCCTCCTGCTGCTCGCGTGCTTGGAGAAAGAGAAGCCGGGGCAGTCGCTTGGAACATTCCGAGTCGTCAGCTCGCTCGCCGAGAACACCTGCGGCAGCAGTGCGGTCGGGGCCATCGACCCGCTCGTCTACGACATCGAGCTTCGAAAGGGCAACGGAGTCGTGTACTGGATCCGCGGTCGTGCACCCGCTGTTACCGCCCCGATGGATCGCAACGGCGGGTTCGTCCTGCGCTCCAACCTCGAGCAGCTTTTTGCGAAGTCGACCGCGGATGAAGCCGCCTGTGTTGCAGAGCAACGCGAAGTACTCCGGGCGACGCTCAAATCCTTCAATGTCACAGCACCGGACGGTGGCGTACCAGCAGCAGACGCGGGCGCAGACGCGGGAGCGACGATCGAAGTTCCGACCTTCTCCGGCGAGAACACGATCGACTTCAGCCCGACCGCGACATCGAACTGTGCGCGGATGCTCGCAGCGTACGGAGGACCTTTCGCAGCGCTTCCGTGTCGCGTGCGGTACACGCTCCAGGCTGACGTACTCCCAACGGAGTAGCGTCTCTGCACGCGGGGCTGCGAGCATCCACGCATGGGTTCATGCGCGCGGGCTAAAACGCGCACGGACGAACAGGCCGGTGGCGTGCGCCGTTCCCCAGCCCACTCCGCATCCGAGGAACAGATAGCCCTCTAAAGTGTGATTCGTCGCGATGCACATCCCACCGCCGATGATCGCCGCGGCTACGACGAGCCCGCTAAAAAGGCGACGCCCTAACCGCTCGGTCGTGTCGGCGATCGGGGTATCGATCTTGACGGAGAGGTTTCCGCGGCGAAGCTCGTCCAGGATGTCTTGGATCTGGAGCGGCATATCTGCCGTTGCGTTCCCGAGTCGAGTGAGATTTCGAAGCGCATCTTCGGTCAGCTTTTCCGGTGAGTAGCGTTGCCAAAAGATTGTCGCGAAGTACGGGCGAAGCTCTCCAAAGACATCGAGGTCAGGGTAGATTTCCTTGCCGACGCCCTCGATGGTCATGATCGCCTTACCGACGAGCAAGAAGTCCGCAGGAATCTCGAGACCAAACTTGGTCGCCCCTTGCACAAGATCTCGAATGAGCGCCGCAACCTCGATCTCCCGAAGTGGCCGCCCGAGATACCGATCCGAAAGCGCGGAGACGTGCGCCTCGAACGCGTCGCGATCGATCTTCGCAGGTGACCGCCCGAGCGCGAGCAAGGCGTCAGCGATGGCTCGCTTATCCTCCCGCGCAACCGCGACCATGAGGTCGACGGACTTGTCCCGTAGCGAAGGAGTCAGGCGCCCGACCAGTCCCAAATCGATCATGCCCAGGACCGGGGCGTCGTCAGTGCCGAGGATGATCACATTTCCCGGATGCGGATCTGCGTGGAAGAAGCCGTCCTCGAAGATCATCTTCACAAGGACCCCGAGGGCCCCCTTCGCAATCTTCTCTGCGCTCGCCCCGTTCGCGACGGCGTCGTAGATTTTCGCGCCGGCGAAGTACTCGAGAACGAGAACACGTCGCGTCGAGAGCTCCCGAAACACGACAGGAAAGCGGGCATCGGCTCTCCCTTCGAAGTTGCGCGCGAATCTCTGAGCGTGATCAGCCTCGAGCGCGAAATCGAGCTCGGCATTGATCGCACGCTCGAACTCGGCAACGAGCTTCACGGGCGAATAGACCTTGGACTCCGGGATCGAGCGTTCGACTGCACGCGCAAGCCAGTACAGCAGGTCGATGTCGCGCGCGATGGTGTCTTGGATTTTCGGGCGC
>CAZWQH010000151.1:0-10477 GCA_964635815.1 uncultured Sandaracinaceae bacterium
GGTGACCGATGCGACGCGAACTGACCTCACGTCCACATTTCAGACCGAGCTCATCGCTTTGGCACCGTGCGAGGCTCCCGACGCGGGAATCGCCGACGCAAGCACCGATGCGCGTGCGTCGGATGCCAGCACGGGAACGCTGGATGCAACGACGGGTCCACCACCGCGTGGCAGCGGCGGCTTCTGTTCGGTTCGTTCGCCTCCCGCTCGGAGAAGCTCGTTCGCGGTCATGATTGCTTTCTCCGCGTTCGCTCTAGTCCTGCGACGAGCTCAATCGGTGAAGACCAGCCGCCGTTTGCCTTAGCGCGTTCTTATACTTTGCTAGATCGGTTGAGGTCCCAAGCACCGCTGCTATTCGCATGAAGGCGAAGGCGCCTGCGTTGTGCGCGTGATGAAACCGGCGTTTGTCTTTGCGATTCCTTTCTTGCTTGGTGGCTGCTTCGTCGGAGTTGGCGGAGCTGCGAGCATAGCGATCTCGCACGAAGGACGAGTGCGCCTCGAAGGCGCGGTGCCACTCCGGCTGCACACTCAAGCGCACTCACATCGGGGCGACACTGCGTTCTTCGGATGGAAACCGATGGTCGGGTATCGCCCGGACTCGAGCACGTGGAGCGGCGGAGTGGGGTTCGATGCAGGCGGAACGTATTTCGATGGCCGTCTCGGGTTCACGGGGATGCTCACCTACGGAGTGCGGCTCGATGGAGCCTTTCTACGCATCTTTGGTCGACTCTCGTTCGGGTTCGAGCTCGATGTTCTGAACAGAGAGGTGCAAAATCCGTTGGACCCTGCGGCGGTGCCCCGCGCGCCATCCGAGCACGGGTTTCTCGGGGCGGGTTTGGCGCTTGAGTATGCGGGGTCCGCTCGTGACGCACGCGAGACCTCCTACTCGCCGGGCGAGTGGAACTTCATCGGGTCGCTCTCGTTCTCGCGATTCGGACCTTGGTGACCGAGCGGCGCGATTCGATTGGACGATGCGTCACTCGACCTGCGATCCGATCTCTCGGAACGGCGTCCGTCCATCTGCAGGCGCGCAGATCACGTAAAGCGCATGCCACGTCCGTAGCAAAGAACCGTCAAGGCTCGGCGAGAGATTCTGTCGGCCCGACGTTTTTGTCTCTCAAGACGTCACCTTTGGCGCCGAGATCAGGCAAACGCTCCGACGTCTCGGACTTGATCACCCCATTGGGTGCCAGCCGGAGGAGCCGAAGATCCTTACCGACTACGAGCGCCAACCGCGCGCCCGTTCGATCGAACGCCGCGGCGCTGACCCGCTTGCGTATGGTCCAGATCGCCTTGTTGTCTTGCCACAGGGTCCCGCGCGCGAAGATGCGCATCGCGCCGTTGCGCAGGGCGACAAGGGCACGAGGAAAGGTTCCAGTGGCGCGCTCCAGTCCGATGGCGGTGAGGTCGAAGCGACATGTCCGCTGGTCGACGTCGATGATTCCGGCGGCTGGATCTTCCGTGAGCCACACGAGGGCGCCATCCGGACTGGCGAAGAAATGCCCGCGGTCTTGCTCGTGTCCGTGGCGAAGCATGCGCATGCGCCTGAGCTTCACATCCCAGATCGCGAGCGCTTTGGCTCCCGAGTATGCGGCCACGATGTTGCGCGGGAGCGGACGCGGCCACTTGTCCGAGAACTTGCCGGTCGAGACATCGAGCACGTGCGCATCGAGAATGTAGTTCCCGCTTGAATGACTCGGGAGAAGGGTGACGTACTCGCCATGGGAAGAAAGCGGTCGCAGCGGCCCCGATTCGATCAACGGTCCCCACGCTTGATAGCGACCCTGCGTGCGACGAGTCCGTATCCCGTCGCGCGACACCACCGCGACGTGATGCTCGAGCAACACCACGCCGAGGGTAGGGTTCTTGGTCGTGGCCCAAGGGTCGTCGAGAAACCACTCCCGCTGTTTTGCGGCGATCGGCGCTCGCGGTCCGAGGGCCCATTTCCAGAGCGTTTCGCTCGAGACGTTCTTGCCTTTGTCACTACGTAGGAACGTCGCCACGCGTCGCGTTTGCATTGGGAACCAACTGCGATCGTCCGCGTCGTCCCCCGTTAGTCGGGCGACTACGTTTTCGAAATGTTCCTGAAGAACTCTCCACTGCCCGCAAACGATAATCTCTGGCGCCTTCACTCGTAGCAACGCTTGAACGTGAAACGCTCGTGCGAAGATGCCTTGAAGTTGAGCATCGATCGGGTGGACTGCCCATGGCGTGCTCGGCATACGCACGCACAACGGCGGGACTGGAATGCGCCACGTGAACAGATCCTCGGCTCGCGGGTGCCCTCCTGCGATGACCCGCTTGGTGTGCTCGACGAGGCCGAGGATGCCGAGCGGCATCAAATCCTTTTGGTCCGAGTACTCGACCGGTTTTCCATTTTCCAAGTACCAAGACTCCCCCGCGAGGGAGAGAAGCTCAGCACGCGAGAAACCGGTCCGCTTCGCAAGAGTCACGAGGGCAACCGGATGAATAACAGGCACTGGGAGAGTGATGACTGCATCGGAGCGCCACTGATCTGGGAAAGTTTCCGGATCGCGAAGTCCGCCCTTCACGGGACCCTCGTGCCCGCGTTTCAGGATCCAGCCGTGTTCAACGTTTGGTGCGGAGGCTTGCTCGCGCTGTGCTTCGATAACGGCGCGCAGCGTCTTCGCCCGATAGAAACGAATTGAAGGAGGAGTGTCGCCTTTCACACTCGCTGTTTATCTGAATTCGTCAGCACATCAAAACGCGGGCGCGGACTCGGCACGATCGGACGCTCGCGGTAAACGCAAAGGCTACCTATACGTGAGTTCGTCCGACATTGGCTCTTCCTGGTTGAGCGGCAGCGAGGTCTGGTCACCGGGCCTGACGCGGCTCGACCCAGCGTCGAAGCAGCGGGAGGTCTCGCGTGCAGTCGCCAATCGTCGAACCGCCTCGGCGTACGGGGAGATGATGCCGCGTGGCAGTGGATCTACCGCCCGACCGCGATTCATTACGTCGAGCGCGTCCGCGCGCAGCTCACCAAGCAAAGGGACGCGCACGAGATCGACGTACATGTCGCTCGGAGCGCAGCACATCGTTGAGAGCGCGGTCTGCAGGGACACCGGTCTGGCGAACACCGCTACATGTGCGTACCGTCCCGCGACAAGGTCCGCGTCGAGTGTCCCGATGCTCGCGTCTGTGCCTTCAATGCAAGCGCCCGGTCCCGACGTCGATACGACAAGAAGCCGGTGCCGCCCGGGTGCGCGCGTCAACGTTGTCCAAGTACCTGGCGGGAGCCGCGCGAGCGCCTCGCCGTTCTCGGCAAGCACATCAACCCACGGCGCACCGACCCACCCCTCTGCTTGCCCAAGCGAGCCGGCTGGGAGCATGCGGGGAAGCGGATAGACCAGCACAAGCACAGACGCGCTCGCGGGCGCCGGTCCACTAGGGAGCGGGGTAGTGCGATCACGTGGCCCGAGGGGAAAGAGCACGCAGTTCCCTAGGAAAGACGTAAGGAATAGGGACCAAAGCGCTGGGCGGTGTCGCGTGCTCACCCTTCTACGATGCTCGTCGTGGTCAAACCGGCTCACGTGAGCCGTTTCAAGCTTGCCGGGCATCGTTGTGGGAATCATGAGCTTGTCTATGCGAAGTAGCGAGGCGCCGTTGCCACGCGTGCTCGACCGCGCACTGCCCGAGGACAGCGAGTTGGTGGCGCGCGTTCGTGAAGGTGAGCGCTGGGCCGCGGACGCGCTCTACCGGCGTCACGCACCCGACGTGCTGCGTGTTGCCTTGCGCCTAACGGCAAACAAAGCCGATGCGGAGGATGTCCTGCACGACGCGTTCGTTCGCGCGCTTGACCGTCTGAGTAGTCTGCGCGATGACGACGCGTTTGCGGGATGGTTGACGCGAATCGCGATCCAAGCGGCGCGCATGAAGCTGAGGCGCGGGAGGATGCTGCGACGCTTCGGATTCGGTCCCGCCTCTGACGCATCGCTCGGCGCCCTCGCTTCGGATGCTCTCGACCCTGCGGCGCGCGCAGAGCTCACTCGGATCGGCGTGGAGCTCGAACGTCTTGCTGCGGACGACCGGGTTGCGTGGACGCTTCGGCATGTGGAGGGGTGCGAGCTACATGAAGTCGCTGAGCTCACCGATGTCTCGCTGGCGACAACGAAGCGGAGAATCGCGCGCGCCAATGACGCGCTCAGAACGTACCTAGTTCTCGACAACGGAGGTGGCACATGAAGGAACCTATTTCGCAGCTGCTGCGACCGCACTCGGACCCCGCCGCGATCGAGCGAGTGGCGAGTCGTCTGCGCGCACGCTCAAGCCAAGCCCCGTGGCACAAGCCGATGGTTTGGGCCGCCATTAGTGTATCCGCTGCAGCCACGGTGTTCCTCGCGGTCGAGCTGATAGGGCGCGCGCCAAAGGAGAAGCGCTTGGCAGACGGGGCCCCGCTCGTGCGACTTGCCGCCATTTCACGTGACACGCGATTCGCGCTTTCCGATGGAACGGAGATCGAGGTCTCCCGTGGAGCTCATGTGGAACGCATCGTGAACGACGGTGGACGGTTGGTGCTTCGTCAGTCGGCCGGCCGCGTGCGTTATCGCGTCGCGCCTCAGCGAGGAGGCACATTCGTGATCGAAGCAGGGCTGGCCAGCATCGAGGTCGTTGGCACGGAGTTCGACGTCGAGCGTCGTGTGACGGACGGCGTCGAGCAGGTCGAGGTCAACGTAACGCACGGAGTCGTCGTGGTGCACAGCGACGAGATCCAGGAGCGCGTCGCACGGCTCGAGGCGGGTGATCGCGTCCTCGTCGGGTCGCAGAATGTTGTCGCTAGCAGTGCGCCTTCCGCCGTGAGTCCGGAGCGTCGCTCGGATGAGCCCGCCGCACAGGAGCCAGCCGAGGTGCGATCTTCGCGAGAAACGTTGGAGAGGGAAGCGAGCGCAGCGCGGCCTGCGTCCGCTTTGCAGCATGATGACAATGCTCCTGATGACAACGCCGGCGGCGTCACGCGCCGCGTGAGAGACGATGAACTCCTTGCACTCGCAGACACGCATCGGCGAGAAGGACGCTTTTCGGAAGCACGCGTAATCCTTGAGCGAGTAGCCGAAGGACCTCGGTCGCCGCAGGCCGCACTTGCCGCGTACGCGCTCGGAGTTTTGCTCGAAGAGCGCTTTCGCGAAGGTTCACGCGCGGAGGAGATGATCGAGCGAGCGGTTGCGGGAAGCTTGCCGACTGCGCTCGTGGGGTCCGCGTGGGCCCGATTGGCTTCGTTGCGTGGAACTCGAGGGGACCTCGACGGTGCGCGTGAGGCTGCGCGTCGTGCGATCGATGCCGGCGTGTCGGGGCGAGAGCTTGCCCGTGCGAGCGCTTGGCGATGATGCGGTCTGCTCTCTCGCACGCGCTCGCGGTTCTTGCCGGCATTCATGCGGCTGCTCCTGCATATGCTCAGGAGCAGGAGGTGCGACCCTGCGCACAGGTCGACTCCGTGCGTGTCTGTGGGTCGGGCGCCGACGCGACTCGCGTTTCCGCGCTCGCGGAACGCCTCGGGGGACTGCTCAGCGCGCGAGCAAACCCGGTGGTCGTCACGTTGGAGGAGTGGACGGAGCGTGCAGTCGTCGTGCGAGTGGTCGTAGAGAACTCCGAGCAAGTCGTCCGCGTCCCGGTCGGCGACCTCCCTCTTGAGCCCACGGGGCTGGAAGTTCGCGTTCGCACTGTTGCGATGGTCGTGTTGGATCACCTGGAACACCCGCAAGCCTCACCGGCCTGGATCGATGAGCGACCCCCTGCAACAGAGCACGAGAGGTCCGCATACTACGGATTGTTTCAACGGCCTCTGCAGCTCCCGCAACCGGGGCTCTCGTCAATCACAACGCGTGCTCGCGGCCTGGCCATGACGGATCGCGTGGGCGCGTCGCTGTCTGCTGAGTTCGCTATCGAGCATTTCGTTGATGACGTCTTCACGCTGGGTTTGGAGGTCGCGCCAGCGTGGATTGCGCTCGGAGATCGACTCACTGCCGGCATCGCGGGCGGGATGGCCACCGCGCATGTGGTTCTGGACGGCGACGTCATTGCCTTTGGCCTCTACGGCGGGATCGCAGCGATGCCTCGGCCAGGAACGCCGCTGGGAGCGCTGTTCGGCATCCGCATCCGGATTGGTTTGCTGGACTTTGCGCACGGGGAGATCAGAGGCAGCCTTGCGTACTCGGACGCGCTCGGGGTTGTGTTCGGGGACCTGCGAGCCGAGATCCTTTTTCCCGCGACGGAGTCGATCGAAGTCATCGGTCTTCGCGCCGACGTGGCGCCCGAATTCGGCTGGGCCGGCTTGGAAGCTGGAGCGCGCTTCTGGACCAGTGGTCGCCGCGATGCCGGCGAGTCCGCGATTGAGGTCATGCTCGGCGCGCGCATGCACGGATTTCTTCAGCGCTGCGAGTTTGGCGGCTGCGCCATGGAGTGGGGTGCTGGTGGGCCGACTCTCTCGGTGGCGTGGGTCACGCGACTTCGCTGAGGCGGTGTGAGCCGTCGTGGGCGCGTTGCGCATCGTGATAGGCGAGGTCCCTATGCGTATCGCGAAGCGACAGATTCGGCAGATGGTTGATGTGTGTGTGTCCAGCTTTGTCGCAGTTGGGCTCGCTGCGTGTAGTTGGAACTGCGGAGAGTCCAAAGCCGCCGAGACGCTGTCTTCGCCGCAGCCACCGGTGCGTGGAGGGACGTTGGCGGTCGCGCACGACGGATCGGTGCTCGTGCTGATCGATCGGGACCGAGCGCGTCTCGATCGCTTCGAGCGTAACGATCACACCCTCGCGCGATCGGGGTCGGTTCAATGGACAGAAGCGACCCGCGGCGAGCGTGCGGTCGTTGTCGACAGCGACATCTGGGTTGTTCGCGCCGATGGCCGATTGACAGTGCTCGACAAATCCCTACAAGAGCGCGCCGAGACATTCGCCTGCGCGAGCCCATATGGTCTCGCGTGGGATGTGTTTCACGCGCGTGCGTGGGTGTCCTGCACGACCGGGGAGATCACGATCGCTGCGCGCGAGGGTGCCGTTGGTCCGTTGGTCGTAAGAGAGCGACTGCTACTCGAGGCGGACACGGGCGATGTTGCGATTGTGGGCAAGCGAGCATTAGTGGCTCGCACTCGCTCGTCGGAGATACTCGTCCTAGACACTTCGACTCTGGCGGTGCTGCGCAAGGTGGTATTCCCACTCGTACAGACGACCCATCGCGAGGGTATTCGCACCGACGCGGCACGCGGGGCGTTGCGGGTGGTTCCGTACGGTGCCGGGGTAGCTGTGCTGCATCAGCGAGCGCGTGTCGGGTCGCCTCTGCGAAAGAGACCATCGGACGCCTATTCGGACCGAACCGAATTGGGGGGGCCGTGCGGAGGGCTGGCAGTGCAGACAGTGTTGACCGAGCTCGACATGGAAGGCGCGATCGTTAGGTCGAGGACCTTGGTCGGGGTGACCTACGCAAGTGACGTGGCTGCGAGCGCGGGGGCCCTCGCCGTCGCGTTGCCGGGCTCGTTTCTCGATGGTGATGTGTCTGGCGCGCGCGTGGCTCCCAACTCTGAGGAACACGCATGTTTGGCACCCACGAGTATCGGCGTCGCAGGGCAGGTGTCCGCGGTCACGTGGCTGCCTGGAAGTGACGGTGGATCCTTCGTCTGGCAAACTCGCGAACCGGCCGCGCTCTTTGTCCGCGGGCAACGCGTGGAGCTCGATGAACGGTCTGCGCGCGATACAGGTCACGACATCTTTCATGCGGGCGGTGAGGCACGGGTGCCTTGCATCTCGTGTCATCTAGATGGCGGAGACGACGGACATGTTTGGGAGGACTCAACAGGTTCGCAACGTCGGACGACCTCGCTTCGCCTTCGGACACCAAGCGGCGGCGGCGTTGCGAGCACCGCGCCCTTTCATTGGGACGGGGCACTCACGGATCTCGATGCGCTGATGGCCGTGCACTTTCCCGGCCCTCGCGGGACGAGCCTGCGTGCGGATCAGACCGATGCTTTCGCAGCGTGGGCCGACCGACTCACTGCGCGCCCGAGCGCCACGCCTGCGTCTGCCGACCAGATCGCACGCGGGCGTGTGCTCTTCACCTCCCTCGGGTGTTCTGGTTGCCACGGTGCGGCTGGACAGACGCCGGTCAATCGACCTGGCAGCGAAGGCTGGCAGATTCCCTCGCTCGTTGAGCTGTCTGAGCGCGCACCGTACGGTCATGCGGGCTGTGGCCAAACGTTCGCGGAGATGCTTACCGCCCGATGTGGCGGGCCCGCGCATCACGTGAGCGACACCAAGCAGGTGCGCGAGCTTGCGGCCTACCTCGGCGTTCGTCCCCAGTAGGAGGCGACATTCACGCCGCGCGACCGCCGCGTCACTGGACGTCAGGACATCAAAACGCCAGCGCGAACGGTTTCGAGAAAGTGCGGAACCGCAGTCATATGGTGCGCAAAGATGCCGATGTACACGATCGAGGCGATGCCTACGCCGAACTTGGCGAGCGGGAGACGACGAAGCTTCCAGAGCACACCCATGCCGCCGGAGACGAGCGCGAGCTTGGAAAGCATGAAAACGACCGGGCTGTGGTTGAGCATCGCGGCCATGACGGGGTTGGCTTCCGTGGCCCAGCCCATCTGAACCCAGAGGAGGGTGAACGTCGCGTCGACAACGTTGAGGACAAGGACGAGAGCGACGCTGAGCGCAATGAAGCCGGCGAGTTCACTGGAGGCTTTGGAGAGACTATCTGCGTTCATGGGTGCCACTGGAACCTGCCTGGGCTTACATATGCATTCACCAGGCCAGGAAAAGTCCCAACAGATTCAATCCGAAACAGGCAAAAAGTGGTAACAGTAGTCACCACTAGGTGACTACTCGCACAGCGGGCGGCAGCCGCTTGCGCGACCTGGCGCCATTGGGCCCCTGCTCAGATGGGACGCTGTGCGACCACGACGCGGGTCACGAAATGCGTCTGAGAGTCGAGCGTGCGGAGCCCAACTGCGACGGGCTGCGTGCCCAAATCGTCATCGATGTAGTCGAGATAATAGGGCTCGTGGAAGTCCTTCGGGAACTGTTCGAGCACGCTCGTCAACGAAGGTGAATCAGACTTCTGCGTCGAGTCTGCGACCACGACGAGCCCGCCGGGACGAACGACGCGAGCCATCTCCGCAAGGACGCGCCGGCGTGCCGCGCGAGGGAGCTCGTGGAACATGAACACGGACGTGACGACATCGAAGTGGCCATCGCGGTACGGAAGTGCTTCGCCGTTCTCCTGGCTCAATGAGATGCGGGGAAGGTGAGCGACACGTTCACGAGCGCGCTCGAGGTAGGCCTCACTCAAGTCGACGCCGTAGAGCTTTGCACTAGGCAGAATCGCCGCTAGATGCCGCAGTGTACGACCCGTTCCGCAGCCCACTTCGAGGATCCGGTTCACCTCGTTTTTCGCGGCGAAGCTCGCGATAGGTTTCAGGATTCGGCGTCGCATTGCGTCGCCTGCGCCCAGAAATACGAACTCGACTCCAGTTTCGTAGAGCTCAGCGGAGTGTTTGCTGAAGTATCCGTCCGTCTGCCAGTGAAAGTTGCGCAGGAAGTACCCCGGATATCGGTCGCGTTCGATCTCGGTCGGGATGTCGAGGAACTGGTTCTGCTCGCGACGCTTCCGGGTGCGCGGGAAGTCGAGCGCAAAGCGCGGAATGGTGCGCATGTGCTCGGCCGTGCTGCCATCGAACAGGAGGTCCACCGGGTACACGCCGGCTTTTGCGTCGCCGTAGTCGACATCGAGCAAACGGTTGAAGCTCTTTTCCATCTGCGAGACGAGCGCGGGCTCGTGTCGTTGCGGCGAAAGGCCGGCTGCTTTTCGAAGCGCAGCGAACTGGGCGAACAGGGCGAGCTGCTTTGCTCGGTAGGCCACTCGACTCGTACTGACGGCGGACAAAAGGACCATGGACCTGAGTATGCGGTCTGTTTCGCGGGACCGACAACGAATGTGATTCAGGTCGCGACGCACTGCGGCAAGCGTGGCCCACGCGTGATCAACGTGCGCGGCCAGCTTAGGCGCTACTGAGGCACCTGCGAGCGCGCGAAAAGTGTCCGGCTAGACCCAGTCAAACGTGGGAACTTGGACGTTTCTCTCTCGTGAGTGCGTGAGCATGCTCGTTGCTCTGTTGCCCGCGAGGTATTCGCCATGGCTCTTCGTGCCCTGTTCTTGCTCGCGGTCAGCGGTCTCAGCGTCATTTCAGCAACTGCGTGCGTCGCGCCCACGGGCGCAGACGAGGAGTGGATCGAGGACGACGGGGCAGACCGCGGCGACAGCGTCGGTTCGCCAACTCTGAAAGGGGATCTGCGGATTGGGACGCCTGTGGTTGGCGAAATCGTTCTGCGCAAGCTCGGCTCGAGAGTTTCGACACGCACGTCTACGCGGTTCCTCTCCTACACCGTCTCGGATCCGACGTTGAACGCACGTGATGTCACCATTCGACTCAAGCCCGCCGCGGGCGCGACGAATTTCGGGCTGGTGG
>CAZWQH010000152.1:0-10436 GCA_964635815.1 uncultured Sandaracinaceae bacterium
ATATCTTTGGCCTCGCCCAGCTGTATCAGCTCCGCGGTCGAGTAGGACGGTCCAAGGAACGGGCGTACTGCTACCTCGTCGCGCCTCCGCCTTCTGCGCTGACGGACGAGGCGCGCGCACGCATCGAGGCCCTGCAGCGATTCACGGAGTTGGGTTCTGGCTTCCAAGTCGCATCCCTCGACCTGGAGCTGCGCGGCGCCGGAGACTTCCTGGGTGCAGAGCAGTCCGGCAACGTCGCCGCCGTCGGCCTAGACATGTTCGTCCACATGCTCGAAGAGGCAGTCGCGACTCTCAAAGGCGAGCCCGTGCGACGCGAAGTCGACACGGAGATTTCGATCAGCCTCGAGCATCGGCTTCCGGACGACTACATCGAAGACATGGGCGTGCGCCTCTCTCTGTACAAGCGATTCGCCAATGCCGAGTCCGACACCGAGGTCACGCTGCTGGCCGAGGAGATGGAAGAGCGGTTCGGTCCGCCTCCTCCCCCCGCCCGCACGTACGTGCGCATCATGGAGCTACGTCCCCCGCTCCGCGCTCTTCGGGTCCTAGGCTGCGAATCCGTCGGCGACCGAGTCACGCTGCATCTCAAAGAGGACACCGACCTCGATCCGCAGAAGGTCGGCGCCGCAGTCGCCAAACCGAAATCGCCTTGGCGGTTGTCGCCCGATATGCGCCTAACGCGGCGATTCGGGCCGAACGAGGTCCAGGACCTGGTCGAGCGCATCGAACGCGTGCTGGTCGAGCTTGAGCCTTTCAAGCGTTCTCCGTAGGCGATAGGGCTCGTCCTTGCGGGGTTCGGGTTCCTAGGACATGAACACCCCCGATGGCCTCCACGGACAACGCAGCTTCCAGTCGCACCCACCTTGACCGCATCTTCGAAGCCGAGCGCAACATGCGCACGGCAGAGCAAGAGCTCATGTCATTGCCTCCGGGCGTCGTCGAGGAAACTCTCAAGAGCGCTTTCGCGGAAGCAAGCAAGCTCGCCGACCGACAAGAGATGACCGGCCGCATGGTCCGCCTCACGGATCTGTGCGCGCAGATTCCCAGCGCGGGCATGACCGAGATGCTCATCAAGATTCTCAACGACGAGGACACCGAGGTTCGCGTCGCGGCAGGCGAAGCGCTTCGAGATGTCGCCTACGATCGATACGCTGAAGTTGCGCGCGCCATCGAACGCGCCGTCACGAACCCTGGGCTCGAGATTGCGCTCGCGGAGCTTCCGTGGATCATCGCGGAGATCGGCGAGCCAAGCGCAGTGCCTCTCATTCGACGCTTCCTCGCCCACAAGGACGGCGACGTCGTCGCCTCGGCCATCGAGGCAGTCGTGATGCTCGGTGATGTCTCGGCGCTCGCAGATGTCGAAGCTCTCGTGAACGACAAGCGCCGCGTGATCGTAGTCGACGAAGATGCCGAAGGAGACGACGAAGCAACGATCGGTGCGCTCGCCAAGGAAGCGGTTCGCGAGCTGTCCGTCGATCCGGACTGATCAGCGACCTAGAACTTCGCACCCCGAACCATCTAGGCCGGGAACTACGATCACGATATCCGCGGCCCCGAGACGAGCGCCATCGCCTCGGAAAACGATGCGCACCGTAAACGACTGTGCGCGTGCTTGCTGAGGCACGATGCGGTTGTTCAAACGGATGTCGAACACGAGCTGTGTTCCGGTCCGGACACGCGTGAATCGGTTGTCGACGATCGGGCCCGCGCCGTCCGCCGGCTCCGCCGCGATGGGAGTGATGGCCTCCACGAAGCGGGTTGTGTCGATGCCGTCGCCTGGAACTGGATCGACCGCGGTCGCATCCACGTTGAGAATGAGGCCGAGCGCGAACTGCCGCATCGCCTCGATGACCTGCGTGCCAAGCCGACTTCCGTTCGTTCCGATGTCGTAAACGAGCGGGTTACCCGCCCGATCGGTTGCGCCCGTTGCTCGTGCGACCGCAGAAAGATGCTCGCGCCCTAGTGGATTGATCCCAGAGAAGAAGCCGATGACACGAACACCGCGAGCCTGCAGAACACTGAGCGCCTGGGGAAATGTGTGCGTTCCGCGAATCGAGTACGGGCTAAAACCATTGGGCCCGTTGTGGAACGGAGCGTCTGAGAACAACAAAACGATCGGCAACGCGCTGGGCCGGAAGCACGGATACCCATCGCCCCCCCGAGGACAACCGGCCGACGCAGGAATGCTTCCGGGTCCGATCGAAAGTCCCACTCCCGTCACGAGCTGGTAGAGCGCTTCGGTCTGAGCCTCAGGTTCGTCTCGGCCGTTGACGAGATCGATCCCGTTCAGCGCAGCTTGTACGCGCGAAAGGTCGTCGCTCATCGGCAACGCCAGTTCGAACGCTCGATCCCCGGGTTGGCCATAAGGGTCGATCGGGAAGTCCGCGACAATCGCCGCGCCGAACTGCGAATCAGGAATCTGATCCGTGATGGCTGGCGCAAGAACGTCGCGAAGACGTGCACGAACCTGCTCGATCTCCTGTCCCATGGACGCGGTTGTATCGATCAAGAAGACAACATCCGCCTGCTGAAGACGCTGCTCGGTCTGAAGTGGCAGCGTCACCGGACCACCGTCGGGAGGCAAGATGACGCACGGGAGCGTCGGGACGTCCGGTTCGACAACGTCCGGGAAGCTCGCGTCGAAGCGGTCTTGGATCTCGGGGACGCGCAGGCCCGTCTTTGCGCCGCACGCCGACAACGGCGATGCGCTCGCAACCATCGCGAGGACACCAGCGATGCGAAGCAACAAGCGAGTCACAGCCAAAACCTACCCGAGCGGATCAAATTGGTCGAGCGCAGTAATCGCGAAGAAACAAAAACTCACATGTCGTGCGTGACAACCTTGCCACCCCGGCGATCAGGACTAGCGACGCGCGCGGGCCCGCTCTTTCGCCGCCCTCGCACGAGCGCGATCCGACGAGAACAGGGCGACGTAATCCGGAACAAAATCCTGAATACCTTGCTGATCCGCCGCGGAATCCCGCTCGGGAATCTTCTTCGGGTCGATCGAGCGCACCAACGACTCGATCGTCGCCGTCGCATCGGAGAACGGATTTGAGGTGCCGATGGAGTCGTCCGTGTCTTGGAACACGTCGTGGAGCAACTGCGCCGTCTTTCGCGTGACGAACTTTCGTTCGACCAGATTCTCGAAGCTCGCGCGAAGGGGCATCCGGACCAAAACCATGCTGCAAGACCAGCTCCGCGCCGACACGAAGAGCGGCTCGCACTTCGATTAGGCCGTCTTCGACCAGTACCAACGCCGGCTGAAAGTAGTTGTAGAACGAACAAACGCGCTGACCGAATCCCCGAAAGTCTTCGGCACTGGAAGTGCGGTCGAGGTGGATGAAAACGCGCCTGCACGATCGACGCCTGGGAACGGAGTGGGCCAGGCGCAGGATGGAGACGGCATCGTCCTCATGAACGCGCGCGAGCTCCAAGATGTGCGTCAACACCGAGCGCTCGATCGCACCAGCGCAAATGTCCGCGTACATCGAATACACGAAAGCGTCAGCTTCGGCGTCATCACCAAACAGGATCTCGTCGGCCTCCGAGCTACCAAGCCGCACGCGTGCGTCCAAAAGAGCGCGAAGCTTGTACCCGACTTGATCACGCACGAATCGAAACCGCCCACGCAGCAGGTTCGACAAGCTCGGCTTCAACACGAGCCCGTCCCAAGTCACGCCGTCGAGGCGAAGCTTGGCTTCGAGCGCACGCCGCATCTGCTCCGGGCTACCGGAAAGAATGTAGACCCCGTGCGGCTTCGTTGCGCGAATCTCGCGGAGCAAAGCCGTCGCACCCGGAACCGCGCGCTTGAGCGCCGGTGCTTCGAATGCCGTGCGGACCAGATCGCGCAGGGTATCGAACTCCGTTCGCAGGTACGTCTTGTCGAGATCCCATCGGTAAACGATTGGGGGGCTCGCGGCGGCTTTTTCACTCATCGCGATTGGTGCCGTGACAATAGCGCAAATCAGCCTGCCAGCGCGGAACCCTTCCCCGGCTGTCAGACGCCTAGACAACTGGTATCGTCCAGGATCAAATGCCACCGTCGAATGCACCACCCGCTCTCGGTGCTCCCATTGATGTCTTACTCTTGGCCACCCATCCGCCAGACTTCGCAGGGTTCCGTGCTGCCCTGAGTGACACGATCGACGGCACCATCGGCGGCATTCGTGTCGTGGGGAAGAGCGTCGGGATCGGTGCTCCCTCTGCCGCGGCGAACAGCGCCATTCGATTGATGCAAGGACGCCCCCGCTGCGCAATCTTCGTCGGAACGTGCGCCGTTTATCCCAACCTGCCGGAGTACCGGCCAACGGATGTGCTGATCGCTTCTCGTCTCGTGGCGATCTCGGTGAGCGCGCTCCAGGGGCAATCTGCCTTCCCCGATCCCATGCAGCTGAGCATCGACGGGAACGCGTCTCTCAACGCGGGGATCTCGAGCTCTGGCCTGCGGACGCACACGATGTCGCTGGCATCCCCGTATGCATCGACGACAAGTGACGCCGTCGCGCAAACGCTAGCGAGCGCCACTGGATGTCACGGAGAAAACCTCGAAGCATTCGCGTTTGCGACCGCGTGCCGAGCGATTCAGATCCCGTTCGCGTGTGTGCTCGGCGCGACACATATCGCCGGCTCCACCGCTCAGGTCGACTGGAAGCAGTTTCATCGCCCCGCAGCGGTTGCCGCTGCCGAGGCCGTCGTGAGCTGGCTTCACAACGGCGCCCCAGGAATGCCTCACCGATGACTAATAAGGCCTCCACCATGAATCGCTTCAGCGGAAAGCGCGCGATCGTCACAGGTGCATCGAGTGGCATCGGGCGAGCCGTCGCAGAACGTCTCGCGCGTGAAGGCGCTCGTGTCGCCCTCCTGGGCCGTGATCGCGAACGGCTCGATGCGACGTTGCGCACGGTTTCGAACGTGGGGAGCGAGACTGGCGCGTTCCCCGTCATCGTCGACCACGTCGACCCGGCTATGAACGCCAAGGCCGCCGCAGATGCTCTCGAAGGCCTCGGCGGAAAAGTGGATGTACTTGTCAACGCGGCAGGGATCATCGCGAACGACGGCATCGTCGAAGCAAAGCCTGAGACGTTCGACCGCGTCATGCAGACCAATCTCACCGCCGTCTACGACTTCACCCGCCACATCGTTCCCGCGATGGTACGAGCGCGCACCGGAAACATCGTCAACATCTCGAGCGTGTGCGGCACACGTCCGTATCCGAACATCATGTCGTACTGCGTGAGCAAGGCCGCCCTCGACATGATGACTCAGTGTCTAGCGCTGGAGCTCGCTCCTCATGGAATTCGCGTGAACGCGGTGAATCCTGGAGTGGTCCGTTCGGGGCTCCACACCACGGCCGGCTCGGTGGGCGACTACGACGCGTTTCTCGAACGCGCGAAATCCACTCACCCTCTTGGACGTCACGGCGAGCCTAATGAAATCGCAGCCCTGTGCGCGCACCTCGCAAGCGACGAAGCTGGTTGGATCACCGGCGGCCTTTTTCCGATCGACGGCGGACGCGCGCTGACTTCGCTGCGCTGACTATCTCGTCTCTGCAACCGGCGATGTGATGCGCGCGATCCACGGTGCCTTCAGGCCAACCGAGAGCGGCCCGGAATTGCCCGGCGGTACGTTGATGTGAAACGGCACGCTAGTACCAAGTGTTCCACCCAGCACGATCCACTCGCCGCCGATCAGCTTCTCGCCAGCGAGTAGTCGCACGTAGACCGAGACCTGATCGTTCTGAACGGTGCCCGGAATACCCACGCCGCGCGAGACGATCGAGAGCGTCCCGTCGACGACATCCGTACGCGCCGCGGTGTCAATCGTGCGCTTCACCGAGGCGAACGAAGGTTGTGCGGGCGATTCGCAATACATCGTCGCGGGATCCTGCTTGTGAAGGACGAGCCCGCGAATCGAAACCACGCATCCGACGATGCTGCCAACGCCGTTCACCGCATTGGGAACCTGTCGATACGTACTGACGAAGTCTCCGCGTCGCGCCGAGCGATAGGCAGAGAGACTTGCTACGACGGCCCAACCGCACCCGACCGCGGTCCACCAGATCCCGTCCTGATTGCCCGCCAGAGGACGTCGGCATTCCAAAATGTCCGTAGCGATGCCGAGCGAGTCAGCGGCTTCGATGGTGCCTGAGTCCAGAAGCGCGTCGAGGCGGTCTACCCCGCCTTGTTCGCCCGTGGGTCCGTCGATGACTTCGCCGTCCTGCGAGAGAATGAACTCCTCGGCGTTCTGTGCGCCGTTCTGTGCGCCGGCGCGTTTCGAGAGACGTACCCGGAGCTGATCTCCGACTGCAGCGAACTCGTACGCTTGCGCGAGCTCACCGTTTGAATCTTCCACGTTCATCAGAACGGACGTCGTCGCGCCATCGCTCCGCACGCCGAGCCGAATGCTGCCGTCCGAGAAGGTTCCGTCTGCGCGTTCAACCCCAGGAACGTCGAGGACAAGGTCATCGGCCGCCGGGGATTCCGCGGCGCACCCAATCGACATCGCAAGCGCGAGGTAGATCGAGAGAAGCATTCGACCGAACGGGACTCGTGATGAGAGCCGGCTACCCATGCCCCAAACGCTGCAACGTTCATACCGAGCGATTTTGGGCGTGTTCGCGTTGTTTCTGCTTCGATTTCCCGGCTCGGAATCCCCCGCGTGCTGGTCGCCCGAGCTTCGCTTGGCGTGAGTTACTGCAAGTTGTGAGCGATGCGCTGGACGTCCTCGTCCTGCTCGAGAGCGTCGATCATCTCGAGCACCTCTTTGGCCTGCTCCTCGTTGAGCTCCATCGGGGTCTGAGCGATGTACTCAGACTCTGCGGAAATCAGTGGAAGCTTGCGCTCCTCGATCGCGGACTGAAGCTTTCCGAAATCGTTGAACGCGCAGCGAATGACAAGCTGCTTCTCGCCCTTGTCACCGGTGCCCTCACCCATTTCCTCGAGGCCGTGATCGATCAGGTCGAGCTCGATCGTGTCCGCGTCGAGACCGTCTGGCGTGAGACGGAAGACACCCATTCGCTTGAACTGAAACGAAACGCTTCCCGCAGTGCCTAGGTTCCCGCCATGGGACTTGAACGCGAGACGCACGTTCGCGACCGTGCGAACGAGGTTGTCCGTTGCCGTCTCTACGATGACCGCCACGCCATGGGGCGCATAGCCTTCGTAGAGAACCTCGTCGTAGTCCTTGGTGTCGTTTCCGAGCGCGCGCTTTATGGCGGTGTCGATCTTGTCCTTCGGCATGTTGTTCGCGCGCGCGTTCTGAAGCGCACGTCGCAAGCCGGGATTCGTCTCGGGACTCGCACCGCCGCCTTTGACGGCGATGTGGATGTCCTTGGTAATGCGGGTGAACACCTTGGCCATCCGGTTCCACCGGGCGAACATGGTGTGCTTACGTGTCTCGAATATGCGACCCATAGTTTGTCTGGTCTCGACTAGTTGATGGACTTGAAGTCGAGCCCGCCTGCATACGCGTAACTCACGAACTCGTCGAACCCACCGACCATGACGCTGATGGGACGGGTTGCGATGATGTCGTGTACCCCGTCGTCCTGGTCGCCCGGTTCGACTCGCACGTTGGGCTGACCGATGACGTCCGGGAACCCGAGCTGGCAGCGCCAAATCAAATGCGTGGGAGGGTCGTCTTCGGGTCGTCGCACAATGCCGTCACCTGCGCTGGACTCGCAGAACTCTCGAACCGAGCGACGGTCGAGCATGATGTCCGTTTCGTACTCGGCAGCGAAGACGATGAAGTCGAACGCGTAGTACTCCGGAACAAGCAGCGTGTAGTCCACCCGCCATTGCTCGATGGGCGGAACAAATATGATCGACGGATCACCTCCGGGGTAAATCTCCGGAATGCCGAGCGCCTGCTGACTTCCCTCGACCTGAAGCACCACGATGGGCTGATTGCTCTCGATGTAAAAGTCTTGATCGGCGCGCAGAGTAACGTACGCGCCTTTCGTCAGGCGAATGATGTCGTCCGGTGCAGGAAGAGTCGTGCGGACCTCGGTCCGCGCTTCCGCGGTCGCAAGGATGCGAATCCACTCGGGCTCGTTGACGTTCGAAACGCGATCCACATCAGGGTTCGTGAACGCTCGGTTGAGCATCGCGGTGCGTCGTGGCGCGCGTCCGACGACGAATCGTTTCCCGAGCGTGCTCTCCGGAAACAGCTGCTCTTCGAGGTGGTCGGCGCAGCACTGGCGCTCGGTAACACGCGGGAATCGCGGAACGTCCGACGCTTCCGTTCCGACGAACGTAACTACGGGCTTGGTCGCGGAAATGAACGATCCTGAAAAATCGCCGCCGAACGCCTGCGTCTCGAGATTGAGAACATCGAAGGGGCCGAGCGTAACCGTGAGCAAGTCGCCGGGGCCCCGCTCGGGAACTGTGCCGGCGCCAAGAATGCGGAATGCCTCTCGACCAAGGGTGATGTTGACCGTGGTCTCCGCCTGGGTTCCAACGATGGTCAGGAATGCGCGCAAGTCCTCGTCGTTGCGTCGCGGGTCGTGATCCATTTCCGGGTTCGGAGAATCGGCGATGGTCTGAGGCCACGAGAGAACGTGATAGTTCACCGCGCCAGTTCCAATGGACGAGGTTGGAATCAACAGTGAAGCGTCGTTCGAAAACACCTCGACGTTGTCGAGAGGGTTGAACTGATACGCAACGACGGGATGACGCGAGTTCACGCGGTACCCTTGGGAGCTGAGCGCTGTGTGCGTTCCGTCGTTGCGGCCGCTCGATTCCATACTCACGCGACACTTTCGATCGCGGTGGCACACCTCTGCGCCCGGACACATCGCGCTCGAGGTGCACGGGATGTTGCTGCTCGAGCCATCGAGCTCGCGGCGAGGAAGCTTGAAGACATGAAGGTCGCCTGGAGGAACGGACACGCGGCTAACTTCAGCAACGCGCGTGGGCATGCCCTGGGGAGCATCGTTGCGCTCGATCCAAACCTCGGTCGACAGGCGATTGGGGTTCGAGACGACGACTGCGAACTGTTGCGAGCTCGCGTCCAGTCCGGGACCGATTGCTGCGTTGTCGAGGTCGGCCGCCCAGAACTCACAGCCGCGATAGCTCCGTTGCTGCTTGGCCACCTCGCACAAGCTCAGACACGCACCGCGTTCGCACGCGATGCCTGCGAGCGCATCGCAACGTTCGATTAGGTCCCAGCCGGAGCCGTCCGCTTTGCATGTGGCCGTGCTGTCACCGACACATCCGCGCGTGCCCGGAACGCAAACGATGCAACCGAGGGTCGCATCACAGAGCTTGGTCTCGGCGGAACAATCGGTGCGCTGTGTTGCGTAGAACTCGCCGAGCGGCGCGCACGTGAGCAACGTGTCGCCATCGCACGCGCGAGACTGCAGCGTTTGGCAAACGAACGTTCCCCCATCGCGAAGCGAAACGGAACCATCGGGGATCGGACCGATCACCTTCGGTGGCTCGCGCGTGCAAGTCACAGCAACGAGGAGGACGAAACCGCCAAGCAACCGCCGGCTCACCGGCAAAAGAGAAGTCACCCGGGCATTGTGACCGCTGGCGCGGAGCCCGCAACCGAGAGGTCGCTACGGGATGACCAATCCCGCGATGGAGGTGGAAACGGCCATGTGCGACCAGACGTTGCTGGCCACATGCTCGTACGTGAAGCTGTCGTACATGAACCCTGGGACGCGGCTGGATCGGATCTGAAGATCGAGCTCGCCCGGAGCGACGTCCGGCGCATTGCAGGTCATTCCCGGGACCATGGTGGACGTGTCCCACAGTTGAACGGAGCGGGCATCGCCGGGCGTAATGAACGTCCAGGCGGGCATGCCGTTGCCGCCGTTGATGGTGATGTAGTGGAAGTCGGGCGCAGACCCGTCGGAAACCCATCGAACCGTGCGGCTGCTGTCGAGTTGCTCGCCGTATACCGGCGCGACGACGCGGGGAAGTCCGAGCAAGCTATCCACGACTATTGGATCGCGCGTCGGGAGGATTCCGCGCTGCACGATCTCCGTAAACGGCGGGACGCGACCATTGGTGTACCAGCCGGTGATCACGCGGTAGCGAGCGTCCGACAACGTTCCGGACAGCGCAGGCTGCGCAAAGAAGCGCAGCGGTCGATCCGACCCACGTGAGGTGGCGACGTCGAAGTACGCAAGCGGCTCACCAAGGATGCGAACGATGGCGCCCTCACCACCGAGGTCTACGAGCGCGCGCGACGAGAAATACTCCGGGCCACCTCGGGCCGGTGCAAGCGAGCTGCGAACCGTCACGTCGACCGTGTGGTCGAGCGGAATGGTCATCTGAATCTGGATGTCCGTCTTCTCTTCGCCGGGACCGGCGAGAATGCCGCGAGCAACGCCCATCGCGTACGGGACGAACTCTTTGGTGCGCGTGTGTTCCAGGCCCGCAATCGCGTAGACCGCGAGCGCCGCCGGACGCGCAACGATGCGGAAC
>CAZWQH010000153.1:0-10430 GCA_964635815.1 uncultured Sandaracinaceae bacterium
GAACATGTAGCCCGCACCGCGGACGGTCTTGATCACGGTCGGGCTCCCCTCCTCGATCCGTCGCCCCTCGGTTCGACGCTCGCCTCGCCAGTTTGCGCCCCGCTATCTATTCGAGGCGTGCCGTCCTTCGGGGTCGAGCCGCAGCTCCCCGCCACGAACGTACAGGCAGCGAACCAAACCGTGTCGCGGCGTCGTTTCCAAGTTGTGAACATATGCAGGCGTCGGTTGCGGTGGCCCTCGCGGATGTTCAGCCGAACCAGCGTTTGTTTTTGAAAGGTCCCCGGTGGGAACGCTAAAAGTGTACGACCTCTCGAGGAGGTGTTTGCACCGTGGGGGATGGCGAGACCCACCGCAGAAGTTGCTTCACCAAACGACGGCTGACGGACGCGAAGTAGCCCTCGGGCAAGGCTTGGTTAGCCCAGAGGTAGAGCGGCTGTTCCTCGAGTTTTGCGTGTGCACGCAGAAACCGTGCGAGCTCCAGCATCCGTTCCTCGCGTACGATGTGAAGTTCAAGTCCTACGCCGACGTCGGCAAGGAAAGAACGTATCTTCGCGTGGTCCTCGCCGATGCCCGCGCCCAGTACCGGATCGTGCTCAACAAGTCCCGGGAGTAGGAACATTTCCTCGGCGTCGAGATGCGCGAGCAGCGCGTCTTCGTACACGCCCCACACTCCGATCAACTCAGCTTGGGAATCTCCACGAGCCAGTTCGAGGATGGATGCGAGCATGACATCGAGTCGCTCGTGGTCATCCACCAGCAGATCGCGGAAGTTCGATCGATCGGGAACGGACATGGCGTTAGTCATCTCTTCACGCTCAGTAGGTTGCGGGCACGGAAAGCTCGTCGACGACGTTTTGTTCGTCCAGGCGTAGCGGTGGACCTTGGGGTCCATTGCAGCGCTGTCTCGATGTCCTGCTTGCCCAGCCGGTGGGTTTTCTCGTCTGTCGTCATGGGACCAATCACGCACGAAGCGCGCCGCTCGCTCCGCATGCACACTGCGTTGTCGGCCCGCGTTCTGTGGAGGCCCCACCGCACGACTGTGGCGCGGCTGCGACGATCAAACGGCGAGATCGCCTCGAGGGAACCGTATCGAATCGAACGCTTCGGGGGCCGAATCTTGCAAGGGATCGGCGAATGACAACGGACAAACTCGCGCAGTACCGCACTCGAGACAGTATTCTTCAGCTGCTTTCAGACGATGAGGTCGCAAGCGTAAGCACAGCCGAGACCGCGCGTGGGCTGGTCGTGGGCGACGAGTATGTAGACCTTGAGCAGCTAGTTCATGGCGTTCAGCGAGCCGGCGGATCAAGGATTCCGATGGGGCGCTTGCTTCCCAAGAAAGCAGTCCGCGCGGAGACGTGGGACAAGGTCCTCGGGCAACTACGATCGCAATCCTCGTGATCCCGTAGCCCTGGTAATCCTGGGACAGGTGCAATTTTGAACCACACCGACGAAACGAACGCCTGCGGCGCCCGAGAACAGGTCGCATGCCGCGACGCGCGCGTCCCAACACACCCGGTGTTCCTCATCACCTGATCACTCGCTTCGTCGATAGGGAGTGGCGTATGCGCGATGATAGTGACCGCGCCGCGTACCTTGCATTCGCTCGGAATGCGCTGAGCGGCCGAGAGATACGCTCGTCCGCATACGCGTTGATGAGCAACCACGCTCACTGGGTTGCGTTTCCGGGGCGGGCCGATGAGCTCCGCCAGTTCTTGCACCCGGTGCACAGCGCCTTCGGCGGATGGTGGAACCGAGACCGTCAGCGGCTCGGTCCCGTTTGGGCGGACCGCCCGACCTCCATCATCGTAACGGGTGAAGAACAACTCGCGCGTGTCGTAGCGTATGTTCACAACAATCCCGTGCGCGCAGGAATCGTCGGTAGCGCCGACGAATCCGCGTGGACGAGTCACCGCGCGTACATAGGGGAGCAAACACCGGAGGCGTGGCTGGACGTCGAAGCGACACTCGCCGCAATGGGATTTTCTTCGACGTCATCAGGTAGGTTGGCGTTCCACGAATACGTAGTTTCGCGCGCGCAGCTCCCGCGTGATCCGAGACTTGCGGGACGCGGCCCGGTGTGTGTTCAGATGGCTGCCCATCTCGCGGCCGCAGCGTCGGGTGCCTCGTCTCTCGGTGCGCTCACCTCGCGCGCGCTACTCATCTACGTCGGTGTGGTTGCGATCGGGATGAGGCGAAAGCAACTTGCTTCGGCACTCGGAGTCTCGAACTCGCTTGTGACCCGAGAGTTTCAATCCGTTCAGGCATCACCGCCATCCGGGCGTCTCGTTGATGAAATGGTGGAACGTGCCCTCGAACACTGCGCTCGTCATTGTCGCGGTGCACAACCGCTAGCCGAGACTGGTACATGATCGGTGTGGTTCAAAATTGCACCTGTCCCAGGATTCACGGCGTGGCAATCTTACGAACGGTACATGGCATCTCCATCGCAGATCACCGTCACACTTAGCCTCGACGAGGCTCTAGTCCTGTTCGATTCGCTAGGGCGACAAGGCGAAGAGGAGGAACCGCTCGAGACTCCGGAGATGCGAGTGCTGTGGTCGATCGAAGCCCAGCTTGAGAAGGTGCTTGTGGAGCCGTTCGCTCGTAACTACCCGGAGTTAGTGGCGGCCGCACGAACACGCGTGTGAACGCGCTCTGCGAGGATTTCCTCGATGGAGACAAGACCCGCGTCATGCCACTCGAAGTAGTTCGAGTCGCGACCCGTTCTTCCAAGTCGCCCGTCTTCAGAACAGACTTCACTGCGGAGGGAGTCAAGGCTCTGGCTCAGAGCTTCGTCTGTCCAAGGTGAGGTGCGCAAAACGAACGCGCTCACGCCTGCGAACCGTCGCCACTGTTCGTGTCGAGCCAGGCGTTCCGCAACGAGTCGCGCGAGCTCGTCGGCGCTCAACCGACGAAGACGCTCTTCTTCTGTCTCTGCCGCGCACCGTGCGCGTTCGAACTCGTTCCATGCCCAGACCATGACTGCAACGACGACTACCGCGGCACTGATCCAGAGCGCATTGGCCACGAGCTCGAGTTAACACTCCGAGGCCGAGTAGTCGAACGTGCGAGTGAGCGCGGCGTCGAACAACGCGCGTACCGACTCGGCATGCGCGCCGGCTTGGTCTTCTCGCCAGTCGCCGGTCGGGATGGGTTCCAGGACTTCGACTCGAAGTGTCATGGGCTCGAAGCGGAGCGACCCCAACTGCCAGTTCCGGTTGGCGCCGTGGAGAACCACTGGAACGACCGGGAGCCCCGTTGCGATCGCAAGATGCACAAACCCTTTCTTGAACGGCAGCAACTCCCCAGTCTTGCTCCGAGTCCCCTCAGGCATGATCCACAACCCGAGCTTGTGCTTCTTCACGAGCTCCGAAGTTGCACGCAACGCTCCGACGGCACTGCCGTGGTTTGCTCGGTCGACGAGGAGATGCCCGGAAAGCGCCGCAAGCCATCCGTAAAACGGGACCCTGACAATCTCCTTCTTGAACACGCCGCATCCACCGTAAGGGCAGAGCCAGATGCAGACGAATCCATCCAAGCTTGATGTGTGGTTAGCGACAAATATCGCCGGCATCGAGCCATCGAGTCGCTCGCGGTTCACGACTTCGAGCGTTACCCCGACGATCCTTGTGATCGCGCGCCCCACCGTGTGGCCGTAGAAGTTGCACAACCTGATTCGAGCGACGCGCGACGGGAGAAGGAGAATCGCCGCCACCAAACAGAGCGTCGACCCAAGCGCCAAAACAAGGAACCCCGCGCAGAGCCGAACGATCGATGAAGCACGCGGGGAGTGATCGGTGTGGTTCATTAATGCACCTGTCCCCGGATTTGCGGGACGAGCGGGGCGGTGGGGAAGTGCGCGAGGACTTCGGCGCGGCGCGCGGGTCGCAGGGTCATCGACGTGGAGTCGAGGCGATCAGGTTCGGGGCTTCTGGGTCGAAAGCCGAACATGCTTGGGGGCAGTGGGGCCACCGACTCGAAGCAACAACCGAGCAGTGTGCAAAAGTCGATGTAGAGCCACCCGTTCGTCCAGAGCTGGGTTTCGCTCTGGCACTCGAAGCAGCCTTCATCTTCACGCACGAAGATGGCGAGGCGGCCGCAGATGCGATCGACGGTTAGCGCGAAGTCTTCGGGACCGTTCGAAGCGTTGGCCGGGTTCATGGCCTCGCGCAGTGCTTCTGTTGCGGAGAAAGAAATGGGGAGGGAGTCGGGCGCCGCTTCACGGAAGTACTTCACGTTGCGCGATGCCTCGATGGCGGCTTTCGCGATGACCGAGACCTCGCTTGCGTCCTGATTCATCCAATCGCGGATCGCAAAGACGAATTCCTGAGTGCCCGGCTGAAGGGCGCCTAGCCGCACTCCGAGGCGCTCCCACGAAAGTCGAATGCGTGAGCTCATCTGCATTGACGAGCTGAAGAATGGCACCTACTTCACAGCTGTCCTTCGGAATTACTCATCCCGCAAAGGAAACCATGACCATCGCTGAAGACACCGCCGGATTCGAGCATCGCTTCGTAGAAGTGAACGGGATCAAGCTTCACGTCGTAGTCGGCGGAACCGGGCCACTCGTGCTCCTGCTTCACGGGTGGCCTGAGTTCTGGGGAACATGGCGTCACGTGATGAAGCCACTCCGCGATGCCGGGTTCACGGTCGCTGCGCCGGACCTGCGCGGATTCAATCTGTCGGACAAACCGACGGACGTACGCGCCTACAAGCTCGAGCACGTTGCGGCGGACATCACCGATCTCGTACGTGTCCTCGGCTTCGAACGAGCGCATGTCATCGGACATGATTGGGGCGGCGCGGCCGCATGGGAGCTGGCGCAGAACCCTCCCCCGTTTCTCGACAAGGTGGTAGTGCTGAATGCGATGCACGCGGGGCTCTTCGAGAAACGTTTGAAAAGCAGCTTCGAGCAGATGCGCGCGAGCTACTACATGTTCTTGTTTCAGGTTCCGTGGCTTTCTGAGAAGACTCTCACGCGCAGCGACTTCAAAGTCATTCGCGACCTGATTCGAACGGGAGCACTGCGTCCGAACGCCGTCGATGACGAGTATGTGCAGGCATGTCGAGACGCGATCGCGCAGCCCGGCGCGGTAACCGCCGGTCTCAACTATTACCGTGCGGCGTTCCAGCATCAAACACCCCGCACCTCTAAGGCGATCGAGAAAATCAGGACGCCCATGCTGCTGCTCTGGGGGATGAACGACGTTGCGTTGCCTTCAGGGAACCTCGATGGCATTGAGGACTACGTGGAAAACCTCACGGTTCACCGAATCGAGAACTGCTCGCACTGGGTCACGCGCGAAGTGCCCGAGCTCGTCGTCGAGCGCTCGCTCGAGTTTTTCCGGAAGCCGAACGCGACAGCATGAACGCACTGCGCGAAGTTGTGATCGGATACGGGTTGCGCCCCATCAACATCGATTGGGCGGCGACACCTCGATACGGCCCCGAAGGTCCGTGGTTCTCGATCCCGCCGCATCGCGAGCTGCGTACGTTTCTTTGGGCAGCACCCCGCGGAATCCACGGGGCCCACGACACGATCGGATTCGGAGCTTCGTTTCTGGACCTCGAAGAAGCAATCGCAGCTTGCAAGTCACTCCAGCAACACGCTGTCGTCGCGTTCACTCGATTCGATCGGGCAGAGGCAACGCGGCCAGCACCGAACGCGGAATGGGTGCTTCTCGGGTACGACGCGACCGACCACGATGGACACAGCGGGCTTCTCGACCTGGGCTTCACTCGCCAAGAGCTGATCGATCTCAATCAACCGGAGCAGTATGCATTCACCAAGTTCGGGCTCTTCGCCGACTGGGCATCCGCCGATGAGTTCTGCGCGGAGCGCTCAGCGCAGGTGCTTGAGCACGGTCCGTTCGTGCCTGTCGGCCGCTATCTGGTAAACGCTGCGGACGAAGCACGTCTGTTCGGAGGCACGAAGCGGTGACCGCGTCCGCGTACAGATAATAGGAATTGCATCAGCTGTGCCATCGGCATAACTACGGCCGATTCTGAAAATGCGATGGGGCCCTACGGCGCGCGGCAGTAATCGCCCTGAAAATGCACCGCAGCTCCGGTGTGAGCGCCAACCGCTCGGAGCTTGCGATACAGAGCCTTCGCCGGATTACAACCATCGGGCCGAAGCATCATGTTGCCCACGACGTTGGTCGCGTAGCGCGCCACTTCATTCTTGAGCCCCGCTACGGAAGAATGTCCGCGGCCTACAAGGCGCTGGGCGCTCGCTAGCGCTCCAATCGCGGGCTCGAGCTGGCCAGCCGCGAGAAGCTGACGTCCCGTAGCGACGAAGGTCTGCGCACGCGCAACATCTTCCGGCGAAGTTCCACGATTCGGCGGAGGGTCATTGTCGTTCCCACTCTGGGCCGTGTTGTTGGGCGTGTCTTGGTTGGTCGGCGGGTCGGTGTTGTGATTGTTCTGCGGATCAATCGCCGCAACGTAGACGGATGCATCCACGACTTGTGGATTCACCTGCGCGATGACCTCATCGACGTGCGGCTGCGTGATCGCCACCACGGGGCCTCCCGCATCGACCACGAGATCCGCTACCGTAGACGGGTCATCCTGCAGAAGTTTGTAGACGAAGATCGCCACGCCACCGAGCACGAACACACCAAGCACGGCAATGATGGCCATGATTGGCCCACGCTTGTTGGTCGCGACCGGCGTGTGCTGCGAGTACGACGCGCTCACCGGCGCGGGTGTGTGAACGGCGTACGGGTTTCCGCCACCGGGAGTGTGCTGTCCGTACATTCCAGGCTGCGACTGCATGTTGCCCGGTGTTGGATACGCGCCTTGCTGTCCGTACGCCTGCTGTTGGGCGTGCGGCGTCGCGTAAGCCTGCTGAGGTTGCTGCCCGCTCCCGTACTGTTGCGCCTGCCCCGACGCGTACTGCTGCTGGCCGTATCCTTGCTGGCCACCCGTTTGCTGTCCGGTCTGAGGCCCCGTGTGCGGGCCAGCCATCTGTTGTCCGCCCGATTGATATCCGACCTGATAGGGCGAGCCACCGGTGTGTTGTTGTCCGTAACCCTGTTGCGGGCCCGTCGCGGGGTAGCCCGGCATATTGCCTTGGCTCATATTCCCCTGGCTCATGTTCTGGCTGCCCATGGGAGTCCGTGCCCACGTGGGATTTCCGTTCGCATCCTGCCCAGTGACTTCACGCAGGTACTCGAGCACGTCGCTCTGACGTCGATCGCGATCCTTCTCGAGCGCACGCATGATGGCTGCGCTCTTCTGCGGAGGAAGCCGCGCCCCAAGAGGATGCATGTCGACGCGCTCAGGAGTCGCGGTGAGATGTTTCGTCGCCCACTCCCACGGAGTCTTCGCTTCGAACGGCAACCGTCCGAGCAACATCTCGTACGTCATCGTCGCGAGCGAGTAGATGTCACTGCGTGCATCGAGCGATTGTCCGCTGAACTGCTCGGGGCTCATGTACGGAGGCGTGCCTAGAACCATGCCCTGCTTCGTGAGCTTGGCTGACGCTGCGTCCTCTGCCTCGCTGCGTTTGGCGATGCCGAAGTCCAGAACCTTCACGAAGTCGCGTTGTCCGCCGCGCTCGGTAAGAAGCACGTTGTCTGGCTTCAGGTCGCGATGCACGACTCCGCGCTGATGCGCTTCGTAGAGCGAGCCGCAAATCTGCGCCAGGATTCGATCCACGCGAACAGGGTCGACGGGCCCGCGCGAAAGCAGCTTCGCCAGCGACTCGCCCTCGATGTACTCCATGACGATGTAGAGGCTCTTATCTTCGAGCTCACCAAAGTCATAGAACTGAATCGTGTTGGGATGCGAGAGCTCCGCAACAGTGCCTGCTTCGCGATGAAAGCGCGCTACCAGCTGAGGATCACTTCCGAGCTCAGGATGGAGAGTCTTGATCGCGATCTTGCGCGTGCTCGCACCCATCTTCTGCTCGGCGAGATACACGCGGCCCATCCCGCCCTCACCGATCATGCGGAGAATGCGATAGCGACCGACGATGATCTTCCCGACTAACGGGTCTTCCGCGGCGTCGGCGATGACCTCGACCATCGCACCGCATTTCAGACAAAAGCGTGCGCCCTCGGTCAGAGCGGCAGCGCAGCGGTGGCAGGTGGTGGTCATGTGTCCGTGCTTCTCAGCGGGTCTCGGGCGTACGAGGGTACCAAGGTGGCATATCCGGTCAACGTCTAGGCGTGAGCGGTATGCCCAAGGCTAAGACGCCGGGCCACCGGAGAAGTTTCAAAACCCTCAAAGTGGGAGGTTTGAATGCTTTTTAGGGGGGTTCGTGTCCCGCTTGTTACGTAACATCTCAAGCGCGCGGGCGATGCGGCGACGGGCATCACGGGGCTTGATGACCTCGTCGATGAATCCGAGCTGCGCGGCTTTGTAGGGATTCGCGAAAGCCGCTCGATACTCGTTCGCGAACTGCGTGCGGGCCGCAACCTTGTCCGCAGCTTGCTCGATCTCGCGACGGTACACGATGTTGACGGCGCCATCGGGTCCCATGACGGCGATCTCGGCGGTTGGAAACGCGAGGTTGATGTCACCCCGGATGTGCTTGCTGCTCATGACGTCGTATGCGCCGCCGTAGGCCTTACGAAGGATGAGTGTCACCTTCGGAACCGTTGCTTCGCAGTACGCGTAAAGAAGCTTCGCACCGTGACGGATGATGCCGCCGTACTCCTGCTCGGTACCGGGCAGAAATCCAGGAACGTCGACAAGCGTGACAAGCGGGATGTTGAACGCATCACAGAACCGAACGAACCGCGCGGCCTTTACGGACGCGTCGATGTCGAGACAGCCCGCGAGATAGAGCGGTTGATTTGCAACGACACCCACCGAGCGACCGTCGATGCGCGCAAAGCCGACGACGATATTCGTCGCGAAGTCGCGGTGCACCTGGAAGAAGCGCCCCTCATCTACGATGGCTTCGACCACGCCGAGCACATCGTACGAGCGGAGAGGATCCGCAGGAACGAACGAGTCGAGGTCGGGAACCTCACGCGTCGCGGGGTCCGTCGTTTGGCGAATGGGCGGGTCTTCCGTGTTGTTGCAAGGCAGATACGAGAAGAGCTCTCGAATCATATCGATGCAGTGTTGATCCGTTTCTGACGAAAAGTGAGCGACGCCGCTCTTCTCGTTGTGAGTCTGCGCGCCGCCGAGCGCCTCCTTGGTGACCTCTTCGTGCGTGACCGTCTTGATCACGTCGGGCCCGGTGATGAACATATAGCTGGTATTCTTGACCATCACTGTGAAATCGGTGATGGCCGGCGAATAGACCGCGCCGCCCGCACAGGGGCCCATGATCGCGGAGATCTGCGGAATCACGCCCGAAGCGAGCGTGTTGCGCAGAAAGATGTCCGCGTATCCGCCCAGGCTGGCGACGCCTTCCTGAATGCGGGCGCCGCCCGAATCGTTCAGCCCGATCACGGGGACGCCGACCTTCATCGCCAGATCCATGATCTTGCAGACCTTCTCCGCGTTCGTTTCCGAAAGCGAGCCGCCGAAGATCGTGAAGTCCTGCGCGAACACAAAGACTTCGCGGCCGTCGATCAACCCGTATCCCGTGACAAACCCATCGCCCGGAAACTGCTGCGCCTCCATGCCGAAATCGAGACAGCGATGCGATTTGAGCTTGTCGAACTCCTCGAAGGTCCCCTCGTCGAGCAGGAATTCGATGCGCTCGCGCGCAGTCATCTTTCCGTCGGCGTGCTGGCGGCGGATTCGCTCTTCGCCGCCGCCGGCTTCGGCCGCGTCATTCTTCTCTTGAAGAAGCTTCAGTTTGTTTTCGATCATAAGAATGCGGGAAAAATTGGATTTGGATTCACGCCGGCAAGGGTAAAACGTCCTCGCCATTTTGGCAATGTCGGGCAATGAATCTCCCGCGGATCATCAGTTCAGGCGGCGGAAGCGGGCGGGATCGGCGCGCAGATAGAGGCGGTCGTTCGCGCGGCGAACCTCTCCGGCGATCTCGATCGGCTCGGCGACCAGATCGAGAACCTGGCGATTGACGGGCTCCCCCGACGCCGAGACGAGCCACAACTGGAGCGCGCGGCCGGTCGAATCGGTGGCCACGAAGAGCGGCGGAACGCCGCCGCTGATGCAGCGAACGGCGCACTCGCGATGCGGCTTCGCCTGCCCGGGGTTCATCACGCCGAGATAACACTTGCTGTCCACGATCTCGCCGGCGAGCGTATGGCTCCCGAGAACGACCTCTTTCGTCTCGTCCCCCGCAGCGTCCGCGCCGACCGGCTGCAGCGATCCCCCGACCACCTCGATCATTCTCAACTCGTCCCGATGAATCAGCGTCCCGCGAAGCTTCACCCGCTTCCCGTCGAGCCCCCGGACGAGTTCGTCCGCGCCGCGCTTCCCTTCCGCAACCAGCGCATGGGGAATGAAAGCCGGCAGCGCGCCCCCTGCGCCCTCGACCGCAACATTGAGAA
>CAZWQH010000154.1:0-10371 GCA_964635815.1 uncultured Sandaracinaceae bacterium
CGGGGTTGTCGTGGAGCGTTTGAACAGAGCCTTTTCCAAACGAACGCTCGCCAATGATAAGGGCTCGATCGTGGCTCTTGAGAGCGCCGGCGACGATCTCGCTAGCGGACGCTGAGCCGCTATTGATGAGAACTACGAGCGGGTAGGTTGGTTCTTTGCCGTCGTCTTCGGCGACTTCGCTCTCTCTCTCGTCTGGGTATCGGCCCGCAGTGGTGACGATTGTTCCGCGCTTCAAGAACGCATCCGCAACGCTGACGGCTTGATCGAGAAGCCCTCCTGGATCGTCACGAAGGTCGAGAATCAACCCACGGACGTGACTGCGATCGAACGTCGCCAGTGCACGGTCCATGTCACGCGATGTGTTGCCCTGGAAGCTTGTGATGCGGATGTATCCAACATTCGCGTTCTCGATGATGCGCGACTCGACCGACGGCACGTGAATCACCTCACGCGTTAGGTCGAAACGTTGCGGCGCAGCGTAGGTCCCGTTCGATTGCTCTCTCGTTACCCAAACGGTCACGCGCGACCCAGGAACGCCGCGCAGACGGGCCACGGCGTCGTCTAGCGGCATGTTCAACGTGGACTCGTCGTCGATCTTCACCACGCGATCCCGGCGTCGCACCCCGACTCGTTCGGCTGGCGTCCCGGGCATCGGGCGAATGACGGTAAGCTGCTGGTCGCGTATCGAGACGACGATACCGAGACCCCCGAACTCACCGCGCGTCTGTGTGCGCACGTCTTCGTTGAGCTTCGGCGGCAAGAGCACCGTGTGAGGGTCGAGCGTGCGCAGCATTCCGTTGATGGCGGCGTACTCAACGTCGGAGATCTTAATGTCTTGGTCGAGTAGATGCGTGCGCACGAACGTGAACGCCTGCGTGAAGCGTTCCTTCAGATGGTGAAGTCCGGTGACGTTGTCTACGCGGATCTCTTGACTCTGGTTGTGAACGCGAACGCGCGCGGTTGGCTGTCCTTCTTCGTGATCGATCATCACCGGCGCAGCGGCACGTTGCATCGCGGTCAGTGCGGCGATGAGCATCTTGCGAGGAATCGCGCGCTCCGGATCCACGTAATCGTTTCCGACTGCGTCGACGACTGCCGAGAATGTCGCAAGCGGGGTGTATTGGACGTCTGGCTCAGGTCCGCGCGAAGAATCGGCGCGGACGGCGAGGGCATCCAATCCCGCAATGATGCCGTTGTGTCTCGGAAGAAACGCAGCGGCGACCAGAACCGCGGAACCCAGCGCCGCGCTGATCGCCCATCGGCGTAGCTGAGACGACATCTTATTGGTCGGGGGCAGGTTCTGGGACGAGTCAGTCATCGGAGTCTTTCTCTCTGGTGCAGCTGCAGCAGAACCGCAGCAGCGTACACGAGAACGCGTTCACGCGGGGTCCTCGGGATCCCATTCGTGGGAGTGATGGAATTGGACACCCCCCGACGCTCCGAGTTCGAAGATCAAAATGGACATGACCCAGACTGACCAACAGCGGAGAGTTCGAGTGCATTCCAACACTTTGATCTCTCGGGGTTCGTTTCACGCAAAAGGTCCTTGTCATTTTGGTAGGTCGCTTCATGTTTCGCGCACCTCGCTGGAAATCATGATGTCTTGTAGTTGCTCCCCGACCTTAATAGCTTCCCTGGGCCGGAACCGATTTCCCTTGTTGCAGGGGCAGTTTAGCCACGTTGGCCTCTCCGCTTTCACGACCGTGCTCATTCTCGGTGGATGTGCCGTCGGCGGACCTCGCGGCGGATGGGTCTACGACACCTCCGACGCTTCCACGCTGGACTCGGGCATGCCGTACGCCTCCCCAGGCGCGGACGCTCGGGCGGACACAGCTCCCGATGTTGCGAGAACAGCCGTCGACGTCCCGGTCGTTGTGGACTCGCCGAGCCAGACGGTTCCAGATATTTTCTCAGCTGCAGACGTGGCGATCGCTCGCGATGCTGCTCCCGACGCACGGCGAGACGCGAACGTTTGGGTGCCCGCGGATGCTGCGACTAGCTGTCTGCGCGAGCCGGCTCTCTGTCGCTTTGACTCCGATTGCTGCGATCGCGACTGCTTCTTCGGGGTGTGTTTCGATGCCGTGGCCTGCTCCGCGATCGGCTCGACCTGTCTCGGCAACGTCGATTGCTGCTCGGGTTACTGCGGGACCGGCAGTCGATGCGCTGAGCCGCTTCGTGATGCAGGCACACCTCGCGCCGACGCCGCGCCCGATGCGGCCAGCATGCGCGACGCCTCCGCTGACCTCTGCTTGAGCACGAGCGATCGTTGCACATCGGACACGCAGTGCTGCTCTCGCACCTGCACCCGGGACACGCGCGTTTGTTCGAGCGCTGCGCGCGCGTGCGTCGCCCCGATCGACCTCAACGTCGAGGGAACGCGCACCGGGAACACCTTTACGATCATCGGCTCCACGATCGGCATGCCCGCCACGGAGACCGGCCGTTGCGGCGGCGATGCATCCGGTTCACCCGAGATCGCATACGCGTTCGTTGCTCCGGTTTCTGGTCCCGTCACTATCACAACGAACTTTCCCGAAACCGTCTTCGACACGATCGTCTACGTTCGATCTTCGTGCGACGGAATCGAGCTCGCGTGCAACGACGACATCAGCGCCACCGCAGGGCCTTCGCGTCTCACAATGACGATGACGGCCGGCCAGCGCGCGATCATCTTCGTCGACGGTTGGGCGCTTCGAGGTCCAGCGCAGGGCTACTTCAAGCTCCAGCTATCGATGTAGTGTCTGTTTTCTCGGCAGCCCGGGGCCCATAGAGACGGCGAAGGGTGCTTGCAGCCCGGAGCCCATAAACACTACATCTTGAGGCCCTTGAGGTCGCTCTTCTTGTGTTGTTTGTCCGAGTTGTTCCGGATCGGAGCGCGTGGTCGGACGAAGCTTAGGACGTCATCGCGGGAAGGCAGGATCCGTTTCGGTTCGGCAGCGCCACCCGGTCGAAACGTGGCGCCGAACGTCACCTCCCGCCCTGCGAGCACGGAGATCTCACAACGCGCAGTGTCTTGGCAGATGATCGCGCCGTCCTGAGTCCACTCCGCACGCGCATCAGGCGGAGACGCGACAAGTACCACTCGAACCGACGTGGCTGCGACTGCGACCTGGGCGGCGTCACCTTTTGTCGAATCGACGGGAGGCATGTTGTGGCCTACCGGGATCGTGTTGAGCTCCGCGATCGCTGGGCCCGCGTCGTTCGTCGTGCCCGCGCCAAAGGTCGGGTCGACCGTCGCGACAGGTTTCGCCATCCATGCGTAGACTCCGCCTGCAGCACCAGACGCAAACACTGCGCTCGCGGCAATCGCGAGCCACGGCTTCTTCCTCGGAGGAGGCGCTTTCGTCGTGACGAGCGGGATCTCGCCCAGTGTTGGCGACGGCTGGGCAGGAACGACGCGAGGTCCGCGAGCGTACACTTGAGACGCCTCTCCGTACCCACTGAGCGTCGTCTCGGAAATATTTCCGCCCGCGTTGTGCTCGGGTGTGTGGAGAAGCGCCTGCGCGAACCCATCCATGGACCCGAAGCGCTGCATCGGATCCTTGGACATGGCTTGCGCGATGATCGCTTCGAGTTCCGGCGATGCTGTGACGTGCGGATTCGCCTCACGGAGCGGCGGCGGCTCCTCAAACATGTGTTGCGTGAGAACGCCCATGAACGAATCGGCGATGAATGGGACCCGTCCCGTTACGGACTCGTAGAGGATGATGCCGACCGCGTAAACATCGACTCGGTGATCGAGCGGCCGACCCGCAGCTTGCTCTGGGGACATGTACTCGGGCGTTCCGAAGATCATGCCGGTCTTGGTGAGCTTTCGTCCGGGCGCCCCCTGTGTTTCGATGTCGCTCATCTTGGCGATACCGAAATCGACCAGTTTCACGAAGTCCGCGTGACCGTCTCGTTGAACGAGGAAGATGTTCTCCGGTTTCATGTCGCGATGGACGATGCCCTTCACGTGAGCCGCACCTAGGGCACGGCAACACTGAAGCGCGATATGCACCGCACGAGTCGGCGCCAGCGTGCCTTCTCGAGCCAGCACGGAGGCGACGTCTTCCCCGTCGAGCATCTCCATGACGAAGTAATTCTGACCATCTGGCGTTTCGCCGAAGTCCGAGATGTCGACGATGTGCTCGTGCCCGATGCGCGAGGCGCTCTTGGCTTCTTGCCTGAAACGTTCGACCACTTCGGGGCGGCTCGAGAAGTCTTCGCGGAGGACTTTAAGTGCAACGCGTTTCTCGATGAGGACGTGTTCCGCCTCGTAAACGATACCCATTCCACCTTCGCCAATCTGGCGAATGATTCGGTAACGCCCCTGCACTGTTACGCCGAGGAGCGGATCCGTGGAGTTCGGGGGAGGCATCCCCGACGGCGACAGCAGGCGTGCGCCGTCGTTCGGGCAGAATACTTCGCCCCCTGGAAACTCCGTCTTGCAGGAAGGACAGACTTTCATCGTGTTTGGGGCGAACGGCACCCTAACACTGCGCCGTCCCGCGGGTCAAAACGCAGTTGTAGAGACGACGTGGATTAACTTCGCGGCGAGCGTGAGGGAACGCGCGCGCCCCCCCCCTTGTGTGATGTCGGGCAAGGTGGGATACAGCGCGCGGATGAGAGGCTTGTTGCTTGTGCTGCAACGTCGCAGAACCTAGCAGCTAGGCAACTTCGCGAGGGATCCGCGGGGCACTGCTCATCCCAGTACGTGGAACGATGAGTCAGCAAAACACCAGAGACGAAACGATCGCGTCCGCTTCGAATACCGCGGCGGAAGCGAGCCCCATGGGCAAAGTGATGGTCGAGCCTCCGTCGGATACGGAGTCGCACGGCCTGCTTCGCACGCTCGATGCACCCGTCGAGGGTGTGCGAGCTCCTTTGATCGGCCGTGGGCCAGAAACCGCGCTGCTTGAAGAGATCGCGCTCAAGGCCCTGACCAACAAAGCAGCCTCGTCCGTTTTGATCACCGGCGGCGCCGGGATCGGAAAGACGCGCCTGATTGCAGAGTTCGTTGCATCGTTCGGAGCGCGCGAGCGAAAGACTCGCGTGTTTCGAGTTGCCGCGCGTGACAAAGAAGCGGGTCTCAGCCCGAGCGGGCTCGTGGAGCGCGCGCTGCGAATGCGTTTCGACATCGATGGAGCAACGAGCGAAGTCGAGCAGCAAGCGAGCGTTCGAAAAGCGGTCAGCGATGTCCTAGGCGGAGAGCGTGTCGAAGAAGTCCTGCGCTTCTTGGGCGGCTTCGTCGGCGTGGCATTTCCTGATTCCGCGTTTACGCGCGCGATGGAGGAGGATCCCGATCAGTTTACGCGGGCAAGTCGCACCGTTCTCCGTCACTTCCTCGAGGCCGATGCGAGTCAGTCTCCGTTGGTATTCGTTTTTGACGACCTGCACAACGCGACGGACGGAGCGATCGAGCTCATCGACTATCTGGTCTCTTCACTTGGCGCGGCACCGGTACTCCTAGTTCTGTCGGGTCGACCGGAGCTCCTGTCACGACACCCCGACTTTGCGATGTCGGCGCTCGAGTCGAAACCGCCTCGGTGCACGCGCATTGAAGTCGGTCCGCTCAGTCGAGACGACGCAGAACGCATGCTTGCTCAGCTCCTTTCCCCTACAGGCGAGCCTCCCGACGAGCTCATCGACGCGGGAGTCGAGATTGCGGGTGGCAGTCCCTACTTGATCGAGCAGACGATCCGCATGTTCATCCAGAACGGTGCGGTGGTGGTTCGTCCCGGCGGAAAATCGTGGGACGTAGATCTGTCGATGCTCGACGAAGGGCAGCTCCCACTCACGGTAGAAGACGCGATCGCTTCCCGAATCGCAGGGCTTGGTCGCGCGGAGCGCGAGCTGCTCGAGATGGCTGCCACCATGGGCGGAGTGTTCTGGCTGGGCGCGCTCACGGCGCTGGGTCGCATGGATCTCCCTCCTCCCGAAATCTGGGGCGGCCGCGACGATCACCGCTTGCAGAATCGCGACATCCTCGCGTCGCTCGAACAGCGCGACTACGTTCTCGCGCTGCCGGATTCGACGATCCAGTCGGATCGAGAGTACGCGTTCAAGCACAACCTCGAGCGTGAAGCTCTGTATCGACTGACGCCGTTGTCCCGTGTGCGCCAGTACCACCGCGTCATTGCCGAGTGGCTGGAGTTCCGCCTTGCAGAGCGTGGCGAGGAGCAATGCAGCGTGCTCGCTCATCATCAAGAGCAGGGCGGGCTCACACACAAAGCCGGCGAGTATTATGTACGCGCGGGCGACCTAGCTCGAGCGCGGTACGCGAACGCGAAGGCGTGCGAGTACTACCAAAGCGGTCTTGCGTTACTCGACAACGAAGACGTGGTGCGTCGAATCGATGCGCTTCACCACTTTGGTGATGTGCTTCAGATCCAAGGACGCAACGACGAAGCGCTCAAAGCGTTCCAGCAGATGCTGGAGCTGGCGTTCCGTTTGGACCTACGAGCCAAAGGCGGCGCAGCGCACAACCGCATCGGGCGTCTGCACCGGACCGTTGGCCGCTTGGAAGAGGCGATGCGACATCTCGGAACCGGCCTCGCGCTCTTCGACTCGGTTGGCGACGAGCGCGGGATTGCGTCCTCGCTCGACGACGTTGGGAGAGTGCACGGCCTCCGAGGCGCGTACCAAACCGCGGAAGACTTCTACACGCGCGCGCTCACCAAGCGCAGACTGCTGGGCGACAAGCGCTCACTCGGACTAAGTCTTCACAACCTGGGCGAGCTCTATCACGAGCGAGGGCGGTTCTCCGAAGCTCTCGCGCACATGAACGAGGCGCTCCAAATACGTCGCGACATCGCCGACCGCCATGGAATTGCGCGCACGTTGAATCGACTCGGAACGATTCACGACGACGCAGCAGGAAAGGGCTCCGACGCGGACGCGGCGAGCTCGCGAAAGCGTGCGTTCGAGCTCTGGGCGGAAGCGCTCGAAGTTGCTCGGCTCGTCGGCGATCGAATGAGCGAAGCGATCATTCTGACCAACCTGGGCGAGGCTGAGTACCGGCGCCAGAAGCCTGCAGATGCACTCCGCATTTTGGGACAGGTCGAGGAAATCGCGGCCGGGCTCGGTGATCGTCTGCTCGAGGGCGAGGTCCTTCGCGGATTAGCAAAGACCCATCTGGCGCTCGGCGACCTGACCAAAGCGCGCGACCTCGTCGCACGCTCCCTGACGCTTTTCGAGCAAGCGCGTGCGCGCAAGTTCGTCGGCGTCGCCTTGCGAAGCGTGGGCGAGATTCTCGCGTCCGCGAGCTGGGGCGGAGCGGAGCATCAGAATGCACTCGACGCGTTCGAGCAATCCATCTCGCTCTTCACGGAGCTGGGAAACGACATCGAACTCGCTCGAACCTGCGACGCATACGCGATCGTTTTGCGTGAAGGACCAAGTCGTGACGTCGCCCGAGCTGGTGAGCTTGAGCGCACCTCGCAAGCGATTCGCGCGCGCGCGAAAGCGTCAGACCGACCCCCTCCTCCTTCCGAGGACGAGACCGGCAAGTTCAACCGGGACGACGTCTGGGGCGCCGAGCCGCCACCGAGCGTACGGTAGGGCGGCCGTGTGCTTCGGCCCGATGACATTCCCGAGCAGGTTCGCGCGATCTGCGTAGAGCTGCGGAACCGCGGGTTCTGTGCTTGGGTCGTCGGCGGGTCGGTTCGTGATTTGCTGCGCGGGGCACCGGCGAAGGATTGGGATGTCGCAACGTCGGCGAAGCCCAGCGAGATTCAGCAGGCCTTCCGTCGTACGGTGCCAACTGGGATCGAACACGGAACGGTGACCGTGCTTCTCGGCGACGACGCGTACGAGGTCACGACGCTACGCGGGGAAGGGGCCTACGCGGATGGTCGGCGACCGTCCACGGTTGAGTTCCTAGAGGACATTGAGGGAGATCTCGCTCGTCGGGATTTCACCGTGAATGCAATCGCGTACGACCCTCTGGCGGACGCGATCACCGATCCGTTCGGTGGGTGCAGAGACATCGAGGCTCGAGTCCTGCGCGCAGTGGGTCGAGCCCGCGATCGATTCGACGAGGATGGCCTTCGCGCGCTCCGCGCCGCACGCTTCGCTGCCACACTCGAGTTCGAGCTCGAGGAAGAAACGAAGGCCGCGATCCGCCAAACGCTCGGGACTTTTAAGCGCGTCTCCCATGAGCGCGTTCGCGATGAATGGACGAAAGCGCTGAAGGCGCGAGTTCCCTCGCGCGCGTTCACGGTGATGGCGGATACCGGATTGCTAGGAGCCATCTCCGAAGAGTTGGAGAAATCGGTCGGCTGCGAGCAGAACAAGTATCACGCGTACGATGTGTGGAGGCATTCGCTCGAATGCATGGACGCGCTGCCTGCGGAGGACCCGGTTCTGCGCCTCGCGGGCCTGCTGCATGACATCGGAAAACCTCGAACGCGGGCGATGGGCGCCAACACAAACGACTGGACGTTCTACAACCACGACAGCGTGGGCGCCGAGCTTGCGGACCGATGGATGCGCGAGTTTCGCTACTCGAACGAGGAGCGCGCTCGCGTAACGCATCTGGTGCGCCATCACCTCGTTTGCTATTCGGACGAGTGGTCAGACGCCGCCGTCCGGCGGTTCATGAAACGCGTGGGTCGCGAGGCGATTGATCCTCTCATCCAGCTGGCTCGCGCAGACGCGATTGGAAAAGGGCGTGACGTATCGGCCGACCTTAGCGCGCTTGAACGGTTGCTCGAGCGTGTGGCGAGCGTCAATGCCGCCGGCAGCGCGCTCAGCGTTCGCGACTTGGCCGTAAACGGAAGCGACATCATGAAGGTGTTCGGACTCCCCCCTGGGCGAGTAATTGGCGAAGTTTTGGAGAAGCTCCTCGAGACCGTGCTCGAACGACCCGAAGCAAACGAGCGTGACGAGCTTCTGACGATGGCGCGGACGACGATCGAGTCGCTCGCAGCGACCGCGTCCGCGACGAAGAAGGCCCCTTCGTGACTGGCTACGTCGATTTGCATGTGCACTACGTGCCGAACGTCGACGACGGTGTGAGGTCGTACGAGGAGGGCGCGGCAATCTGCGATGCGCTCTCGAAACTCGGCTACGACTTGATCGTCGCCACGCCGCACATCCGTGGCGGAATGTTCGAGAACGATCCGGCGAGTCTGCGCACAGCGCATGTTGCTTTCGCTGAGCGCTACGCACGTGAATCTTGCGCAGCGCCGCGTCCCGCGCTTGGTCTCGGTGCTGAGCACCATGTGGATGACTTGGTGTGGGGGTTGTTCACAAAGAACGAGCTCCTTGCATATCCGGGTGGTCAGGCAGTCTTGGTTGAGTTTCCAAGCGAACGTCTCCCTCTCCATGTGGACCGGCGACTGTTCGATCTGCAACGGAAAGGCCTCACGCCCGTGCTCGCACATCCGGAGCGATACACGCCGTTCTTCAAGGACTCGAAGCAGCTCGGCCCGCTCGTCGAGCTAGGGGCCGCGCCACTCCTAGATCTGATGTCGCTCGTGGGTCACTACGGGCGGTCCCCTCGGGATGCTGCTTTCCGCCTCCTGGACGAGAGAAGATACGCAGCTGCGTGCACCGACTGTCATCGTCCAGAGGATGCCGAGAAGGTGGCGGCGGCGATCGAAGAACTTCGTGGCCGCGTGGGTACCGATCAGTTACACCTACTGCTCGCGGATAACCCCCGCCGCTTGCTTGAAGGTACGTATGAACCCCGAAGTTATGACGAGGGCTGACGCGAAGCGCGGACGTGCCTTACCCGCCCCAGATCGCGCGTGGGTGAAGAAATTGTTGCCCAAGCTCGGCTTGTCGGTGGTGCTCGCGCTCCTCTTCATGTGGCTGTATCGCAGGACGGGCATTCGCCTGTTGCCCTCGAAAGACGCGCTCTCGCAGGTCTCGTGGTGGGCGATTCCGGTGTACGTCGTCTTCCTTGGTGCGACGAACTACTTCCGCGCTTCTCGTTGGCGATTCCTCGCTGCGCCGATCAAGCACGTTTCCATGCGGGACACGATTGCGCTCAACTGGATCGGTTTCCTAGCAATCTTTGCGCTTCCGCTTCGCCTCGGCGAGATGGCTCGACCGACGCTCGGAAAGATCAAGTGTCAGATTCCCCTCTCTGCGGGTCTGGGAACCGTGGCAGTAGAACGCGTCGTGGATGGAATCATCACGAGTTGCTGCGTCGCTTGGGCAGTCTTCGCGCTCCCCCATCGTGTACCCGACGATCCCATCGCCCGGAGCGTGCCGTACTACGGATCTCTCGCACTCGCGGTGTTCTGTTGTGCGTTCCTCGCACTCGGTCTCTTTCTTTGGAAGAGAGACATCGCTGCGAAGATGGTTGCGATCACGTTCGGGCTGCTGTCGCCCACCCTCGGAACTAAGCTCGCGCAGAAGGTGGACAGCGTCGCCGACGGG
>CAZWQH010000155.1:0-10313 GCA_964635815.1 uncultured Sandaracinaceae bacterium
CCTGAAGCGCGTGGAGGACTGCCAGGTTTCCTCCGACGATCGGTCCGTGCGCACGTCCCGCGCGCAGAGTCGCACCTGCGAAAGGGCTCGGCGTTGCCCCGTTGATGACCGCACACCATTCGTCGAACGCAGCCTCGCCAAGCTGAGCGATTTTCCCAACCATCGGACCGTGAACGCTTCGAACCCCAGCGGATTGCCAAAGCGCGTGCAGAGCAGTGATGTCGCTAAACCCGACGATCGGTTTGCCAGCGCGCGCGATCGCATTTGGGTAGAGCAGATCGTTCCCGCACACTTCGAGAACGCGGGTCGCACCATATCCGCCACGCGCCGCCACGATCACCTCGACCGCGGGATCGAAGAGCAGGGCCTGCAGCTCTCGCGAACGGTGTTCATCGTCGCCGGCCAGGTATCCAAGTCGTGCGTATATGCCTTCGTCGAAGCGAACGTGAAAGCGTGAACCGAGCCGCTCAACGCCTCGAAGGAAGGAGTCTCGTTCGAACGGTCCGCTAGGCGCGCAGATGCCCAACGTCTTTCTCGTCGCACCAAGCATCAGTCGACAATGCCAAGCTTCTTTAGCAATCGCCTGTAGTACACGCGGTCGATTCCGGCGGCTTCCGCGGCGCGACCGATTTGGCCGTCGTGCTTGGCGAGCATGCGTTGGAGGTAGGCGCTCTCGAAAGCATCTACGAGCGCGTTTTTTTGCTCAAGCAGCGGGCGACTCAGGTCCACCTGAAGCTCCGCGTTTGTCGAGGCGGGGGCCGACGCGAACGTCGCCGGAGTTGCTTCGCCGAGCGCTTGCATCCGTTCGATGATGTTTCGGAGCTCACGCACATTCCCTGGCCACGTGTGTGCGCGCAGTCGTTGAAGCTGCTCGGGTGTAAACTGCTCGATAAGCTGAGCCGCAGGAGCGGGATCGAAAAGTGTGCGAGCGAAATGGCGCAACATCGGCTCGATGTCCTCGGGCCGTTCGCGAAGCGCTGGAACGTGCGCGCGAAAGACCGCGAGCCGGAAGTACAAATCCTCGCGGAAAGTTCGAGCATTCACTGCAGCCGCGAGATCTCGGTGCGTGGCGCAAATGAGGCGAACGTCCACCGGTACCGACTGGACGCTTCCAACGCGCTTCACCTCGCGGCGCTCGGTCGCCCGCAGCAACTTGGGCTGAAGATCGAGAGGAAGCTCTCCAATCTCGTCGAGAAACAGTGTGCCACCGTCGGCGGACTCGAGTGCCCCCATGCGATCCCGGTCGGCGCCCGTGAATGCGCCTTTGACCACGCCCATAAGCTCGGACTCAAAGAGGTTCGCAGGAATGGAAGCACAATCGAGGACGACGAATGGGCCCTTGCTTCGATTGCTGTTCGCATGGATTGCGCGCGCGAGCACGTCTTTGCCCGTCCCGGTTTCGCCCTCGAGCAGGACCGTGGCTTGGCTGTTCGCGATCTTTGCCAGCTGTGCGAATAACGCTCGCATCTTCGCGCTCTCGCCAATCGCGGTTCCGAACGTCGTACCTGGATACAGCGAAATCGGTGCGTCCTCTGTGGCAGCGACGGCTGTGATTGTCGTCTGCCCGATCCGAATCACGCATCGCGGCAAGGGGAGGGTTGCGTCCCGAACAAGTACGTTGTCGACGCGTGTTCCGTTCCGACTCCCTAGGTCGCGGAGCTGAAACCCAGTATCGGTGCAGCGAAGCTCCGCATGCAATCGGCTCACCGAAGGATCCGTCAGTACCAAGTCGTTTGAATCCGCAGAGCCAATCGTGAGGGCGAGCGAATGCACACGTCTTGTGCTCCGTGGCCCGCCGTCGGGGGCGGCGATCTCAAGCACGAGGCCGCGGACACGATACTCAAGGTTGCCCTCCGCGTTGAGCAGGATGCGCGTTGTCGGGTCATCCATGTGGGTGCACCTCGGAGAAGGGGCTGCTCGTGGACGAATGTCCTCCGGGGAGGTCGGCGGTCCTCCTCTTCACTGTCGAAGTCCTGCGGACCCTTGAAAAATCCGGTGGCATGCGGGCTGCACACCAATACCTCATGAACCACCAGCGACGCCATTCGAACGAGCCGGGTCAACTTTACGTTTCTGTCCCTCTCTTTCTGCTTTCGCTCGGAGGATGTGTTTCGTCAGAGGTGTCGGTCATTCCCGATGCCTCAGGAATGGGCGGGACCGAAGCGGGTCAAACGCCGCCCGACGCGTCCGCCCCAGAGGATAGCGATCGTCGGCTCGATCGTGACGTTCGCGTCTTCGATCGGGACATTCGCATTCTTGACCGGGATGTCCGCATCCTTGATCGCGACGTTCGTGGAGGCGAGCTAGATGCCACCGTTGTTGGCGTTGACGCGGAGCGGAGCGATTCCGGTTCGGGAGTTTTGATTCCCGATGCGTCGAACGTGCTTCCTGACGCCGTGCAAGCCGTGGATGCCGCGGCCGTCGACGCAGGCACGCCGGGGACGATCGTCGACGCCTCCCGTCCGGATCCTTGGCCCAGAAGTGCGGGATGCAGTCTCACGCCGGCGGTTGCCGGCGTCTTCGAAGATCAAACGCTCAATGTGGGGGGCACCATTCGGGTCTACGACTTGTACGTTCCGTCTTCCGTTCGAGGCGCCGCACCCCTCGTGTTCAACATGCACGGTTGGAACAGCAACGAGAATCAACAGATCTCTACGGCGATCTCCGGAGCGCGCGCGTACGCTGACCGGTACGGATACATTCTTGTTGCCCCGCGCGGAAACTTGATCGCATCCGGCATGCCTTCGACGGGGAGCGGGCTCAGCTGGAATGGCGGCGATTGTTGTATCGATTCGATTCTCAACGATGCCAACCATGACGACGTTGGCTTCATCCGTGCTCTCGCCGCGCACTTGTTTGAGACTCAGTGCATTGACCGTTCGCGCGTCTATGCGACAGGATTCTCGAACGGCGGATATCTCTCTCATCGCCTTGCGTGCGAAGCGGGAGACCTCTTTGCAGCCGCCGCGCCCGTCGCTGGACCTGGGCCGGTTCACTACGAGCAGTGTCTTGGTGGCAACACAGAAGGCGCCTGCAACGAACTTGGTGCTTCGTGTGCTGAGAACACAGACGCTCGATCGTGCAAGGGCGCAACTTGCACCTGGGCCGCAGATCATTGCGTTCCCGGCTGTGTTTGGAGTGCCGCAGCTTCGACGTGCAACCGTGTCTTTCTGGTTGGTGACGATGCTACGTCGCTACAGCCTCGAACGATTCCGGCGGACGGCTGGTCGTACTCATGTCCGGCTCGCGCGAATGGTGTCCCGGTCATCATGACGATGGGAACGCTCGACCCCCAGTACAACGGAGGGCATGGACAGCGGACCGCGGAGTGGGGAGAGAACGCCAGCTTTGCGGAGACCGCCGCGTTCTGGCAGCAGAAGAATGGGTGCTCCGCGACACCCACGCGGACGGTGCGTTACGAATGCGAGTTTAACGCTGCGTGCGCCGGCGTTTCGAATCGGTTGGCGTGCGGTCGCACTGCGAACTGCACCTGGTCCGGGGACGCGTGTCACTCGATCTGCGATCAGACTGCAGGGTGCAATCCCATCGATCCCATGTCGATTTCGGATGTCGCCGCGTGTCGAATGAACGGGGACCAAGCGACCTGCGATGCAACCTCGACGTGTCGATGGAATGCGAGTCGAGCGTGCACCGACTGTCGCGACCTCGTTTGCACGTACTACGAGAATTGCGGCGGCAACGCTCCCTACGCCGCGTGCGTGAACGAAGGCGGCACGCACTGCTGGCCGGGGTCCGAGGGGGATCGCTGCTCGGTGGCCCAAAACACGGACGGAACACCAGCGACGATCAACGAGATTTCGTGGACGTTCATGTCGCGCTTCCAACTTCCCGCTCCGACGCGGTAGAAGAACCCGTGCCCGTCGTGATCCTCGAACTCTGGCGCTACGCGCGACCGCTCGCGTGTCCAAGTCACAAGCGCGGAATAGGGCGGCTTTACACATTGATCCTCTTCCTCGCTGCGTCGGTGAGTTTTCCGGCGCGCGCCGAGGATCTTCCTCCGGCGACGGTGGTTCGTCTCGACGCGACAGGTGAGGCGGGCGAGGAACAAGGACGCGCACTTGCGGAGGTTGCACACCAAGAAACCCAGTCCGTGTGGTCGGAGGAACACGTGGGCGCGATCCGCTCGATACCAAGCGATCTCGCGCCGGTGACCGCGCTGGTCGCGCAGCTCGAGCGACTGTACTTCGAGGCCGACTTCCTCGAATGCCTCGCGCTGCTGCAGCGGGGGGAGCTTCGTTCGGAAGACCTCCTCGCACGAGGACAGCGTGAGCTGGCCTCACGCGTTCTTGCGTTTGGGTCGGCCTGCGCACTCGGCGCGGAAGACACCACATCGGCCGAACGCTTGATCGAAGCCGCGATCGTTGCGGACCTTCCGTTGACATCACTCAGCACGATGAGCTCCGAGTTCCAACGATTCGTCCAACCGGTTCTTCATCGCACGCAGGAGGGAGCTTCGATCCCCATTGCAATCCGCAGCAATCCTCCTGGTGCGAGCCTTTCTTTGGACGGAACTCGAACGTGCGACGTGACACCGTGTGAAATTCGAGTTCGACCTGGTCGTCATGTCTTCGTGCTCACGAAGCTAGGTTTCGCGGCTCGAATCGTCACTGCCGGCGTTTCAGCGACGTCCGTTCCGGATCTCGCATTCTCACTTGATCCGTCGAATGCCGCCGAGTTTCGCGAACAACTCGCAGACGCTCTTGCGCGGCAGGCGACCGATGCCGAGGAGCTCGTGAGCTCCGCTGCAGCTGCGCGAGCCGCGACCGACGCTTTCTCGTCTCGAGCGGTTCTATTCGTACGCCGAGCTCCGGCCGGTGCATCCGGAGCGATCTACGACCGCGGGCTCGACCGATTCGTCGGACGCGTTGCGCTCGAAGGTCCGAATGCGGACCGTGATGTGGTCCGATTCCTTTCCCGCGAGTGGCGAGGGGTGTTGCGTCCAACGCCGCTTTACGAAGAGCCTTGGTTTTGGGTCCTGGTGGCGGTCGGTGCGGGCGCGATTGCAACCACCACCTACGTGGTCGCCCAGCCGCCGACGATCGAGTACCAGTTGGGAGGTCGCTGAGATGACTCCGAGGAAACTCTTGCGGGTGCTTGGGCTCGCGGGCGCCATCCTTGTCTCGTCTTGCGCGCGAACTGAAGTGCGCAGAGTCGTCGTCGCGCTGCCGATTCCGCAGAACCAGATGGACTGGGATCGGTGTGTGGGAGTGCCTGTCACGGGGAGCGCCTATTCCGTGACGCTCGATGCGTTCGCGCTCGTGGCTCAGGATGGCGGAATCGTCGCGGGAACATCACCTTGCGAAAGATGTTTTGGGGCCAACCCCGCCGGATGCCGGCGGGTGTCAGGGAGCTCATGCGCTGGGGCTGCGAGCGGAAGCTCAGCGGATCTGCGTTCTGCATTTGCGTTGCTCGAAACGGGATTGGGCGGTGCGTCGCAGGGGCTGTGCGTTCGCGGCGTTGTGCGGCTAGGCGCGTGCGGAAGCGTGTCTTCTCGCGTGCTCGCGTGCATGCTGAACGGAGCGCCCCAGAATCTGAACGTGAACACTGAAAGTATTTCACTCGATCAAGCGCAGTGCAGCGCGATCGATGAGCGATGCGCAAGCGTGGCGATGCAGTGCGGTAGCGTGCGCCAATCGCTTCGTGACGGGCCGTTGCGCGACCAACTCGACGCACTTTGTGGTGAGGCCAGTCGCAGCATCTGCGCTCGCATTACTGCGGAAGAGTGCGCCCTCCCGTAACGTTTGTCGCTCCAGGCGCTCGCTGCGAGCAACTCTCGCGATTCGCACAGAACTCAGCTGGCACGAAGCTGCCTGCGACTGATACCTTGAGCGTGTGAGTGGACGGTACCGCCTGAAGAGAATGATCGGAGCTGGTGGCATGGCTCAGGTTTTCGAGGCGGTCATCGACGGCGACAAAGGGTTTCGCCGACGCGTCGCGATCAAACGGGTGCTGCCTGAGCTCCGCCACGAGGTTTCGCTCACGAAGATGTTTGCCGACGAAGCTCGAATCGCGGGCGCGCTCCATCACGCGAACATCGTCCAGACGATCGACTTCGGCGTCGTTGACGGCAGCGAATTCATGGTGGTGGAGTTCGTCGACGGATGCGATGCAGGAAAAGCTGCGCGTGTGGGGAGGACAAACGGGAAGCCCATGCCTCACCCAGTTGCGCTCTACATCGCCGCGCAACTGGGTCACGCGCTTCAGCATGCACACGAGGCATGTGACGATAGCGGCCGCTGGCTAAAAATTGTCCACCGCGATGTAAGCCCGAGCAACGTTCTGCTTTCGTGGGAGGGCGACGTAAAACTCTCGGACTTCGGCATCGCCGTCGCCGAGGAACGTCTCGCCGAAACGACGATCGGCATTGTGAAAGGGAAGGAGCTGTTCATGGCGCCCGAGCATCGCGCAGGCGTGCGGGTGGACGGAGCAGCGGATGTCTTCTCGCTCGCGCTTGCTCTTGCTCACATGGTCAGTGGGTCATTACCCGTCGATCTTGCGACACTTCCAGAGGACCTTCGCGAGATTGTGGACGCTGGCACCCAGCTCGACCCGAAGGCACGCCCCACGGCGAGTGCCTTTGCCGAGCAGTGCGAACGTGCGTTGGGAGCGCGCGGAGTCAGTTCGCCACGGAACGAGCTCGCGGAGTGGCTCCGCGGGATACGCGCGTTCTTCGGAGATCCAAGCGCGCTCGATCAAATGCTCGATGTGCTGTTGGTCCCCGTGGATGGTACGCAGCGAACGTTTGCCGCGGTCGGACCCGAGCTTCCCAAGAAGAGCGATCCACCCACCGTGGTCGCCAGCAACACAACGGCGGCGCCGATCGCGCATGGCGTTTCAAAGCCGAGTGCCTACACGACGCCAGCGATTGCTATCGTCACCATGATTGTTGGAGCGGTGGCCCTCTATGCGGGCCTCCAGTCGTCAGGCAACGATTCTCGGCCTGCCCGCTCGCGCGTCGTCGAGCCGAGTGAGGTCAAAGCTGTAGCCGAGGACACCCCGCAAGTGACCACGCCTTCTCGCGTGGAGCCCTTGGTTGCCGTTGTCGCGGAGGCGCGTGTCGATGCGGCTACCGGACCTCAGGTTGGACACACGCGCGTGACTCGGCACCGCGACCGATCGACGGAGAACGCACCTGCTGCGCACACCCCGACGCGGAGCGGCTACGTCCGCTTTACGTCCGGGCGAGCGGGGGTTCCAAACGCGCTCGTCGAGGTCGATGGGCGAGCTCTCGATTCGACGCCTTTTCGTCGAGAGCTCACGGTCGGCAACCACACAGTTCGCATGCGGGACTCAGCGGGTCAGTTGCTTTGGGAGACACGAATCGAAGTGACCGAGCTTCACACACTCGCGTCTGCGTTGGTTGTTCGGCTCCAGTAGCGTCGTGACGTGACGAACGTCAAACCCGCAAGGGCTAGAAGAAGCGTTGGCCCAAGCGGAGTTCCGTGCACGCTCGGCGCTACTGTGCACGAGCAACCAGAGCCCTTTACCGTCGCCATCACCGTCTGAGGAGCGGGTGTTCCACGAACGTTCAGTGATGGCACTGGCGTTGCGCACATCCGTTCGAGGTTTCCGCCCTCCGGCGGTCTGCCCGCGAGCGCTGTGTTCTGCGAGAACGTCGCGTTGCTCCCGCCCCAACTCCCGTGGACCGGCTTCTCGCACTCGGAAGCAGTTGTCCACGCATGCAGAATCGCGTACCGCGCTTGGAACGTGTTGGTCGAGCCGCCCACGGTCACCGTCTGATCGAGGGTTGCGTCGGCTCTCGGTTCACCTCGTCCACCACTGACTGCGCCAGCTGCTCGAAAAACGAGGTCGTCGCCTCCCATGGACGAAGCCGTGTATCGGTAGTGCAAGCGCGTGAGCACGAAGTCGCCGCGCGAAGGATTCGAGGGGAGGGCGTCGGCACCGAGGGCGGCGATAGTGGAGCTGTCGATCCCTTCGATTCCGGGAGGACAGGGGTCGCATTTTGCGCCTGTCTGAGAACCGAATGAGCTGCTCGCGGGCCAGGCATATTCAGTCACCACAGCGTCCGGGTTCATCGCAACCGTCCTGTCGAACAAGGCCTCGTAGAACGCAGCGAAGTCGTAGCGCACTTCGTCGTTGACTCGAAAGTTGGTCGGAACGAACAGGTTGCTGCGGTTGGCAACTTCGTATCTCGTGTTGGGGGCCAGAATGTTCACGATCAAATCTTGGGACCCCTTCGTGTTGATGAGGCCGAGCCGGATAGGGAGCGAGAAGTCCGGACTGTCGTATCGAAATCGCAGTGGCGATAGCGCCGCTTGTCCGTTGACGAGTCGAACTTGCGACGAGTCGACCTTCGCGACGAAGAACTTCATCCCTTGCGCAACGTACGGCGCGAGCGCCGTCGCAGCGCCCTCGGGGACGTGATACGCGTTCTCGCGCAACCAACTCTCGAGGAGCGAAGAGTCGTCCGCCGACAGGATTACGATGTCGTACTCACCGACCATGAACTGATCTTCGATTCGAACCCCACTGTCGGCATATGCTCCCCCTCCGCTAGGGCCCGCACGGGAGGCGAAGGAAACGCTTCCGCATCCGAATCCGCCCGATGACGGCGGCGGAGTGGAGACGCCGCACGGATTGGCTTCCCAGTATTCGACCAATCGAGGCCCTCCAAGAGCATCTACAGTTGCGAATGCGGTCGGAGATAGAGTCCGGACGTCGTCGCGGCGAAGCACTGTCGGTACCGGAATCACCATGCTGAAATCCTCGAGCGGACCTTGATAGTTGTTTTGCATCGAGAGCACGGTTCGCGTGCCTTCGCGCATCATCACGACCATAGTGGCGTTCGCGTACAGCTTGTTCGACGACCCGGACACGTAGAAACCGCAGAATGCATTCGCACGGCTCGACGGATACGCAGCAACAGCAATGGCTACAGCTATCAAGAAAGAAGATCGATGGATCATTTCGCACCTCGTAGAACTACTAGATAAGCAACACCTCGCGTATGCACGCTGGGTGCCAGTTCGGGGCTGCAGCGGTGTGAACGGATTGCGGCACCTTTTTGCGGCGTTTTCAGTCCGCCGGTGATGGTGTAAGACAAGAGCTGATCGAACTCCCCGCGACATTCGTGTCGCGTCAATCATGGGCGACCTAGCGACAACTCTTCAGGCGTGGCTCGAGACTCAGACGGGACCGTTTGTCTACGTTCTGATCACGATCGCGGGCGCGATGGAGTACGTGTTCCCGCCGTTTCCGGGCGATGGGACGGTTCTATTTGCATTCGTGCTTTCGACCGGGAAGGGCGGTTTGCTCGCACCGGTCGTATTTGCGTGCAGCTTGATTGGATCCACGGGCGGCGGCCTGTTTGCGTGGTGGCTGGGGAACGTATTCTCGAAGCGCGGTATTCCGGCGCGCCTCGACACTCCGGCGCTGCGTCGCGTACTCGAACGAGTTCGGATGCGATTCGAGAAGAGCTCTACAGCCTTCTTGATTGCGAACCGGTTCATTCCAGTGCTTCGAGGCGTAGCGTATCTGGGTGCCGGTTACTTTGGCGTCTCGCTCCGCAGATCACTGCTGCTCGGATCCATCTCGTCGTTTCTTTGGAACGCTTCGTTGTTTGCAGTCGCGTACCTGGTCCACGGCGTCTGGAATCAAGCCAACGCGTTGCTCCGGGAGGTTTCAATCTGGGTCGGCGTCGCCACCGTCGCCGGCGTTTTGATCTTCGGAGGGTATCGTTGGCTGAAAGCTAAACGCCGCCGCCAGAGCGCTCTACCTCTTCAGGCTCAACCACCGTTGCCCTGAGAAGGTCGCGGTTGAGGAGTGCGATGTTGGTCACGCTGATTTGCTTGGGACAGGCGGCTTCGCATTCGAAGTGGTTCGAGCAGCCGCCGAAGCCTGCGGCATCGTGAACGGCCATCATTCGCTTCACTCGTCGAAAGCGTTCCGGCTGACCCTGAGGAAGGTGGGCCAAATGCGAGACCTTCGCCGCAGTGAAAAGCATCGCAGAGCCGTTCGGGCACGCCGCCACGCACGCGCCGCAGCCAATGCAGGCCGCTGCATCCATCGCTGCTTCGGCCTTCGGCTTCGGAATCGGGATCTCGTTGGCATCCGGCGCGCTGCCCGTTCGAACCGAAATGTAGCCGCCGGCCTCGATGATGCGATCGAACGAGCTTCGATCCACGCAGAGGTCGCGGAGCACGGGGAAAGCGGATGCACGGAACGGTTCGATCACGATTTCCGCGCCATCTTGAAACGAGCGCATGTGTAGCTGGCAGGTCGTGGTCGCATTCGAAGGACCGTGCGGGCGTCCGTCGATCATCAAACTGCAC
>CAZWQH010000156.1:0-10290 GCA_964635815.1 uncultured Sandaracinaceae bacterium
CCTGCAACGGAAGCGAGAACTGCTCCAGCTGCGACACCGACTGCGGTAGTTGTCCACCCGCTTGTGGCGACGGCTCCTGCAACGGAAGCGAGAACTGCTCCAGCTGCGACACCGACTGCGGTAGTTGTCCACCCGCTTGTGGCGACGGCTCCTGCAACGGAAGCGAGAACTGCTCCAGCTGCGACACCGACTGCGGTAGTTGTCCTCCCGCTTGCGGAGACGGCTCCTGCAACGGAAGCGAAGACTGCTCCAGCTGCGACACCGACTGCGGAACCTGCTAAGCGCATGCGCGCTCGGGCCCGACGTGGTACCAGTTCTCCCGTGATGCGTTACTTCATTCCGCTCTCCATTGCTTTACTCGTCGCGTGCGATCCACCGAGCACGACTCCGCCAAAACCAATCCAGACGCTCGGGGCGACTTCAACGCCACCCACGACGAAGACGACTGGACCGATTGCGAACACGAACACGCCGACAACGCCGGTTCACATTCCACTCGCGATCAGCACGGACGCAGAGGGACACATCAAGCTTCTCGGAACGTCGAGCAGCGGACGCAAGGTCGACGTCGTCTACCTCAACCAGCAGATTTTCCTTCAGTCGTTGCCTTCGCTCGCGCCCACGCTGACGCCGGCCGATCGCGCTTCGCTTCAAGCGTACGCAGCGGGTCTCCCTCCTCTTGCGCCGACTCCAGCTCCCGCGCCGTCACGTCCCGCTCCCGGAACGAAAGCTCCCTCGACCAAAGCTCAACAAGCGAAAACTGCTCCCGGCAGCTTCTAAAAGCACCTGCCTTGCTAAGCGGACGTCTTGCGGGCAAGCGCAGCGCGGGCGTGTCCCTCGAGCCCTTCGTGACGCGCTAGCGCTGCAGCATCGGTCACGATGTGATCCTCGGCGTGCTGAAGCTCGAGCACGGTCCGCACCCGCAGAAACGTGAACACCGAGAGGCCACCAACGAATCGCGACGCGCCACTCGTAGGCAGGACGTGGTTCGGGCCGATGCCGTAGTCGCCAAAAACCTCTGCTGCAGCGTGCCCGGCAAACGCTCCACCGTAGTTCGAGAACTTTCGGACCGCATCTGCAGATCCTGAAATCGAAAGCTGCAGATGCTCTGGCGCGATGTCATCCGATACGCGAACAGCTTCTTCGAGATTGCGGACCAAGACGGAGAACCCTGCACGCAGCGCTTCGATTGCCGTTGCTCTCGTCGGAAGCGTCGTCAGCTGAGAAGCCACCTCCTCCCTGACCTGCGCGATCACAGTCGCAGACCAGCTGACAAGAATGGGCAGCGCATCCGGATCGTGCTCCGCCTGTGCGATCAAGTCGCTTGCCACCACAGCCGGATCGCACGTGTCATCCGCGACGACGAGCAACTCCGACGGACCGGCGATCATGTCGATACCCACTCGACCCGCGACGAGCTTCTTCGCCGCGGTCACGAAGCGATTGCCCGGTCCGACGATGACGTCGGACGTGGGCACCCCCACCCCGTACGCAAGCGCAGCAATAGCGTGCGCGCCGCCGACGCATAGCACTCGATCTGCGCGTGCAACGGCCGCAGCAGCAAGCGTCATCGCGGTCGGCTTCGGCGATGCAACGGTCACGTCGCGCACTCCAGCAACCCGCGCCGTAACTGCCGTCATCAAAACCGACGACGGAAGCGGAAACCTGCCGCCGGGCGCGTAACACCCTGCATGGCCAACCGGTGAGATGTCCTGATACGCGCGCCCGCCAGGAACATCCACCGACACGGAGCTCAAGCTTGCGCGCTGCGCCGATGCAAATCTTTCGATTCGCCCCGCGGTACGCTCGAGCAACGCATGCTCGTCTTCGGTAATCACGTCGAGCGCGTCTTGCAGATCGCGACGCTCGAGGACTAGCGGAGCGTCTGGGGCGACCTCCGCAAAACGGAGCGCGTACTCACGCAACGCGTCGGAGCCTCGTGCAAGAACGTCCGCGATGATCCTCCCAGACTGTTCGATCGTTGCTTCGTCGATCGGGTCCACACGCTGTCGGCGAACCTCGTCTGGTCGGAGAACACGAAGTAACTGCTCTGTCACTTTGCGTCCCCTCCTCGTCTGCGCACGCGCCGCGCACGTCGATCGAGCTCCTCAGCAAGCAGCTCCAAAGACGCCCCGCCTGCAACCAGCTTCGTTAGCGTGAAGTAGAGAACGTCAGCAGCTTCGTGAATGAGATTGTCGACATCGGTCGCGTTCGCAAGCTCGTTTGCCTCTTCGCGGAGCTTCGCATTCAAGAGCGCAGGGTCTTCGAACAAGCGCTTGGAATACGAGCCCGCGGCGCCGTTCGCTTTTCGATCACGCAGAGTTCGCTCCAGAGCAGGGATGCCGCGTGCATCTCCGAAGCATGTGAACTGCGCCTTGTGGCAAAAGCCGGGAGCATGTTGTCTGACGCGAAACACAACAGTGTCGAAATCACAGTCGAGTCGTACTTCGAGAAGCTCCTGCGTGGCTCCCGAGGTTTCACCCTTTACCCATCGACCGCGCTTGCGCGAAGAGTAGACGCCCTTCCGCGTTTCGACGGCTTCGCGAATCGTGTCGCGATTCGAATACGCCAAACCGAGCAGCGTGCCGAACTCGTCGACGATGATCGTCGGGAAGAGACCATCCACTCGATCCGATGTGAGCGGAGCCGCAATCGCGTCGCCGAGCGCAAGACGCCCTGAATACAACGCCATCCCCAGCTGAGAGCGAGCCTGTGCGATTGCAATCTCCGCGATCTCGGAGGGTTCCGTGATCCCACCCGCGAACGTCACCTCCGCGCCGTCGGCAGCAGCAACGAGCTCGGTGACGAGGTCGAGACGCGTTCCGCCTTCGCGCCCTTCGCGCTCGACGAATGTTACGAGGAACCCGCCCACGTATGGGCGAAGCTCCTTCATTCGCTGCGTAATGCTTCGACCTGTCTTGGTTCGCCATCCGTCGACGACCACTTCACCGTCCACCGCATCGAGCGCAGCAACCACTCGCTCAGCAGGAAGCTCCCGCAGGACTTCGGGGGTCGCAGCTGTTCCAAGGACGACCCTGGTGGCACCTGCGTCAAGCCACTCGAGCGCTTTGTCCACGCTCCGGATTCCGCCACCGACGCGTGCCGGAACAATCTTCATTAGATCGAGGATCACGTCTCGATTCGATCCAGTTCCGAGTGCTGCATCGAGGTCTACGATCGCGACTTCACCGGCAACCGCGAACTTGCGCGCGATGGGACGTGGATCACCGGCGTCGATCTTCTTGTCCCGCCCGCCGACGAGCTGAACCGCGTGACCTCCCATGAGGTCGATGGATGGAAGAATCATGGTGAGTAGCGGAGGCTACACCAATCGCACGGGGATTCCTGCGGTTCGTAGCGCCTGTTTGACGCTCCCGACGGTCGTTTCCGCGAAGTGAAAGATCGACGCGGCGAGGACAGCGCCCGCTCCTGCGCGTAGCCCCGCGGCAAAATGCTCGGGAGTGCGTGCCCCTCCCGAGGCGATGATAGGAACGCGAACGCTGTTGGCAACGGACGTAATGAGCTCGGTGTCGTACCCCAGCCCCGTCCCATCCCGGTCCATGCTCGTCAGCAGAATTTCTCCGGCACCATGCTCCGTGGCGGTGATCGCCCACGCAGTTGCATCCAGGTCTTGCGGCGCACTTCCCGATCGCGTGACGACCGTTGCCCGAAAGGCGTCGCTGCGTTTTGCGTCGATGGCGATAACGACACATTGCACTCCGAAGCGTTCGGCAAGCTCCGACAGAAGCTCCGGCCGCTCTACCGCTGCAGTGTTGACCGACACCTTGTCCGCTCCCGCAGCGAGAAGTCGTTGCGCGTCATCAATCGTCCGGACGCCTCCTCCCACAGTGAGGGGAATCGACAGCACCGCACGGACCGCTTCAACAGTCTTCGCAGCTGCTCGTCGACTCTCGAGCGTGGCCGAGACATCGAGGATCACGACTTCGTCCGCACCTTGTCGTTCGTACTCGGCCGCAAGCTCAACCGGGTCTCCCGCGTCGCGCAACCCCTCGAAACGGACGCCCTTCACCACGCGACCATCTCGCACGTCGAGACACGGAATGATCCGCACCGGAACGGTACTCGTGTGCTCGGCATCCCTCATGCGCTCAACCATCGCTGAATGATCCGCCGACCGACGTGCGAGGAAAGCTCTGGATGAAACTGACAGAACAGAACTCCCCCATTCTCGAGGGCGGCAACGTACCGAATGCCGTACGTCGTGTGCGTCCCAACAAATCCGGTTGGCGTCGTTTCGAGATAGTACGAGTGCGCGAAGAACACATGCCCACGCTCGCAATGCGTGCTCTCGGTCGGCGGGTCGAGCTCGTTCCAGCCGAGCTGTGGAACTCGGACGCCGAGCGTCGGCGCAAAAACCTGAAAACGCCCGGAAAACGCGCCGATCCCCGCGATCCCGGGCGACTCGTCGCTGGCCTCGCCAAAGACCTGCATCCCAAGGCAGATCCCGAAGGTCGGCTTCCTCGCGTGAACACGCGCTCGAAGCGCATCGACCAAACCGCGTTCTCGCAAGTTCGCCATCGCGGCAGCAAAGGCACCCACGCCCGGGACGACTACACGCTCGGCTTTCGCAATGCTGGCAGCATCGGTTGCGTCGGTGAGGTCGATGCCCTCGCGCAGGAACGCGGCACGCACGGACGCAATGTTTGCAGTGCCCGTCGAAACAAGGACAGCGCGCGTCACAGTGTTTCTCGCATCACAATGTCGTTTCTCGCATCACAATGTCTCTTTGGTGCTCGGGACTCGCGTCGAGCCATCCCGTGCCACCGCTTGCCTAAGCGCCAGCGCAAACGACTTCATGGCGGACTCGGCGCGGTGGTGATCGTTCTCGCCGCGCAGCACCTCAACGTGCAGAGTCGAGCGTGATGCAATCGCGATCGAAGAAAACACGTGGGTCAGCATCTCTGCCGACAAGTCGCCCACGCGATCCCGAACCAAACCAAGATCGACGCGCGCAAATGGGCGCCCGGAAAGATCCAACACCGTACGCGACACCGCTTCGTCGAGCGGCGCGTAGGCCGAGCCAAATCGCGCAATCCCAACACGGTCTCCCAGCGCGCGGTCGATCGCAGTGCCAAGAACCAAGGCGCAATCTTCTGCGGTGTGATGGTCGTCGATGTGAAGGTCACCTTTGCACGTCAGCACCAGGTCCATCCGACCGTGCCGCGCGAGCGCGGTGAGCATGTGATCAAGGAAACCAATGCCGGTGCGGATATCCGCAGAGCCGGTTCCGTCGAGCGTCAACTCCACCCGAACGTCTGTCTCGCTTGTTTTTCGCGTTACCGTTGCGCTTCGTGAGAGCTCGCCCCGTGTCTGCGAGGAATGTTGCGTGGGTACGACGACACCTACAACGCCCGGTTTCTTCGGAGCGCGTGGAATGCGGGCACCTCGCGAGGGTCGCGGCATGCCGGGAATCCTACATCAAGACGCACTCCGCGTTGATCCTGTAACTCCGCCATGCGATTCTTTTGGCAATGCGCGTGGCCCGTAGCTTGGTGTTCCGCGCGGCGCTGGCTGTGACGAGCTGCTTTGTCGCGTTCACGGCGACCAGCTGCACAACAACGGAGTGCGCGCCCGGGGGTTCGTCCGCAAGCTTGTTCTGTCGCCCGCTGCCTGCGATTGGCTCCCTCGACGGCGGCCGAGGCGGCGCCGCGATCGATGAATCCTGCCGCGCCGTGACGGGAGGCGCTGCGTGCTCCTCCGACTTGCGCTGCACCGTGAGTGGCCGGTGTACCTGCGGGAACGGACGTGTGGACCCAGGCGAGTATTGTGATCCGACCCTGGCAGGAGAGACCAACTGCAACGACGATTGTTCGGTTGAGTGCCGCGCGGACAGCGACTGCGTCTCCGGTGGTCAAGACGTGTGCCTGCGGACAGCGGTGTGCGTTCGGAACCGATGTGTACCGAGCGCATCGACGATCATGGGCGCTGCGTGTCGACGCCCGAATGGAGAAGGCGGCTTCTGCGATGCGACGCGATCCTGCGTCGCGTGCGTAGAAGGAGCGCCGTGCACTGAGGCGGGGAACGTCTGTCGTGTCGGGACGCTCAAGTGCGGCGGCTCTTTCGATGTCGCGGGCAGGTGCGAGCTCAAGTCCGAGCGTGAGAACGGTGCTCCTTGTGCAGCAGGGCTTCGCTGCGCGGGCGGCGAGTGCAGCGCGTGTCGCCCTGGAGATCCCTGCGGCACGGGTTCAGCGTGCAGCCAGGGAACAACGACGTGCGACGGTACCCTGGTCGTCTGCGTTCCAACGTCCGTCCGACCCGGAGCACCGTGCGGCCCGGGTGGCGCCGTCTGCGATGCCACCGGACAATGCCCCGTTTGCGAACCGGGCGCGCGCTGCATCGTGGACAACGCGTGCAATGTCGGACGCGTTTCGTGCACCGATGGACTCAGTCGGTGCGATGCACATCCACTGCCCAACGGCGCGAGTTGCGGCGAGGGGCGCACGTGCGTCGACGGTAGGTGCGAAGGGTGCGTAGGCGGCGAGGTCTGCGGTTCCGCGCAGCCTTGCCAACGTGGCAGCACTGCGTGCGCGCCCGGCAGCACGGCACCCACCTGCGCCGCCATCGGCGTGATGCCGGACGGAACGACCTGCGGCGCGGGCATCGCTTGTCGGGGCGGAGCTTGCACGGACTGCACAGCCGACGTCCCCTGCGACACGGGCAACCCTTGCATCGTTGGAACGATTGACTGCACACCGCAAGGATCGGTTTGCGTGTTCGCGCGCTTGACGAGCGGCGAGATCGTTGCGCGCGCAGGGATTCAGTGCGGCCCCGTATCGTCTCGTGGGACGTGTCGCGCGGATGGGAACTGCAGCGCATGCGTGGCCAACCAGCCATGCGAGCTAAGCGCCTCGGACCGCGCGGCGAATCCGTGCGCGATTGGCCGAACTCGTTGCGTCAGCGGGGTAAGCACCTGCGCTCCCGCGGGAACGCTGCCGCAGGGCACAGGATGTGGTCCAGGACTTGTTTGCTCGGCTGGTGGCCAATGCACGACCTGTGCGCAAGGGCGCGCATGCGTACTGCCCGGCTCGCAGGGAGAGTGCTTACGCGGCGCGATTTCATGCAGCTCGGGTGCGGCGATGTGTACAGCGGTCGGACTCAAAGCCGAGGGTGAGCCTTGCTCATCGGGAGTTTGTGATGGCGCAGGTGCGTGCGTTTGCCGCGGTGGCGCACGCTGCTTCATACCGGGCACGTGCGAAGAGGGCGTCCTCGACTGCCTGACAGGCGCCCGCTGTGTGCCAACTGGCACTGCGTCCCCTCCGGGTCGCATCTGCCGCGAGGCTCAAGGTTCGTGCGATCTGCGAGAGGTGTGTGACGGAACGAACCTCACATGCGGCGACGATCGGTTTCAACCACCAAACACGGTGTGTCGCGGCGCCGCATTTGAGTGCGACGCGCCCGAGATGTGTGACGGACTTGGCGCGCGCTGCGGCGACGATTTCCTCAAGCCGTTGAACTCTGCTTGCAGCGGTGGCGTCTGTGACGCTTCAGGCACCTGCCAGCCGACGGATCGGTGTGCGGGTGTTGCGTGTCCCAACCCTTGCGCGCAGTGCAATCCAGCAAACGGACTCTGCGATATTCCGCGCGCTGGGAGCTGCTCGGACGGGGATGCGTGTACCACGAGCGACGGGTGCAGCGGACTCACGTGCGTGTCCGGTACCGTCTGCCCCGGCGGCGGTGTTTGCATCGGAGTCGCTGGAGCAACGGACCGCAGATGCGAAGCCAGTCAATGCAACCCCGCGCTCATCGGGACCGATTGCCCGATCCCCAGCGAACCGTGTCGCATCGGAAGCATCAGTTGCCCAGGAGGCCCGACAGCGCCTCCCGTGTGCAGCAGCGCCCGCAATGCAACCGACGGGATCTCGTGCACGGTTTTCGGCCCCACGGGAGCCGAGCAGGGAGCTTGTGAATCCGGCGTCTGTACTCGGTCCAGCATGCAATGCGGAATGCCGTGCACCGTCGCAGGTCAGTCCGCGTGTTCGACGGCCACGTACGACTGCAGCGGCGGCTCACCCGTCTGTCGCGTTTCCGGCAGCCAACCGGACGGAGCCTCCTGCGACGACGGAGTGTTCTGCAACGGCTCCGAGCGATGCATCGGTGGGACCTGCACCTCGACCGCGAACCCGTGCATCGATGACGGTCAGTTCTGCAATGGCCCCGAATCGTGTGACGAGGTTTTGGATTCGTGTCCGTCGCCGGATCCATGCGCGGGTCCATGCGACGAGGGACGTGACGAGTGCGTCGTGACTGATCTTTGCGAAGGAGTCGTCTGCGGAACGTGTCGCTCCTGCAATCCAGCCACCGGAGCGTGCACGGGGGATCTCCTCAATGGTACTTCCTGCAGCAATGGGCTCTTCTGTGACGGAGATGAGCGCTGCTCGTTCGGCTCCTGCGCAGCTATCAGCGGCAATCCGTGTCTCGACGACGGCATCTACTGTAACGGAAGCGAATCATGCAACGAAGCCGCCGATCGGTGCGACCAATCCGGCGATCCTTGCGGTGACGACAGCCAGTTCTGCAACGGCCCCGAGTCATGCAACGAGCCGACGCGCACTTGCGCGTCGCCCGACCCATGTCCGGTTGGTCAGTGCGATGAAAGCTCCGACGCATGCACGGGTCTCTGCGCCGCGGTGACATGCACCGGATGCACTGCGTGTAATCCCGCGGACGGCAGCTGCACGCTCGCCGCACCCGATGGTACGGGATGCGATAACGGCAACTACTGCGACGGAACCGACACGTGCTCTGGGGGTTCGTGCGCGAACTCAACCGGAGACCCTTGCGGGGATGACGGCGCGTTCTGCAACGGTGCAGAATCCTGCAACGAAGCGGCGGACCGATGTGATCGCACCGCAGCCCCGTGCGGTGACGACGGAGCGTTCTGTAACGGAGCTGAATCGTGCGACGAGGGCGCCGACACATGCGTGTCGGGCGGAGATCCGTGCACGCCTTCGCCCTGTGACGAGGGCGGCGATGTGTGCACGGACTTGTGCGCCAGCGTCACCTGCGGCCCGTGCATCGCGTGCAACCCCGCGGACGGGATGTGCACTGTACCAGCTGGAGATGGCACACCCTGCAGCAACGGTACGTACTGCGACGGCGCAGAGACTTGCTCGGGCGGTGCGTGCGGTGGTTCGAGCGGTGATCCATGCGTGGACGACGGTCAGTACTGCAACGGCTCGGAATCGTGCAACGAGGGCTCAGACTCGTGCGACCACACGGGAGATCCGTGCACCCCTTCCCCCTGCGACGAAGGAACGGATGTGTGCACGGATTTGTGTGCCAGCGTCACCTGCGGCCCATGCAACTCGTGCAATCCGGCCGATGGAATGTGCACGATCCCGTCCGGCGACGGGAACGCCTGCGATGACGGAAGCTACTGCAACGGGACCGAGACATGCTCCGCAGGGTCGTGCGGAAGCTCCTCGGGTGATCCATGCACGGATGACGGCGCGTTCTGTAACGGAGCTGAATCGTGCGACGAGGGCGCCGACACGTGCGTGTCGGGCGGGGATCCGTGCACGCCTTCACCTTGCGACGAGGGCGCGGATGTGTGCACGGACTTGTGCGCCAGCGTCACCTGCGGCCCGTGCATCGCGTGCAACCCCGCCGACGGGATGTGCACTGTGCCCGCGGGAGATGGCACCGCATGCGACGACGGAAGTTACTGCAACGGAGGCGAAACCTGTTCCGGTGGTACCTGTGGCGGTTCGAGCGGTGATCCGTGCGTGGACGACGGTCAGTACTGCAACGGTGCGGAATCGTGCAACGAGGGCTCAGACTCGTGCGACAGCAGCGGCAACCCATGCAGCGATGACGGAACCTTCTGCAATGGCTCCGAGTCCTGCAACGAAGGCTCAGATTCGTGTGACAGCGCGGGCGATCCGTGCGGCGACGACGGTCAGTTCTGCAACGGTTCCGAGTCCTGCAACGAGGGCGCTGACTCCTGCGACAGCAGCGGCAACCCGTGCAATGACGACGGTCAGTTCTGCAACGGCTCCGAATCCTGCAACGAGGGAGCTGACTCCTGCGACAGCGCGGGCGATCCGTGCGGCGACGACGGTCAGTTCTGCAACGGCTCCGAGTCTTGCAACGAGGGCGCCGATTCCTGCGACACCAGCGGCAACCCGTGCAATGACGATGGTCAGTTCTGCAATGGCTCCGAATCCTGCAACGAGGGCGCCGACTCATGCGATAGCAGCGGAGACCCGTGCGGTGATGACGGTCAGTTCTGCAACGGTTCCGAGTCCTGCAACGAAGGGACGACCAGCT
>CAZWQH010000157.1:0-4080 GCA_964635815.1 uncultured Sandaracinaceae bacterium
GCGAGCGCGAGCGATGCTGTTCATCTTGCTTGGGACGCGGTTGGCGTACCCGGTTCGCGGGATGCGTCGCCCAAAGACAGTCTGGTGATCGACGCGGATCTCACGAAATCGACGCGCTTCAGTGGCGGTCCCGGGATCACGCGATTCGCGCTGAACGTGCCACACGGAGCGTCGTCTTTCCGCGTTTCCATTGCCAACGGCAGCGGTGACTACGACCTGTACGCGAAGTACGTCGCGCTACCGACGATCGATGCGTTCGACTACGCGTCGCATCGCAACCAAGGAACTGACTTTGTCGAAGTCCTTGACCCGTTCAGCGGTCGCTACGAGTTCGCCATCACCTCGCGCACTGGTTTCCAGGACGCAGACGTAACCGTGGAGCTCGTCCAGTCAGCGCAACCCACCACGCTCACGCTCGGGCAGGAAAGGGTCGAGAGGGGAATCCTTCCACGAGAACGCCGCTACTACACGATCGTGGTTCCCGAAGGCGAGGCTGGCTTGTCGATCGACACCTTGGTCCCGCGTGAGCGCGGAGACGTCGACCTCTATGTTCGACGAGGCGCAGCCCCCACCAAGAATGTGTACGACTGCAAGAGTAACGGCGTGACCACACGTCGCGAATGCACAGTGACACGCGGCGCGGGCATCTATCACGTGCTCGTTCTAGTGACGCACGCCCCCCAGCGGCTGACCATCAACTCTCGCGTCGCGCCTGGATGCGAGTTCGGAGCACTTCAGTGCCCCGCCGGGACGCGGTACTGGAGAGACGGGAGCATGGAGTACTGCGACTCGGACTACTTCACGGTGCCCGCCGTGGCGGCCTTGAGCGAGTGCACCGCGATCTCAGACGGAGTGCTGCTTCCATGGGGAGACTCTTCGGTGCCGTGCCCCAGCGGGACGAGCGCACACATCATCGAGGGCACGCTGTACTGCGCCATCACGAGTCTCCCCGTGCGCGCGCAGGTAGCATGCAGCTTGCAGCTCGGTCGTTACCAAATCACCCGAGAGTGCGCACCACCCCCGTGTCGAGGGAAAGCGGGCGCAGTTTGTCGGCAAGCGCAGGGCGATTGCGACCAACCCGAGATGTGCGTCCTGGGCCAAGACGAGTGCCCGCCCGACGGGTTCAAGGGTGCCGGAGTGGCTTGCCGACAATCCGCCGGAGTCTGCGACCTTCCCGAGTACTGCTCCGGGGCGGCGGCAACATGCCCCGACGACGCAAAGTTCACTCCGGCGCTTTCATGCCGCCTCGGCTCCGACTGCGACCCGATCGAATCGTGCGACGGCGTGAACAACGATTGTCCTGCCGACGTGAATGCCTGTTGACCAACCCCGCAAGCGGTCGGGTCGTGTGTATCTTTCGCCCTAGGTGATTCCGAAAGCGTCGAACGCGGGCGCGCGAACGACGCTATTCCGTTGTTCCGCGAATTCCGTATCGCTTGGCGAGCTCTCGCAAATGGTATCGCGTGAGCCCAGCCGCCTGCGCGGTCCGCGTGATGTTTCCGGCATGCTTGTCGAGAAGCGCCTTCAGGTACGCCGCTTCGAATGCATCGAGCACTCGCTGCTTGGCTTCCTTGAACGGTAGCCCCTCTTCGACGAACTGCTCCGCCGTTCCACCGGGGAGCGACTCGGCTGGTGTCTTCTGCGAAGTTGGCAGCAAGTCACGCACGTGAATCTCGTTGCCGTCACCAAGCGATGCTGCGCGCTCAACGGTGTTCTTGAGCTCCCGAATGTTGCCCGGCCACGCGTACGACTGAAGGCGCGCCATCGCTTCCTTCGAGCAGGTGAGCGATCGGTTCTCTCCAGGCCAGCGTCGCGCCGCGAAGTCATCGAGGAACATGCGAACCAGGAGAGGAATATCTTCTGGCCGCTCGCGCAGACACGGAAGCTCTACCTGCATCACGCTCAGACGGTAGAAAAGATCTTCGCGGAAGTTCCCTTCGTTCACCATCTGGCGAAGGTCTTTGTTGGTGGCGGCAACGACACGGACGTTGATGGGGAATGTACGGTCGCCGCCGACGCGTTTCACTTCGCGGTTCTCCAGCACGCGGAGGAGCTTCGGTTGAAGACCCAGCTCGAGCTCGCCGATTTCGTCGAGGAAAATGGTGCCGCCGTCCGCTTGTTCGAAGCAGCCGCGATACCGATCGCTCGCGCCCGTGAAGGCACCCTTCTCGTGACCGAACAACGTGCTTTCGACGAGGTCCTTGGGAATCGAGCCGCAGTCCTGAACGACGAGCGGCCCTGTCGCCCGACGCGATGCACGGTGAATCGCACGGGCGATGAGCTCTTTGCCTGTGCCCGTCTCACCGCGAACGAGAATCGTGAGCTCGCTCGGTGCCACCTTCTCGAGAGTTGCGAAGATCTCGCGCATCCGCACGCTCTTGCCGACGATGTCGAAGAAGCGCTCGTCCTTGGACAGCTCGATGTCGACCGCGCCGTCCGCACCATCGAAGCGCATCTGCGTCTGGCCAGCCCGCACGACCGTCCCGGGGCGAATCCACGCTTCGCGGATTCTCAGGTCACCGCAGAACGTGCCGTTCGTCGATTCGAGATCGCGAAGAATGTGGCCCTTCTCGTTGGCGACGAGCTCCAGATGCGACCCGCTGACGGACTTGTCCGAAAGAACGAGATCACAGATCACACTGCGTCCGATCGTGATGCGCTCACGCTCGATGACGAGCTCTTTGCCCTTGTCGGGTCCTTGAATGACCGTGATCCTACTGCGCTTGAGCCGCCTCTTCGTCGCCTTCTCGTCGACGAATATGGTCGTCAACGCTGCCGAGTATTCGTTCTCTTGATTCACTGGTTCTCCAGATCCGTCATTCGCGATACATCGTCGACGGCTGATGGAGCCGCCTTTGCGTCAATCATTTCGCAGGCGGTCGATGGCCACCTGATAGTCTGGCCCCTGAAATACCGCATTTCCGGCTACAAGAACATCCGCGCCTGCATCTTTCACGATTCTGGCGGTCCCTGGACGAATTCCACCGTCGACCTCTAGATCTGCCGGACACTTTGCTGCGTCCAACATTTCGCGCACGCGGGTAATCTTGGGCACTACCGCGCTCATGAAATCTTGTCCCCCAAACCCAGGATTCACGGTCATGAGGAGAACGAGGTCGATCGTATGAAGGGCATATTCGAGAACGCTTTCGTGCGAATGAGGGTTGAGGGAGACGCCGGCTCGCTTTCCCAGCGAACGAATGTGGGCGCACGTCCGTTCCAGGTGCGGAGAAGCCTCGGCATGGACCGTCAGGATGTCCGCTCCGGCTTGGGCGAACGCCTCGACGTATCGTTCGGGATTCTCGATCATCAGATGCACGTCGAGTGGAAGCTTGGTCGCAGCTCGAATGGCCCGAACGACCACGGGACCAATCGTGATGTTAGGGACGAAGCGACCGTCCATCACGTCCACGTGGACCAGGTCGGCCCCGGCTCGCTCGATCGCCACAATTTCTTCGGCGAGGCGTCCGAAATCCGCAGAAAGCACCGAGGGCGCAATGCGAACCGCTTTGGTTGAGCGCGGCACAGGCCGGGTTTCTAGCGAATCTATCCAACGGGTCAATGCAGCGTCGATCGCTGTATCGATAGCATTGTGTCTGGTCTGTCCAGCGCGCTCGCACGGACAAGAGTCGACCCAGGCTCCTCCAGTCCGCCCAGACGACTGGCCCGACAGCGTCGTCATGCTCAACACCCCCCTTACGGATGTGGACCGCAGCCGATCGCCGGTCGAAGTCGCAGCGACTCGATCCGCGTCACGAGTCGTCTCGTTGCTCGGCGAGGTTCGTTCTTCGATGCAATCGAATCGCTACTCTCACCAGACCCGCATTCGCGAACGCACGGGCGACTACGCGTGGGATTGTTCGGCTCTGACCGAGTGGGTGCTCCTTCGCGCCGGACTACGAAAGGCGCACGCATCGCTCGCCTCCGAGCGCGCCGTGGCACGTGATTTCGTGCGCGTCATCGAGCGCGCGCCGCTGCTAGAGACGAACCACCGGGCCTCGCGCGGATGGCATCGCATTGAACACATCCGCGATGTGCGCGCGGGAGATGTCTTTGCATGGCGACGTCCCCGAGACTGGG
>CAZWQH010000157.1:4090-10285 GCA_964635815.1 uncultured Sandaracinaceae bacterium
GGTCACGTCGGCTTCGTCAGTGCGGCACCCGTACAAGTCCAGGGCTGGCGGGAGCGAATGACCGGAACCAATCCCGTAGAAGTGACTGCGTGGGTGGTGCGTATCATCGACTCGACCTCGTTCGCCCACGACAACGACTCGCGAACCGACGACCCGGATGGCGGCATTGGTGAGGGCGAGCTGCTTTTTCTCGCGGACGACGCGGGGCGCGTCACACACTACGGCTGGTTCGGAGTGAGATCCGAGGCTGTCGTTACGACTCCGACGGTCTTTGGGCGACTTGCCGACTGAGCGTTCGATACATCGAGATACGCGCTCTCGAGTGACTCACCGAGATGAATCTCTCGTATGCGAACTCCACGTTCGAGAAATCCGCGTAAGACATGCGCGTTGGCGTCCGATGGATCGACATCGCGCGTGAGCTCCATTACGAGCACGGGCTCTTTGCCCGAAGACTCGACTCGCAGCGCCACGCCGAGCGCGTGATTCAACTCTGTCAGTCCGGTCGGATCGATCTGAGCACCGAGCACGTAGCGAACCACGTGATCCTGCCGAAGCAATGTGCGCGCTTCACCCGATTGGATGCAGCGGCCCTTCTCGAAAAATGCCACGTGATCCGCAACCGCTTCGAGGTCTGCAAGAATGTGCGAGCTCACGATCAACGTCCGCAATCCGCGCTGAGCGGTCAGAAGGTTTCGCATTCCAACGACCAGTGACGGATCGAGCCCAGAGGTCGGCTCGTCCAGAAGCACCAGCTCCGGATCTCCGAGCAACGCTTGGGCGACTCCGACGCGACGTTTCATACCGTGAGAGAGCTCGCGGATCTTGCTCTTTGCCCGGTCGCGAAGCTCCACGAGATCGAGCACGCGGTCTACATCGTGCCGTGCCTCGCGAGGAGTGGCGCCCTGAAGCTCGGACAAGAACAGGAGCATCGTCTCAACCGGAACGTGCGGATTCAGCTCGCTGTCCTGCGGAACGAGCGTGACCCTTCCCGCGTGCTTGGCTGGATCGAATGCCCCGGCGCCAAGAATGTCCACGACTCCGCTGTCGTGTTTCACGTTGCCACCGACGATGCCGAACGCGGTGGTTTTCCCGGCGCCATTCGGGCCGACGATTCCCATCAGCGCACCTTTGGGAACATCGAGCGTCATCCCGTCTAGCGCGCGTGCCTTGCCATAGTGCTTTCGAACATCACGGAGCGTCAGGGCGAGCTGGGCCATCTAGAGGTCCCTTTTCGCAAGACGAATGTGACCGAGACAGAAAACGGTGACTCCGATCGCAACAAGCGCGATCACGTTGGGAAGAATCTCACCGATGGACGTTCGGTACAGCTCGCCCTTGTACGCGCCGGGGAAAATCTGCGCGAGGGTGTCGAAGAGCACCGGCGATTTCACCCGGATCAGCTTCGAGGTGATGAGCTCATACGTGCCGCCCATGGCGACCAGTGCGAGCAAACCGAGTGCTCGTGCAGCTTGCGGCGAGACCACGAGCTGAGACATTCCGAGAGTGATGCCAAGCCATGTGAACGCGTAGGTGCATGCGCCGAATGCGAACCACAGCAACCATTTCGCGGTAAGCAATCCCTCGAACGACATGAGGCGTATCGCGCTCGTCACCCATGCGAGCGCTGCGCCCAAGAGGATCGCGACGACGATCAGGATGAAGTGCCCGGCGTACTTTCCGACCGCCCAGGCGGCACGGCTTGTTCGCACGGTTGCGAACCTGAGAGAACCTGAGGAAACCTCTTGTGCGATCGCGTCGCCAGAAGTGAACACGACGAGTGAAGGCGCGAACGTAGTCGCCGCCCATCCATAGAAGAGCGCGACCGGAGGAATCGTGAGCAGCGTATGCGCAAGCTCTTTGCCGAACAGACGTTCGAAGGAGCGCACCACCGTCGGCGTTTGCATGAGCTGCGCCGTCATTCCGCCCGGACGCGAACCGACTCCGACGCGAAGCGTCTCACTGAGTGTCGCTTCTGCCGTGTGGAGGAACTCCGTAAATACGAGAATCGCCGCGATCGCCCCAATCCCGTAGAGCACGAGAAACACGATCACGCGGCGCGAACGAATCGCGTCGGCGAGATCGAACTTGGTGACGATCCACACGTCTCTCAGAAATGACGCAAATGCGCTTCCACCGCGAAGTGCCTTTGCCGTCACGGGAGATCACCGGTCGGAGCGGCCGAAGCAGTTGCGGCCATCTGGGCCATGGGTCCGAGATCTACGAAATTCCAGATCTGAAGCGACTCCCGTGGGACGTCTCCTCGACGCTCTCCAACGATGCGCTCGAGCGTGCCTTGGGACTCCGCAAGCACGCCACTGACCTCATGAGCGAGCGAGAGCGCTTCGAGAGCTGGGACTTCGTCTCGACCGCGCTGACGGCTTCTCCACATGCTCATCACCTCGTCCGTATAGCCGGCAAGGTCACGATTCATTTTGTCGAGTTGCGTGGTCAGCTGAGCTTGTTCCTCGGTCGAAAGGTCGGCTGTGTCCACAAGAGCGGACAGCGCTTGCGCACGCCGGAGGTCTTGTGCGTCGCGCGCCATCGCAATGGCTTGAGCGAAGTCGCGCGAGGGCGGCGGGTTCTCTTTCGGTGAGCTCGGCTCGGGTGTGGGTGCGACCACTGCGGGCGCAACGTTTTCCGCAACTACCGCGGTCGTTCCGGCATCTTGCACCGGGAAGACGGCAACGACCGGGGGCGTCGCCGCAGGCGAAGGCCGGAACATTTCGTCGAGCCCAGGAAGGCCGAAACCACCCGGGGACGCTGCGGAAGCGGCCTCGGATTCCAGACGAGCAATCTTCTTCTCGGCAGCTGCGAGGTTTCTGCGCGGGCCGATCCCGCCGAGCAAAAACCCAAGCACCAAGCCGAGTGCGACACCGGCGGCAATCTTCATTCAAGTCCTCGTAGCAGCGTTTTGCGCCTCATGACCGGGAGTGGGCAAGAGGCACGCGCAAATCTAAACGCTTGGACCGTGACTTTATGTCAAAGAAGCGTCGCGCCAAGCGTGACGATCTGATTCTCTCCAGGTAGATACAGCATCCCCACGCCCACGAAAAACATCTGAGCTTGGTCAGCGGACGCAACCAACATCAGTTGGACCCTTTCCCGCCCCATGCCGGACTCGACATTTCCTGTGCACGTGGCGACGTTACAATCCGTGGTCGCCCACAAGAGAGTGCTTTGCTCTGGACCTGGGCGTGCAACCGTTGCTGTGATCTGCACGCGACGCCCAGCGGGGACGTTGACACGAACGTAGCTCGCGCCTTCGGTGGTGATTGGGCGTTCACCACACACGGAGTCGGCGTGACCGGCAAAGTTCATGTCGAGCTCCTGCGTGCCGCCGAGCGTCAGCTCGGGTGCGCTGTTGCATGAGGCGTAGCCTGGCATCGGCTCGAACCAGATCGGCGCGTCATCACCCATAAACAAAGTGATTGGAAGGGAGAGGTCCGTGAGGTTCTCGCGATCATTGTAGAAAGGGTCGGCCGGATGCGTGCAGTCGCAATCTCGAGTGATGTATGTGCGGGGTTGCGGGTCGCCGAACCGAACCCGGCTCTGTGGCGGAACGGACAGCGAGTAGAACCGCCCATGGCGAAGATCGCCTGCGCAGCCGGAGTAGTAGCCGCCCGGAGTTGCGGACGCGATTCTGTCGAGCGGAAACGGATCGGGGTGCTCACAGGAGGTGTTGCTCGGGAGCGGAATGGCAATCGTCTCGATCGAGAACGGAGATCGCGTCCACTCCGGTGCCCACCACAAAGACGCGACGATCTCGAGTGGGGTATCGGACGCGTTACCGAAGTACTCGGACCGAACGGTCGGACCCGGGCTGAACGATCCTCCGCGCGTGTAATAAACGCACGAAGCAGAACCCGGGGGTGGCGCGCAAGCGTTCGTGAGAATTATCGCGGGTGTCGACGGACCTTCGACGCGCAGCTCGACACCTGTACGCGCGGGAACCGTGACCTTCACGTACTGGTGGAGCGAAGACCCGGAGAAGCACCCTCCGCGTTCGGGAGGGAGCGCAAATGCGTCGACGCAAGGGAACCGTCGGTCGGGCACCTGCAGCTGCACCGCTCCAGCACATGTGGCGGGCAATCGTGTTGGGAAGACACAGCTGTCGAGCGTCGCAGCACTCGCATCGATTCGCGCATCGCCACTCGCATCGATTCGCGCATCGCCGCTCGCATCGATTCGCGCATCGACAGGCGAGGAGGCGTCGGTCGTTCGCGTCGTATTCGCATCGCGCGCATTCGACGAATCGAGCACCGCGACAAGGCGAACGTCCGTCGTCGCACCTCCATCTTCCGAAGGCAGCGTTGCATGCGTTCCGAAGCACCCCGTTGTGGACGCAATCACTACACTCACGGCTACACGGAGCAAGAAAGCATTCATCGAATGCATAGAGCACGTCCGATCCTGCCACGCACATAGGCGACGCATATGGCGGTCATATCTTCTGTCGTTGTCCTGCATCGCTGACCTTGATTTTCGTTGAAGTCAGAGCGATGCACGGAGCTCGATAACCTGATCCCGACCAGGCAAGTAGACCATGCCGATGCCGACAACGAAGATCTTCTCTTCGTTCGGAGGCGCAGTCAGTGTGATCTGCGCGGTGCCTGATCCGATCACGGACGTACCGGATGTCGTGCACCTCGTCGCGTCGCAGGTGTTCGATGCCCAGAGGTAGGTTCCTTGCTCGGGGCCCGCGCCAGGAACGGTCGTCGAGACTCGAACGCTCAGGGCAGCCGGCACTCGCACGCGAACGTAGTGTGCACCTTCGTTGCTTACGGTTATCTCGTTGCACGCAACCACGACATGGCCCGCGCGATTCATGTCGAGACGAATGCTCGAGTTCAGGGCTAGGAGTGGCGCGCTCATGCATCCTGCCGAATCCGGGAGTTCGTCGAACGAAACCGACGCGTCGTCCGCCAGCAGGATCGTCACGGGCCGCGTGAAGTCTGTCACGTTCTTGAGGTCGTAGAAGAAAGGGTCTTCGCTCCCGTCGGCACAGATGCAGAACGAGCGCATGCTGCGCCAGCGCGGTTGGGGATCGCTGAATCTCACGGCGCGCTTCGGTGGCACCGCCAAGGTGTAAAAGCGTCCGTTCATTTCTCCCCCGCACGACGCAACAAAAGCCCCTGGGCTCGCCGACGCAACGCCGGCCGGGAACGCCGCGGGCGTAAGGCACGAAGCGTTGCCGGGCAGCGGAGTGGAGATCACTTCGATCGAGTACGGGGCCCGACGCCACCCTTGGGGCCACCACGCGCCGATCGTCACGGTCATCGGATCGTCGCTTCCGTTCCCGAGGTAGTGCGAACGGGTCTGCGGCCCCTCTCCAAAGGACCCGTTCGGCCCGTAGTGCTCGCAGGAGGGGACTCCACACGAGCTCGCCATGCCTGGTATCGGCGGCGCATCGCCGGATGTTCGAACCTCGATACCCGTCCGGGGAGGAATCGTTGTCACGAAGTACTGATACAACGCCGAGCCGCCAAAGCAGCCGCGCGGTTCCGGCGCGCGCGGCGTAGCGGCGACGCAATCGATCCGGTCGGGGACCTGGAGCCGAACCGCTTCCGCACAGGTGTCCGGCAGCTGCGTTTGGAAAACACACCTGGCGGTCGCGTCGCTCGAAAGAGGGGGCGTGTCCGCCACGATGACGTCGGCAACGCGAACATCGGAGCGCGTCGCATCGGCCACGAGGTTCACGCGATCGTCCGCCACAACCTGCGAATCCAGCACCGCGACGACGCGCACGTCTGTTGCACCTGCATCCGCCATTGGCGAGTTGCTGTGCGCGCCAAAGCAACCGGTCACCCCACTGATCACGAACATCGAGGCCGCGTAAGTTAAGAATCTCTTCATCGGACACATCATGCACGGGAAATCCGTGCGCGCGAATAGACGACGGCTATGAGGCCCATCTCTTCTTCGCTGCCCTGCGGGACGAACCACATTGCTGTGCGGCCGCGCCCACCAAGAAAGGCTTCGTCGTGCAACTGCGCGCGCACCTGCTCCGCACGCTACTCACCGACCTCGGAGTCGGCGCCACATCGGTCCGATTAAGGAGGAGGCAACGCGTATCCCAGGATCGTCTCTGAGGTGTGTCCTTCACACGCCCCGTCGGTAGAGACGAAGTGGTCGAATGCCACGCGGTTGAGACACCGCACGAGCGTGACGCGACCCGGTGCAGGATCGTCATAC
>CAZWQH010000158.1:0-10276 GCA_964635815.1 uncultured Sandaracinaceae bacterium
AGCAGGTCCACTCGCTGCCGGGCAACTTACGCCTTCGGCGCACGCTTGATGATGCGTGTTGTCCCCCCAGCACACCACGGGGGCCTCATCTGGAATCATCCCGATCAACGCGCAACAGTGATTGGCGCCGCAGGAGATATCCTGCGCGCGGAGGTCGTCCACGATCGGCGCGCTCCTCCGACGGAACTGCACGCGTACGGGGATACCCGGGATCGGGGCCGCTCCAACTCCATCGCCGAGCTGGCCCAAAGTATCCTCGCCCCAGCACCAGACCTGGTTTGTGCCTTGCTCAATCGCACAAGTGTGCGCACGGCCCGCGGAGATGGATCGAAAAGTCATGCCGCCGCCAACGAGCGTCGGCGGCAGGACGGAGCCGATCGGCATCGTTCCGACTTGCCCAGACAAGTTCGAGCCGAAGCACCACGCTTGTCCCGCCGGCTGGAACATCACAGGCGCGATGAAGCACGTGTGCGAAGGACCAAGTGCGAAGAAGAACGGACCACCCATCGTCGGCAGACCTGATACGGTAACGGGCGTCATAAAGTTGGGCGACGTAGCGAGTCCTCCGCTCGGGAGCGACTGCGAGGAGCCGTTGTCGCCGGAACATCGCAGCTCGAATCCGCCGGCCGATCGAGCGCGTCCGATGCAAACGTGGTCGCTCCCCGCCCCTATCGTTTCGACATTGCGCGTCGACAGCTGAGTGGGTCGGTCGACTCCCTCCGTCGTGCCGTTCCCAAACTGGCCGCGCGAGTTCTTGCCCCAGCAGTAGACATTTCCGTCCATCACGTCTCGCGCACACGAGAATCCCGCGCCGAGCGCGACGTACGTGCGATTCATTCCAGTGAAGAGCGGCCGCCCGGGGCCTCCGCCGGCTTCTGCGGCGGATGCGCCTCCTGAATCCTGCGTACGCACGAACGCGTCTGCGCGCATGGACATGTCCGCGTCAAGCGGCGGAACCTGCGCATCCACGCTGAACACGCGCGCGACGCATCGATTGCTCGTGTCGCACAGCTGCTCTGGGCGACAGTCTCGATCGCTTTCGCATTCTTTCTTGTAGCAGCAGTGATCACGCCCGCAGTATTCGCCAGCCGCTGACGCGAAGCAGTCGGAGTTCGCACGACATGAAACACAGGACGACATCTCGACGACGCACGCACCCGCTTGTGCATCACCGGCGCTGCAGCGTTGCCCCGACGCGCAGTCCGCGTCGCTAACGCACTGGTTCGCGCACTTGCCGAACTGGCACGTCAAGGGAGCCGGACACTCCGTGTTGTTCATGCACGTCGCTTCGCTCAGTACCTGACACGCTCCGAGTCCGAACGAGTCGAGCAGACATGTCAGGCCATTCATGCAGTCGCGTTGTGTCGCGCACTCGGAGCGGCACTTCTCGAGGCGACATACGAGTGGCGTGGCGCATTGCGAATTCTGGGTGCATCGCGTGGCGGCGATTTGTCTCGTCGTGGACGTGCCGCACGACACCGCGACGAACGCGAGTATGAGCCCGCGGGCGAGAACCGCTGTCGGGAGTCGGAGTATTCGGACGACGGCGATCGTGGGCCGCAGGAGCTCGAACATTTTGCGGCAGGCTACCCGCGCAAACCCGTCCGCCACAAGCACCACGCGAAGTTCCGGTTTTCGCGAAGAAGTTGAATGGATTCGAGTGGAGCTTGGATTCAGCGGGACCTCCGTCATAACGGACGCGCTGCACTAACAACTTCTGTAGCGCGGGTCGCATGGTTCCCTACCTCGGTCGCGAGTCATAGAGGGCCTGTGAGCATTGATCCGATCGCGCGCGGCGTGAGACTCTGCTTGGGCATGCGCACACTTTCGCTTGAGGTGCGGCACGCTGCTTTGCGTCTCGCAGCTGCTCTGTCGCTCTCCGTTCTTCTGCTGTGCGCATCGAGCTGCGTGACGCCCGAATGCCCGCCGGGCGGTTCCGCCGGAAGTCTTTTCTGCCGTCCGCTACCCGATCCCGTCCGTCAAACGTTTGACGGTGGGCAGTTCGATGGCGGCGTAGATGATTCGTGTCGCGCTCGAGCAGCAGGCGCAGTGTGCGCACCCGGGCTTACGTGCACGGTGAGCGCGCGATGCTCATGCGGCAACGGTCAGCTCGATCCAGGAGAGTATTGCGATCCGAGCGTTGCAGACGGAGCAGCGTGCAACAACGACTGTTCGGTCGCGTGTCGCGCGGACGCGGATTGCGTCGCTGGCGGTCAGGCCACGTGTCGCGGCCAAGCTGTCTGTATTCGCAACCAATGCATGCCCGGAACACCAGCAGCGCGCGGCATGCAGTGCGTGCAGTCCGGCGGCGAAGCGGGTTATTGCGATACGGGGTCGTGCAACGCATGCGTCGAAGGCGCGACGTGCATGGAGGACAGCAACGCCTGCCGGGTAGGCACGCTGAGCTGCAACGGACGCACGGATGTGCGCGGACAGTGCGCACTCTCCGGAACTCGGGCGGACGGTTTCGTTTGCGACGCGGGTCTTCGCTGCAGCAACGGCCAATGCAATGTTTGTCGCGCGGGTGACCCATGCGACACGGGTTCTGCGTGCAGTCACGGTATGACGACCTGCAGCGGCAACGAGGTGGTGTGCGTACCGACCTCGTATCGTCCCGGAGCTCCGTGCGGGCCTGGCGGAGCTGTCTGCGATGCGGTCGGCAACTGCCCCGTCTGCGAATCGGGCGCTCGCTGTGTGGTCGACGATCCTTGCAACGTTGGCACCGTGGTTTGCTCGGGCGGCCTTAGTCGCTGTGAAGCCCGCCCACTTCCGGACGGATCGAGCTGCGGCGCCGGGCGCACGTGTTTGGGAGGTCGCTGCTCTGGCTGCTTTGGCGGCGATGTGTGCCAAGCGTCTGACGCGTGTCAGCGCGGAATGACGGCGTGCACCACGGGCACCGTTGCGCCTACGTGCGCGTCCATTGGTGCAATGCCGGACGGCACGACCTGCGGCATGGGCATCGCGTGCGCGGGTGGACGCTGCTCGGACTGCACGTCTTCCGTTCCGTGCGACACCGGAAACCCGTGCATCACAGGCACGATCGACTGCGCGCCAAGCGGTTCGGTTTGTGTCTTCGCGCGGTCGGGCGATGGGAGCATCGTGGCGCGAACAGGTTTGCAGTGCGGCCCGCCGACTGCTCGCGGCTTGTGCCGCTCCGACGGCAACTGCAGCGCATGTGTTGCAAATCAGCCGTGCGAGCTCCCCGACCACGCATCGAACCCGTGCGCCATCGGACGTACACAGTGCCAGGCGGGAGCGAGCATCTGCGTCGCAGCCGGTACATTGCCTGGCGGAACCGTCTGCGGTGCGGGTCTCGTTTGCTCGGCGGATGGACAGTGCAACACGTGCGCATCCGGTCGGCCGTGCACCCTCCCGGGAAACCAAGAATGCGTTCGCGGTGCGATCAGCTGTAGCAGTGGCAGCGCCGTGTGTGCTCCCGTAGGTCTCAAATCGGAGAGCGAGCCGTGCTCCGGGGGTGTTTGTGACGGCGCAGGTTCCTGCGTCTGTCGGGGTGGCGCGCGCTGTTTGGTCCCGGGTACGTGCGAAGAAGGCGTGCTCGATTGCGAGACTGGTGTTCGTTGCTTGCCCACAGGTGCCCCTTCTCCGGCTGGACGCATCTGCCGCGAGTCGGCGGGCTCGTGCGACGCGCGCGAAGTCTGTAACGGAACGAGTACGACGTGTCCCGAAGACGCGGTGCAAGCGCCGAACACGGTTTGCCGGCCGCGCGTCGGCGATTGCGACGCATCCGAAGTTTGTGACGGTCGCACGATCGCGTGTGGTGCGGACTTTCTCGCGCCCGCGTTCTCCGCTTGCACGGTGAGCGGCGGCGCTCCCGGCGTCTGCGACACGGCGGGTCTTTGCCAGCCCGTGGATCGTTGCGCTGGTGTCACCTGTGCAAATGCGTGCACCCAGTGCAACCCGGCAAACGGGATGTGCGACGTGCCGCGAGCAGGAAGCTGCAGCGACGGCGACGCATGCACGGTGGGTGACACGTGCAGCGGCACGGCGTGCGCTTCCGGTGCAGTGTGCTCGGGGGGCGGCGTTTGCCTTGGCAGCGTCATGGGCGGCGACCGGCGATGTGAGGCCTCGCAGTGCAACCCTGCTCTCGTAGGCACCGACTGCCCCATCTCTGGAGAGCAGTGCCGCGTCGGAAGCGTCACGTGCCCGGGCGGCCCCGGAGCTCCTCCCGCTTGCACTGGCTCGCGCAACGTAGCGGACGGCACCGTGTGCATGGCGCTCGGTCCGGTCGGTGTTCAGAACGGGACCTGCGTCGCTGGTGCCTGCGTGCTTCCGAATCCGGACTGCGGTCAACCTTGTTCGCTCCCGAGTCAACCCGGATGCGCGAACGCGACGTGGGACTGCAGCGGCGCAAGCCCGGTGTGCCGCGTCAGCGGAGTGAAGCCAAGCTCCACCGTTTGCCGCGTCGCATCCGATGTCTGTGACGCTCAAGAGGTGTGCGACGGCGTGAGCGCCGAGTGTCCCGCCGACGTGTTGCACAGTGCGGGTGTTGGGTGTCGCGCTGCTGTAAGCACGTGTGACCTCCAAGAGAGCTGCGACGGCGTATCGGCACAGTGCCCGACCAATCTCACTCAACCCGACGGCGTCAGCTGCGGCGATACGAGCAGCAGCGTTTGTAGCGGCGCTGACCGTTGTATGTCGGGCGCGTGCTCCGCGAACAACACGGCGGCGGGCACGAGCTGCGGTTCGTCGCGCACGTGCGACGGAATGGGAAGCTGCACCGGTGGCTTCACCGTCATGCCAGGCGGCTCTACGTTCCCGACGGCTGCTGGAACCTCGATTCAGTTCCCGCCGGCTGCCGTAAGCACGCCGACGCCCATAACGATCACCAGCCTAGGAATGACGGGCAACGTGGGCTCGGCGCAGCCGGTATCCGAGACCTATCGTTTCCAACCTGACGGACAAACTTTCGCGCAAGAGGTCACCATCGAGCTGCCTGTCGTGATGCGTCCGACGACGGTCCTGACTCGAGTGAGTGGCGCTGCTCCTTGGACCGAGGTCACGCCGTGGACGTATCTGGCTGGCCGAAGCGTCGTGACGTTCGCCGTGAATCACTTTTCGGACTACGTCGCCGTTTACGACGCAGTTGTTTGCAACTTCGACAGCGCGTGCACGGGTACAGAGACCTGCACCACGTGCGCGGCCGACTGCGGAGCGTGTCCGCCGGTATGCGGGGTACGCGGTTGTGAGGCTGGAGAGACGTGCGGTTCCTGCCCGGCCGACTGCGGCCCATGTCCGGCCATTTGCGGCACCGGCGGGTGCGAAAGCGGCGAAGACTGCAGCAGCTGCCCCGTGGACTGCGGTGCGTGTCCTCCCGTCTGCGGCGCTCGTGGGTGCGAGCCAGGAGAAACCTGCGGCGCGTGTCCGGCCGACTGCGGCGCGTGCCCCGCGGTATGCGGAGCCGGCGGATGCGAAGCAGGCGAGACATGTGGCAACTGCCCGACGGATTGCGGCAGCTGTCCGGTGGTTTGTGGAACCGGAGGATGCGAGGCCGGCGAGACGTGCAGCAACTGCCCGGGCGATTGCGGTGCGTGCCCGGCTAGCTGCGGTACCGGTGGTTGTGAGGCCGGCGAAACGTGCGGCAACTGCCCAAGCGATTGCGGCGCATGTCCTACCGTCTGTGGGAGCGGCGGGTGCGAACTCGGTGAGACCTGCGGCAACTGCCCGGGTGACTGTGGAGCGTGTCCTACCACCTGCGGCTCGGCGGGATGTGAGGCCGGCGAAACATGCACGAACTGTCCGGCAGATTGCGGCGCGTGCCCGGCCATGTGCGGAACCGGCGGCTGTGAATCCGGGGAAACGTGCAGCAACTGCCCGAGCGATTGTGGTGCGTGTCCCGCGATGTGCGGTGCGAATGGCTGCGAGGCGAGTGAAACGTGTTCAAGTTGCCCGACAGATTGCGGCGCGTGCCCCGCGATGTGCGGAACGGGCGGCTGTGAATCAGGCGAAACGTGCAGCAACTGCCCGAGCGATTGCGGTGCGTGCCCGCCCGCGTGCGGACTGAACGGCTGCGAGATCGGGGAGGACTGCAACAACTGCCCAAGCGATTGCGGCGCCTGTTCGCCAGTCTGCGGGTTGCGCGGCTGCGAGCCTGGCGAGACGTGCGGAACATGCCCAACGGACTGCGGCGCCTGTCCGCCAATATGTGGCTCGAACGGCTGCGAAATCGGAGAAGACTGCGACTCGTGTCCGACGGATTGCGGGACGTGCGCAGCGAGCTGCGGAACCGCCGGTTGCGAGGTTGGCGAGGACTGCACCAACTGCCCCGCCGATTGCGGTGTGTGCCCGGCCGTGTGCGGAGCAGGCGGCTGTCAAACCGGGGAAACGTGTACGAACTGTCCGAGCGACTGCGGCGCCTGCCCTGCCGTATGCGGGCTTAACGGCTGCGAGTCCGGAGAGGACTGCAACAACTGTCCGGCCGACTGCGGTGCCTGCGCTCCCGTCTGCGGTCTGCGCGGTTGCGAAGGCGGGACGGAAACATGTGCGACCTGTGCGGCCGACTGCGGCGCGTGTCCGCCCGTCTGTGGTGCCAACGGTTGTGAGACCGGCGAGACGTGCTCGACATGTTCGGCCGATTGCGGCGCGTGCCCACCGACGTGCGGCGCTAATGGTTGCGAGGGTGGACTCGGAGAAACGTGCTCGTCTTGTCCGACGGATTGTGGCGCCTGCCCGGCCCAGTGTGGTGTCGCAGGCTGCGAAGTCGGAGAGGACTGTACTAACTGCCCGACCGATTGCGGCAGCTGTCCCGTCGCGTGCCCGGACGGGAGTTGCAACGGCACCGAGACGTGCGGAACCTGTCCCGCCGACTGCGGAGCGTGCCCGGCCGTATGCGGAATGTTCGGGTGCGAAGCGACCGAAGACTGCACGAGCTGCCCCGCCGATTGCGGCGTGTGCCCTGCCCAATGCGGACTCGGGGGCTGCGAAACCGGAGAGACCTGCGCAAACTGCCCCGCAGATTGCGGCGCGTGCCCTCCGGTTTGCGGGTTCAACGGATGCGAAGGCCCGAGCGAAGACTGCACCACCTGCCCGAGCGACTGCGGCGCATGCCCCGCCGAGTGCGGAATGCGCGGATGCGAAACCGGCGAAACCTGCAGCAACTGCCCCACCGATTGCGGCGCGTGTCCTCCCGTCTGCGGCGCAGCGGGATGTGAATTTGGCGAAGACTGCACGACGTGTTCGTTCGACTGCGGAACGTGTGCTCCTGAATGCGGAATCAATGGTTGCGACGCCACAGAGAACTGCACCAACTGTCCGCAAGATTGCGGAACGTGTGGAGCCGTCTGCGGCTTGGGTGGCTGCCAAGTCGGAGAAGACTGTACGAATTGCGCAGCCGACTGCGGCGTGTGCCCGGCGCAATGCGGCGTTCGCGGGTGCGAGACCGGAGAAGATTGCAACAACTGCCCAGGTGATTGCGGCGCATGCCCCGCCGTGTGCGGTGTGCGCGGATGTGAAACAGGTGAAGACTGCAACAATTGCCCGGCCGACTGCGGCGCGTGTCCAGTATGCGGAGCGAATGGTTGCGAGCCTGGTGAGGATTGCAGCAGCTGTCCGAGCGACTGCGGCGCATGTCCTCCGATCTGCGGACAGGATGGCTGCCAAACCGGCGAAGACTGCGCCAACTGCCCAAGTGATTGCGGGAGCTGCCCAGCCGTATGCGGCGTGAACGGGTGCGAAGCGGGCGAAGACTGCATCAACTGCTCGTTCGACTGCGGCGCGTGCGCCCCAGAGTGCGGAATCAACGGATGCGACGCCACCGAAAACTGCACGAACTGTCCGCAGGATTGCGGAGTATGCCCGGCGGTTTGCGGCGCGGGCGGGTGTCAGTCTGGACAAGGTGAGACGTGCGAGAACTGCGCCCTCGATTGCGGCACATGCCCGGCCGTGTGCGGTCTTCGTGGATGCGAGACCGGTGAGGATTGCACCAGCTGCCCAGGCGACTGTGGAGCGTGTCCGGCGGTGTGCGGAGCGAACGGATGTGAGGCGACCGAGAACTGCAGCAACTGCGAAACCGATTGCGGCGTCTGTCCCACGTGCGGATCGAACGGGTGCGAAACCGGTGAGGACTGCTTCAACTGCCCCGCCGATTGCGGCGGATGTCTTCCGCAATGTGGATCCAACGGCTGCGAGATTGGCGAGGACTGCAATTCGTGTTCAGTCGACTGCGGTGTGTGTGCGCCGGAGTGCGGAATCAATGGATGCACTGGTGGTGAGGACTGCATCAACTGCCCGAGCGACTGCGGCGTGTGCCCGGCGGTCTGCGGATTCGGTGGATGTCAGTCAGGCGAGACCTGCGGAAACTGTCCCGCAGATTGCGGAGCGTGCGTGCCGTTCTGCGGCGACACATCGTGCAACGGGACGGAAACGTGCGCGACGTGCCCCGGCGATTGTGGCGCGTGCCCACCGATCTGCGGCCAAGACGGCTGCCAACCAGGAGAGAACTGCGGCAACTGCGCCGCGGACTGTGGCGTCTGCCCGACATGCGGAGCAAACGGCTGCGAAACTGGCGAGGATTGCTTCAGCTGTCCGGGTGACTGCGGCGGTTGTGTCCCGCAATGTGGATCCAACGGCTGCGAGATAGGCGAGGACTGCAACACGTGTCCAAGTGATTGCGGTTCGTGTTCCTTCAACTGCGGCTTTAACGGATGCGAGGGTGGCGAGGACTGCACGAACTGCCCGCAAGATTGCGGAGTCTGCCCCGCAGTTTGCGGATTCGGCGGATGCCAATCAGGTGAAACATGCTCGAACTGTCCTATCGACTGCGGCAACTGTCCGCCGGTCTGCGGCGACGCAGCATGCAACGGCACCGAGAATTGCGGTTCGTGCCCGGGTGACTGCGGTGCGTGTCCGGCGGTATGCGGAGCGAACGGGTGCGAAGCCGGCGAGGACTGCAGCAACTGCCCGGCCGATTGCGGCGCTTGTCCTGTTTGCGGATCCAACGGATGCGAAGCGGGCGAAGACTGCGGCAACTGCCCAAGTGACTGCGGCGCGTGTGCCGTCTGCGGTTCGAACGGGTGCGAAGCGACCGAAGACTGCAGCACCTGTCCAGGTGACTGCGGATCGTGTCCGGCTGTATGCGGCGCCAACGGATGCGAAACGGGCGAAGACTGTCTGAACTGCGAGGCCGACTGCGGGCAATGCTCTGCGACGTGCGGGACAGCATTCTGCGAGCCTGGAGAAGACTGCGTAAATTGCCCTGGTGACTGCGGCGCTTGTCCTCCCGTGTGCGGACTCGGCGGATGCCAGAGCGGCGAAGATTGCAGCAGCTGTCCGGCCGATTGCGGAGTCTGCGCAACGTGCGGCGACGCGTCGTGCAACGGCACCGAAGATTGCAGCTCCTGTCCGGGAGACTGCGGAGCATGTCCGTTCTGCGGCGACGCCACCTGCAACGGCGGCGAAGACTGCCTTGCGTGCCCCGGTGATTGCGGCACGTGCCCTCCAATGTGCGGCGACGCGTTGTGCAATGGGTCTGAAGATTGCTCCTCGTGCGAAGCGGACTGCGGAACGTGTCCGGCGGTATGCGGATCTAACGGTTGCGAAGTCGGTGAAGACTGCGGCAACTGCCCGTCCGATTGCGGTGCGTGCCCGATTTGCGGTGACGCTTCATGCAACGGCACCGAGGACTGCGCCTCTTGCGAAGCCGACTGTGGCGCGTGTCCCACGTGCGGAGACGCTTCGTGCAACGGCACCGAGGACTGCAGCTCGTGTGCAGCCGACTGTGGTGCGTGTCCGGCCGTCTGTGGATCTAACGGTTGCGAAGTCGGTGAAGACTGCGGCAACTGCCCGTCCGATTGCGGTGCGTGCCCGATTTGCGGTGACGCTTCATGCAACGGCACCGAGGACTGCGCCTCTTGCGAAGCCGACTGTGGCGCGTGTCCCACGTGCGGAGACGCTTCGTGCAACGGCACCGAGGACTGCAGCTCGTGTGCAGCCGACTGTGGTGCGTGTCCGGCCGTCTGTGGATCTAACGGTTGCGAGGTCGGTGAAGACTGCGGCAACTGCCCCGCCGACTGCGGTGCATGCCCGACGTGCGGGGACGCCTCGTGTAACGGCACCGAGGACTGCAGCTCTTGTGCAGCCGATTGCGGCGCGTGTCCCTTCTGTGGAGATGCTTCCTGCAACGGCGGCGAAGACTGCGCGAGCTGCGCAGGTGACTGCGGCGCGTGCCCTCCCGTCTGCGGCGATGCGTCATGCAACGGCACAGAAGACTGCAGCTCTTGTGCAGCCGATTGCGGCGCGTGTCCCTTCTGTGGAGATGCTT
>CAZWQH010000159.1:0-10263 GCA_964635815.1 uncultured Sandaracinaceae bacterium
CGAGGCCCAGATCGGGGACGCGCAACTGCGGAGGTGTTCCGGGACCGGAGACGGGCACTTTCTCGCTAATGTCTAGCGCGGCTGCGATCGCGGGGGGGAGGTCGAGTGGTCGAGTCGACTTTTTCGGTGCTACCTGCATCGGATCCAAAGTGGAAAGTGCGGCAAGCTCCGGCAGATTTCGTGCACGACCGATCGCGCCGATCCTGCGCCGTATTTCTTCCGCCCGGTCACCGGTCAGGACGATCGCAAGCGAGAGAAACAAACCCTCGTAGACACCGGCGTCTTCATCGCGGGCTTCGGCCTGCATGCGCGCTGCAATCAAGAGGCTCGCAAGTTGCTCGGTTCGGATTGCGTGAACGGTTTCGGCCACGGCCGCGATGCGAACTTTGACGTCGGTGATACTCGTCGTCTTTCGAATCAGATCGGAAAGGAGCTGCTCCGTGCTCAGCTCCTTCGACGTTCCCGGTCGAGTCGATTCGCTCACGATGTTCTCGCGCGGCGAGTGGCTAGGACTTTCGGTCCACGATGTCTGCGTCGGTCGCGTCGCTGACTCGCGATGCCTTGTCTCCAAGAGCGCGCGTGTCTTTTGCGTCGAGCTTCTTCTGGACTTCGATCTCGTCGTCCGTGTTGAGACCGCGCTTGAAATTTCGAATCGCCTTACCGATCCCGTCGCCGAGCTGCGGCAAGCGGCTTGCTCCGAATACGAGCATGACGATTGCGAGCACGAGTATGAGCTCTCCGATTCCCCAATTCTGCGGCACGTGATCTCCGTTGTCCGTGCGGTCGTTCGACGGCACTGTCCCGACAGTAGGTGCAAACCGGCCCTCGATCAACGCGACCTTGTGCGCAGTCGGGAAATTGCAGCGCAGTTGTGGTAGTGCGTCGCCGTGGCGACCATCCACCTCAAACCCGGTCAAGTTCAGGCGATATGGGCCGGGCATCCGTGGGTCTACGCACAGTCCGTGGCGCGTGTCGAAGGAGCTCCTGCCCAGGGGGATCTCGTCGAAGTACTCGACCCACGCGGGAAGTTCATCGGGCGCGGATTCTATTCGCCGAGCTCGGCGATTCCGGTTCGCCTCCTCTCGCGCATTCGCGACGACGTCATCGATGACGCGTGGATCGAAGCGAGGATCGAACGAGCTTTCGGGTGGCGACGGGACGAGCTGAGCTTGCCTTCTGCTCACACAACTGGTTTCCGCGCAGTAAATTCCGAGGGCGATGGCCTGCCAGGCCTCATCGTCGATGTGTACGGATCGACGGAAGGCGGTGGCCACACGCTTGCGGCAGTGCAGCTGCTCACGTCCGGATTCAAGCGTCGTGAAGAAGCCGTGTTCGAAGCGCTGGCACGTCGCGTTGGTGTCAAAACGGTCGTCGAAGTGGCGAGCGGTCGCGCTCAGAAGAATGAGGGCTTCGAGTCGGAGACCCGAACCGTTAGAGGTAGCGACGTCGACGCGCTTCGATTCAGCGAGAACGGAATCGAGTACGAGCTCCCGGTCGGGACGTTTCAAAAGACCGGCTTCTACTTCGATCAACGCGAGAACCGGGCACGCGTCGCCGCGCTATCGCGTGACAAAGTGATCTTGGACGCGTTCAGCTATGTGGGCGGTTTTGCACACGCTGCAGCACACGCAGGAGCGGCACGAGTCGTTTCCTTGGAGACGTCCGCCTCAGCAGTCGCGGCGGCGGCGACGATTGCAGTGGCAAACGGACATTCCGATCGCACCGAGTTCCAGCGTGCGGACGTGAAGCGAGCGCTTGTCGAAATTCACGCAAGCGGGGAGCGTTTCGATCTCGTGATCATCGACCCTCCAAAGCTGGTTCCAACCGCACGAAATCTCGAAGCCGGTCGGCGCGCGTACCGGGCTGTAAACACAGCGGCTTCAAGATTGGTCAAGCGAGGCGGGATATTGGTTACCTGCTCGTGTTCTGCTGCCGTTACCCAAAGCGACTTCCTTCGCATCGTGAGTGCTGCCGTACGCGACGCAGGACGGGACGCCACGCTGATGAGCCTCAGCGGGGCCGGCCCTGATCATCCGGTTCCCCCCTCGTTCGTCGAGGGAATGTATTTGAAATGTGCGATCCTCAGGCTCGATTGACCCGTACGAGCTCGACGATGACGACCAAAACCGATCCGGTACTACCCCGTTTTTCGCAGTGCCCGCCCGCGCGGCTGGTTCAAGTCCGCGGAATCGCCTTCGACGTCGACGACACCGTCACGGAACACGGAAAACTAAGCACTTCTGCGCTCGCTGCGATGCATGCTCTACGCGCTGACGGCGTTCGCTTGATCGCCGTGACTGGACGCCCCCTCGGGTGGTGTGACGTGTTTGTAAGCACGCTTCCGATCGACGCAGCCGTCGGTGAAAATGGTGCAGCGTTTGTCGACGCAGAGTTGCGCGAAGCGGTGCTTGCTGACCGCGAAAGTTCGGCGCGGGTTCTTCGAACCGTTCGGGAGCGAGCCGGAGAGCTCGGCCTCCGACTGACGCGTGATGCTCCGCACCGGCGCTACGACACCGCGTTCGACATAGGCGAGCATCAAGCCGTCAGCGAAGAGACGATTGCCAAGCTCGAGCGATTGATCGTGGAATGCGGCGCCCGATCCATGCGTTCGACCGTCCACGTGCACGCGGCGGTCGGAGACTACGACAAAGGTAAGGGCGCGATTGCGGCGATTCGGCATCTGGAAGGCATCTCGACAGAGCATTCCACTGCGGGATGGTTGTTCGTGGGAGACAGCCCCAACGATGCGCCAGCGTTCGGGACGTTCGACCTATCCGTGGGCGTTGCGAACATTCAGCCTTTCCTTTCCCGCATTCCGAGTCTGCCGAGCTTTGTGACCGAGGCAGCGCGCGGTAGAGGCTTCGCGCAAGTGGCGGATGCGGTGATGCTTGCACGTGCACACGCGCGAGAGTCCGCGTGACCGAGCCTGCATCGCCCGCAGCGACACGGTCGCGCATCTCGACCGTATGGGTACTCGCAGCTGCGAGCTTGCTCGTCTCTGGCGGAGTGCTTGTGTTCTTGTCGAATGGGAAAGCGGTGACGCCGCCGCATCCCGATGGCTCCCGCGCTCACATCGAGACGCGAACTCCCGAAGCTGCATGTGAATCGTTCCTCGATGCGTGGAGGAAGCGCGACTACGAAGGTGCACTTTCACTCTCGAGCGGCGACGCTCGGGAGCGAGTGCTCGATCGGAAGAATCGCGACGAAGGGGTGGACCCAGCTACGAAGAAAGCGTTTGCGCCAATGTGGGACGCCCTCGCTCGTGACCGATTGCGATTTCACTCCTCGCAAACCGACAATCTCGACGGGAACAAGCTCCGTGTTGCCGGCCAGGCGCGCGGAACGTTCGTAGGCAAACCGTACGTTCGGAACGTCGTGTTCATCGTCGAGAAGAGCTCTCCGGATTCGTACGTCGTCCACGAAATGCAGCTAGGCGAGATTCTTGAAGGCGCCGATACGGACCTTCGCTCGCTCCGCGGAATCGAGGAATCGGACGATGAACGAGCAAAGTCGTCCGATCCGCCGCGGCCCGAGCAGCGGCAAACCGAACCCAACAATTTGAAGGTCGAGATCCCTCCGTCCAAGGCCACTCAGCTGACTCCGATCGAGGAGCCGAGACTCCAAGAGGAGAAAGCAGTCCCATGAGTCGAACCAAAGCCTTGGGTCACGCGATCCTTGCGGGTCGTGACGCCCACTACGAGGACGCCGCGTATTACGATGAGGCGTACAAACATCTGACGGAGGACATCGCGTTCTACGTGAGCCTCGCTTCGAGAACGCGCGGTGATGTGCTCGAGCTCGGCACAGGAACAGGACGCGTGGCGTGCGCGATCGCAGACGCGTTGAGCGGGCGACGCAACGTGGTGGGGATGGATCGAATGCGCCCGATGTTGAAGCGCGCAGAGGAGCGGAAGACGACCCTCGATGTACGTGCGCGACAGCGCGTGTCGTTCATTCGCGGCCACGTGGAAGACTTCGCGCTGCGATCGAAGTTCGGCCTGATCGTCGCGCCGTTCAACGTTTTGATGCACCTCTACGATTGGCGCGATTTCGCCAGAGCGTTGTCTCGCATTCGCGCCCATCTAGCACCGAAGGGACTCTTTGCGTTCGATGTATTGATGCCCGACGCGGAAAGTCTCGATCGGGATCCGAGCCAGTTCTTTCGCAGTCCCGCGGTCAGGCACCCGACTACAAAGAAGCGCTATCGCTACAAAGAAGCGTTCGAGTACGACGTCGTGAACCAAGTTCAGAACATCACGCTCATCTTCGAGGGGAAGGGCGACGATTCATTCGTTACGCCGCTCTCGCAACGACAGTACTTCCCGCAAGAGCTCGATGCGCTCCTCCACATGAATGGATTTCGGGTTCAACAGCACTCGGGCGGGTTCGACGGAAGACGTCTCACGCGCGCGAGCGAGTCTCAGGTTGTCGTGGCTACCGCTGGCCCGCTTTGGCGGCCGTAATCGCATCGTCGACCATGACTGCGTGCTGCGCGGGATCCGCCCACCGCTTCTGCCCCTCTTCGGGGAGTTGATCGATGGGATCGAAGTAGCAGAAGAACTGTCCCTGCTTCACGGCGGGCGCGGTGTACACGCTGATTCCCGTCGTCCGGTTGTAGTGCTCGTAGGAGTGAGCGTCGCGCTTGCCGCCGCCACCCGGAGCATCGACGACGAAGGTGGGCGTGTTGAAACCCGCGGTGCTTCCTCGGCAGAATTTCTCGAGGTCGATTCCCGTCTGCACCGTCGTGCGCAGCTCTTCGGTGCCTTTCACAAGATCGTGCTGATACACGTAGTACGGATGGACGTTGAGGAACGAGAGGCGTCGGAGCAGCAGCAGCATGCTCTCTCTTGTGTCGTTCACGCCGCGCTGCAGGACGCTCTGATTGCGAATCACCACGCCTTCGCCAAAGAGGCGATCCATCGCGCGTTTGGTGATGCCTGTGATCTCATTCGCGTGATTGAAGTGCGTGTGGAGAACGACGTCCTTCCCCAGCTTACGGCCTTCGGTCACGACGCCGATGAACGCGCGGAACCAGGCTTCATCCGTAAGGACCTTTTGCGGCATGACCGCAGGGCCCTTCGTCGCGAAGCGCATGCGACGCACGTTTGGAATCGCGAGAAGTCGTTCGCCGATCAGCTTGATCTGGTCGGCGCGTAGGTTCCACGCATCGCCGCCGCTGATGACGATGTCTTCGAGCTCGGGGCGTGATGCGATATACGCGAAGCTCTTCTCCCATCGCTCGAGAGTTGCCTTGAGCTGAACCTTCTCGATCTCTTCGGAGTCGGGCCCTACTGCGTATGAGCGAGTACAGAACCGGCAGTACACCGGGCAGGTATCCAGAGCGAGGAACAACGCCTTGTCGGGATATCGATGGGTCAAACCAGGAGTTGGTGCGTCCGCCTGCTCACCAAGTGAGTCGAGACCGAGCTTCGGGTGATCCGGACGAACCGTCGACCCAGTCGGGATGAACTGGCGACGGATCGGATCCGCGTAGGGGTCTTTCCAATCGATGAGCGAAAGCATGTATGGCGAGACGCGAACAGCCATTGGGGCAACTCGGAATCCCTCGGCAACGTCCTTGATGAAGGCTTCACTCACGAGCCCAGAGAGCGTTTCGAGCAGCTTCTCCGTCTTGGTGATGCTGTGCTTCATCTGCCAGAGATGATCGAGGAACTGCTCCGTGGTGATGTTCACCCACGCTGGAATGCGCTTCCAAAACTCGCCTTCCAAGAGATCGCGATGTGCGAGGGAATCCCCGCTCACGGCGGGCTTGAGCGCGGGGACTTGAGGTTCGTTGGAGGAAATGACGTTGAGGGACATGGATCTCTGAGGTCTCCTAGGATTCGCGCAGCAAGACGTCGCAATAATAGCGCACCCGCTTCACGAGCTTGCCATGCGGTCGCTTATCGATGTCTTTCTTGAGCGCGAGAAGCACGCGCCGCTGAATCGTGTACGCGTTTAGCGTGGGTTTTGGAGGCGCGGAGCCTCCGGCGCTCGCCACGAGATCGAACACGGATGCACGTGGGTCGCCCCACGTCTCGAGATCCTCGTCGCTGACCGCGGCGATCATCTTCTCTGCGAGAGCTCGCTTCGCTGCGTCCTCTCGAAGCTCCACCGCCCACTTCTCGATCGAATCCTTCACCGGGCGACTGTGCTGGTTGACCGTGATGGGATCGCCTGGCCCTTTCTTCGAATCGAAGCGTTCGCCGTAGTTCACGGCTTCGGGCTGGTTCGGAATTCCCAAGTACGAGAAAATCCGCTCGAGCTCGTTCGCGGGATTCGCCACGAGCGTCTCGTAGCGAACATGCACGTGCGCCGGATGGGATGCGCGCAGGAGCTTCGCCATTGCGGGCACGTAACGCTCGACGAGTGGGTTGAACGCATGTGCCGCGTGCCAGTCTCCGTTGAAGAAGCTGTTGGCAAAGCTGCTGAAGATCGCGAGGGGATGTCGCGTCAATACGATGTACTTCGCCTCCGGATAGAGCTCGGTCAAAAACGGAAGCACCAGCCCATACGCGGGCGTCTTGTCCAAGAACAGCTTCCTGCCCGTCGGGGCTAGCATTCGCCCGTACATCGTGTCGGCGTACGCACGCACCGCGTCAAGATAGTCGGCTCGCTTGTTCGGAAGGCCATCGACGAACAAGCGAATCGCTTCTGCTGCGTTGATGTGGTCGTACGGAGCTTTGTCGACGGTGTCGTGAAACCCAAGATACGCGAGCGGCGTGATCAGGTGCGGCTCGGGATGCGTGAAGATATCGGAGTGGCTCCCAACCATGCGCTGCAGCAACGTCGAGCCGGAACGCGGCGGAGATATGATGAAGAGCAGCCGATCTTGCACGCGCGGAGGCTAACGTGGGAGCGACCGCGGTGCCAGCTCGCCTAATGGGTGTCTAGGCCGAGTGCCTGGGACACCATGTGATAGCGAATGTAGGCTTCTTGGTTCGCTCTCCCGGCTTCGTCGTACGAGTTCCAGTAGCGTCCGTTCGAGAGGCGCAAATGCACGAAGCCTTCCCGCTGCAAGGTGGTCTTGTTCATGTACTCCGTCGGATTTCGTGCCCAATCGAAGAAGTGCCAGAGCTCGTGATGCGTATTGATCCTGCTCGGCTCACCGCGATAGACGACGAACACGGTTTTGCTGTTCGGATCCACCATGAACATGCCCTGCGTGTTCGGATTGGCGAGCACGTCGAGCGCGCGACCCCCGCGAGCGCCGCTCGCAACCTCGACGCGATAGCCATGCTTCGCCGCTAGCGGTGCCAGGTGCCGTTGAAGCGAATCGAGTCGAGATTGCGGGTATCGATCAAGTCCAGGACCAATGGGCCCTTGATTGAACGACGTATTCGTGGTCGCCGCGTAGTGCATGCGGTTGTAGGCCTGCTGCTGCGAGTTCGCGTGCATCTTGCCGCCGCCGAATGCGAGTAGGAACGACCACCCAGCCTCTGCAACGACGCCGGCGGTTTGGTGGACCGAGTAGCCCCACTTCCAAGCGTTCGATCCTGTCTCCCACGAGTTCTTGGTCGAGCGCTCTCCGTAGTACGAGTGCCAGATGCCCTGCATCGCGCTCGGAGTGTCCCATTGCGCGTCGGCGCGTCCGCGTTGGAACTGACACCAGCTGCCGCACGCGTCGGACTCGTTTCCGTTTGCATCGAAGTAGCGGATGGGATTGTTTCGAACGTATGCGTAGCGATTGAGACCGTCCTTGTCGGCGGTGTCGGGTGAGAGCCAGCGTGCAGTGAATGGATCGAAATCTCGAGCTCCGTAGTTGATGTAGTCGCTCGAATCGTGCTCGTGCCCGTTGTATCCGTGCGCGCGATCGAACGTGCCCGCAAGAACGATCTGCGCTCCGTAAGGCTCGTACGCGTACTGCGCTACGACTTGGCCATCGCCATTGGTGATGGCGCGAAGGCTTCCAAGGTGATCCGTGTGAAAGAAGCGATACTCACCATTCGGAAGGCGCTCGCCGAGGCCGTCGAACTGCTCTCGCAGGCGCGCGTTCTCCACGCGGAGGTTGGGAAGATACTCCGTCGTGTTTCGCGCGCCGTTGGGGCCGTACTCGATCTTCAGCCACAATCGATCGCCGGCGTACGCCTTCTCCAAAGCAGTCGAACCGTCGCGCGTAATCGCGGCGACTCGGTTGTCGACGGTCCAATGGATTTCCTGCGTCCTCGCTTGGTCTGCCTCGCGAAGATCCGTAACTCGGTTCCCGTTGGCATCGTATCCGAACGAGCTCCCACGAAACGACGTCGGCGCGTGCGGCTGCTCGCCGTCATAGCTCATGACTCTTCCGTCGACTCCGACAAGATTACCGATGGCGTCGTACGCGTAGCGATGATCACCGCGTGCGCCTGTCGCTGCGACGAGCTGATTCCTCGAATCGTAGCGATAGATCATGGTGCCGGCGGCCGCGTCCTCGATGCGCTCCGGGTTCTGGCGCGCGTCGTACGCGTAGGAAAGGTTCAATATCGTCGACCCGTTCTTGGAGGCGAATATCGTTCGCGGCAGCTTGGTGTTGTCGTGGTACGCGATCGTCGTAACGCTTCCGTCTCCCAGGCGGCGCTCGACGACTCGACCGGACCCGTCGCGGGTTTCCGAAGCGAGAATCGTCCGGTTTCCGTAGTGCACCGATTTCCGCTGCGCGGCAGCGTCGTAGGCGTACCGCACGACATCACCACCAGGGACGGTTCTTGAAACCAGCACGTTGCCCGCGCCCTGCGCGCCTGGCGCTCCCGAGTATCCGTAACGAGATTCGAACGTGTAGGCCCCGCCTATGCGCTGGACGACGCTCTGCTTTGTCTCGCGCCCGAGGTCGTCGTGCGTGTATGCCACGCGCGCGTAGGCAGATTGCACTTCACTCAGACGTGCTTTCGAGGTGCTCGGATTCGATTTGGAGAACGTCGAGTTTCCGCGCGCTGCGCGGGTCGTGTTCGCGCCCGTTCGCGGTGCTGGCGGGGAGCACGCTGCCATGCCGAAACTGGAGACGAGCACAACGGTGGTGAGGGTCGAATGGTTCAATCGCATAGCTCGAACTCCGGATCGCAAGGGCTCTCTTCGAACGATTCCTCTTCGGCTGGTTCCTCTTCGGGCGACGCTTCCACGATCGGCTCTTCGTCGGACCTGCTGTCGTCTGCCAGGAATGTGGTGTCGCGCGCGCTCCAGATTTCCTCTCCGTCGAGTCTGTGCTCGCAGAGGAAGGTTTCCGCGTTGCATCGATCTGCGGTCGCCTCGTCGTGATCGTCGCAGCTGTAGCAATCCGTAGCGTGTTGTCCGTCGTAGAAATAGCGGAGGTCTTCGACACCGGGGCCCATGGGTGGGCGGTCTTCGATAACGAGTCGACCGACGAGGTCGTACTGCCTGCGCGTGGTCTGACCCTTTGCGTCCACACGTGAGCGTTCACGACCATCCGCGTCGTACGTCAGAGTCGTCGTGCCGAGGTCAGGATCTTCGCGGCGCTCGAGGCGGCCCGCCCAGTCGTACCGAAGGACCGTCTCATTCCCCCAGACATCCGTGACGCGCACGACACGCCCCATTGCGTCCGTCACGAACGTAGTCGGGCAAAATCCGTCGGTGCATCGTTGATCTCTCGCTTCAGGCGCGTCCCAGAACGTCTCGAGGCGCGTGCGAGCTCCAAGAACGTTCGAAAGTGTGCGAGAGATTCCTCCGACCCCATCATCGGACACCATCAGCATGCCGTCCGGACTGGGTTCGTAGCGCGTTCGAGCGACACTCGGCCCGGGCACGTCCACAACGACCGCACGACCGAGCGCGTCGTATTCCGTGGCTACGAAGCTTGTGGTGCACGGTTGGGTGACGCGGTCGGAGACAGCGTCGCCACACGGCTCGTAGGCGCGAACGACGCGGCCGAACGCATCGAACTTTGTGGTGACCGAGCTTTCGCCATATCCACCGAGGGTGGTGCTCGGGTCGAGCTCTGCTCGCGTTTGCACAACGCGCCCTAGACCATCGAAGAACGTCTTGCTCACGATTCCATCCGCGGTCCCGTCGCGAAGGTGCTCGACCGCTCGCTGCGTGTCGACCGAGCCTGTCGTTGCGAACGGAAAGTATTCGAACCACTTTGTCGGAAGCTCTTCGGAGTCGCCCGAGGACCACATCTTCGTGACCCGACCGAGTGCGTCGTAGCGCGAGAAGGTTTCCTTTCCGTTCTCGTCGAGCGCGCGTAGCGTCAGACCTGTGTAGCAATCGAGGGTGCTGGTCACAGTTTGCTCGATCGCGTTCACGGCGGTGATCGTTCGAGTTGCGCCGGGC
>CAZWQH010000160.1:0-10257 GCA_964635815.1 uncultured Sandaracinaceae bacterium
TTGTTGCAGCCGCGATGGCCTTAATGATCTGCATGCTCGGGTTCTTCGGCGGTCTGACCATGAGCGCGATCAAGCGCGACCGCGGCGTCAAAGACTGGGGCACCGCGATCGAGGGTCACGGTGGAATCATGGATCGCATCGACTCGCTTTGTTTTGCTGCACCGGTGTTCTTTCACGCGACACGGTACTTCTTCACACCGTAGGCCGAAGCGCTTGAACACCAAGGTACGCGAAGGCAAGCTCGCGCGATGAGGAATCGCGTCTTGCTGGTAGGTCTCGTGTGCGCGGCAGCGTGTTCCGAGGCAGTTTCTACGCCGGGCGACGCCAGCCGGTTGGATGCCGGCCCGCCCTCTGATGCCGCCACCTCATCCACCGACGCGGTCGTCTCTCCGCCGCCAGACCGAGGCGGGGGGAGCATCCCTGGCGACGTTGCCGTGGTTCTCGACACTCCGGTTGTTCCAGCGGATGCGCTCAACGGATGCCGATCGGACGACGACTGTCCTGGCGAGGCGCTCTGTGGTTTCAGCGTTCCCGGCTGCGGGGAAGCAGCGCGTGGTGAGTGCGTGGACATCGCTGCGATTGAAGTGGGGGCACAGGTCGTCATCGAGACCTGCAACAACGCGTGTGAAGTCGGGGATACGGGTTACATCGGCCGGCCGTTCGCACGCATCGGCGCTGGCGCATGTGAAGGACGCTTTGGGATCCAGAACGGCGCGTTCAACTGCGATCCTCGAAACGTGACCTGCAAGCAGGCACCCAACCCGGATTGCGATCCCGCCGATAGTCTGGGCATAGGGGCGGTACCGGTAGACGGCGCGTGTTGGTCTTCGTTCTACGAGTGCGTGCCTCTCGCGCTCTGTCGCTGCACGAACAACAGCGACTGTCCGGCGACCGGCGGCAAAGAACCTGACGCGCTGCGCTGCGACACAACGCGCGGTCGTTGTGAACTGGTGCTCGAGTGAGCGCCGACAGAGAACGAATCGAGTCGCTCGTGCACCTCGAGGGCGCGTGCGTCTGTCTGCCGGGTATAGCAACCGTGCACTCGCACGTGTTCCAGCGCGCTCTGCGCGGACGCACGCATCGGCGAGCGACTCAAGCGGGAAGCTTCTGGTCGTGGCGCGAGCTCATGTATCGCGTTGCCGAGCGAGTCACGCCGGATGACATGCGTACGATTGCGAGGTTCGCGTACGCCGAGCTTGCTCTCAACGGTGTCACTGCCGTCGGCGAGTTCCAGTACATCCATCACAATCCAGACGGAACACCGTACGCGCAGCGCACGATGATCAGCGAGATCCTCGTAGACGCTGCTCGCGAAGCTGGTTTGCGAATCTCACTTCTCCGGGTTCTTTATGCGCGCGGCGGATTCGGCCGTCCGCTCGAGCCCGCGCAGAGAAGATTTTCCGACGCCAGCGTCGATGACGCGCTTCGGGATATCGAGACGTTGCGGACGAAGTACAAAGGAGCGCCCGACGTGCGGGTCGGGATTGCGCCACACAGTGTTCGCGCGCTTCCTGCGGCATGGCTGGAAGCGTCCGCGCAATACGCAAACGAGCACAAGCTCCCAGCGCACGTACACGTCTCCGAGCAACGTCGCGAGATCCACGAGTCGCTGGCCGAGCATGGGAAGCGACCGCTCGAGTACCTCGCTAGCGTCGGACTCGTGAGCGACCGTTTCGTGGCGGTGCACGGAACGCATCTGACCGAAGGCGAAGCTGTTGAGCTCGCGAGCGCACAGGGTCTGGTCTGCATCTGTCGTTCGACCGAGCGGGACCTTGGGGATGGCCTTTCTCCTGGCGCGCGTTTTCGGGCCGCTGGAGTGCGCGTGGCGTTTGGCTTCGATAGTTACGCGATCAGCGATCCGTTCGAGGAAGCGCGGGCTTATGAGCTGGATGCACGTGCGGCGTCCCAAGCACGCATCGTTGCAATGGAGGCTCCCGCACTGCTGCGCGCGTCGACCGTAGATGCCTACGCCTCGCTCGGCTTCACCCGTGAGGAGTGCATCAGTGACAGGGTGGAGCTCGACGCAAACGACCCAACGCTCGTTGGAGTCGATGAGGCCTCCGCAGCGGACATGGTGATCTTTGCGGCGCGCGGCGCGTCTGTGAAGCGCGTGCGCGTGGCAGACCGCGTGATCGTCGAGGACGGCAAGCACGAGATCTACGAACAGGCTGCAGTCGATTATCAGAAGCTGCTTCCTCGCTTGATCGACTGACCGCGGGCCGCGCGCACGGGTTTGGGTTAAGGTCGCCGCGCATGCGAGTACCCCCGCTCGGCTATTCGAACGAAGAGGTCGTGAACGAGCTGGACAAGCTTCGTCACTCGTTTCGGATTGCGCTCTACCGCGCAAAGAATGGATTCAACATCGGTGCGATCATTCGGACCGCCCATTCGTTCCTAGCAAAAGAGATCATCCTGGTCGGCGACGAGCCGTGGTACGAGCGCGCCGCGATGGGAATGCAGAAGTTCGAACACATCGTGGAGTTCAAAGAGGACGAAGCGTTCTTGGCTCATGCGGAGGCCACCGGATCACCGTTGGTCGTGTTTGAGCGAGACCACGCCACTGTCGGTCTTTGGGATGCGGAGATTCCTCGAAACGCGATTCTGGTTTTAGGGAACGAAGATGTCGGAGTCGGGGAACGAGTAATCGAGCGCGCGCACGAAGTAGTCGCAATCCCGATGTACGGGATCAATCACAGCTATCCCGTGACGATCGCAGCGGGCATTGCGATGGCGGAGTGGGCCCGACGTTACGCGTCCACAGGGGTAGAACGATGACTCGAGGATACAGACGACGTTGGGTACTCGCGGCGTTCTTGTGCGCGTGCGGTGAGACAACGCCGACGGCGGCGACAACGGACGCAGAGATCGGTCGCGCAGACGTGCAGCTTGATGCGGGCTCCGAGCGCGATGGGAGCGCGGTTGAGATTCCCGATGGCGGCACCGGTGTCGACGCATCGACGATCACCAGTGACGCGACGAGCTCTCGCGATGCGGCGATGGATTCCGGCGGGCAGTGTCCGCGTACGTCGGGAGCGATTCGCGTCGGAACGGTGATCAACACGAGCCTCAACGAAGGCTCCGGCTTGGTGGCAAGCCGGGCGAACGCGGGCGTGTACTGGAGTCACAACGACTCGGGGCACAACGGGCGAATCTTCGGCCTCGAGAAGAACGGGACGGATCGCGCGGAGATCACGCTGCAGTCGGTGCGACCGGACGATGCCGAGGACATAGGTTTGCAGCGTCGTCCCGGGACGACCGACGACTATCTCATTCTCGGGGACATCGGCGACAACGAGCGTGAGCGCACCAGCGTTACGCTCTTCGTGGTTCGAGAGCCGACCGTGAGCTCAGCGTTTACAACGACGACTGAGGGTGCGGAAGAAGTACGTGTTGCGTATCCAGATGGAGCGCACAACGCCGAGGCACTCATCGCGATGCCGGATGGTCGGGACGTATACATCGTGACGAAAGTGATCGCCACGCACGCCGCTGTCTATGTCGTCGAAGACATCTGGACGGGCTTGGCACCAGGCACCCCGATCACCCGAGTCGCGCGGCTCGTTGCCGACGTCCCGGTGGCGATCGTGACGGGTGCAAGCGCCTCGCACGATGGGCGTCGCGTCTTGATCCGGAGCTACAGCGCAGAAGCGCTCTTGCTGGATGTTTCCGGCGGAATTACGGGTGCCCTGCACGGATGCGTCGTTCCCGTAGCGTTCGAGGATCAAGGCGAAGCCATTGCATTTGCCGCGGATGGAAACAGCTACCTCTCGTTTAGCGAAGGCGCGACGCAGGCGATCTCCGAGGTCACGTTTTCCCAACCGGACTGAGTCGCGGTATAGTCCGGGCCTCAACCGCTTGTCATAAGGAGACGTATGAAATCTACTAACTTGCTCGCAGCGATCACGTTCATCGCGTTCACGGGGTGCGGTGGAGACGCAACTCCCGGTGCTCAGGATTCCGGTACGGACGCTGTTGTGAATCGTGGAGATTCGTCGACCGATGCAGGACAGGACGTCGCGCCGACGCCGGACGTTAGGCTTGTGGACTCATCCACGGTCGATGCGAGTCGTCTCGATGTAGCGAGCACGGACGTTCGTTCGACGGACGCGTCCCGCTCGGATGTTTCCGCTACGGGTGACGTTCACACGACAGACGTCGTCGTTGTAGACGACAGTTGCTCGCGTCCGGAGTGCGCGCCGCCTCCCCTGGGTTGCCGCATCGTGGATGCCAACGACTGCAGCTGCGGACGAGTGATCTGCGAGGACGCGGAGACGTTGATCGTGCTCGATGCTATGTGCCTGCGTCCCGTCTGCGCGTCGCCTCCCTTTGGCTGTTCGTATCAAGGCGGGACGATTTGCGACTGCGGGGATTTGGTCTGTGGTGACGGCGGTGTCGACCGCGGTGGCAACACTTAGTCCTTGCCGGTGCTCCAAGTGCGAACGGGCAGCGGGTTGCCGTTGTCGCAGAACGTTGAGCCTCCCTGCTGCGAATAGCTCTGGTTTCTGATCGTTTCTGGCATAGCGAACTCGCAGTCGCTCTTCTTGATCTCGATCACGCATTGCGACGCTGATTTTGCGCGGCGCGCACGGATGAACGCTTGCTGCGAAGTCGTACGACTCGGACAGTCGGCGCGTCGACTGTTCGCTCGTGCCTCGAGTGCTGCGCGAGCTTGCTCAGCGGCTTTCTCGAGAGCTTCGCGTTGCGCCGCGACCTCCGCTTCGAGCTCAGCCACGCGGCGACTACCTGTGCCCACGGAGGCGCGAGCTCGGCTTCGGCCATCCTTCCAAGACAGGAACCACTCGATGGCGATTGCAACTGGAGGACCGTCGGCGCGCGTACTTCCGGCTTCGCCCGCGAGCTCTTCGCAGAAGACCTCGTCGCATCCAGAATCAAGGGCCTCGAGCTTTTCGTGGTGCTCGATTGAGGCCGTCAGCTTTCCGCTCTCGTCATCGACGAACGAAACCTGTTGTGCACCGATCGTGAGAAGGGCTCCACCTGCGTGGACTCGGAACGAAACTGCGACGGCGGCATCCCGGCGAATCTGGATCTCTTGGTCCGACATCCGAGCCGACCACGACGAACCGACCGCGTCGCCGCGATCGCTCGTAGGGATAGCGAAATCGTCCAGCCCATCGATCGAGGCGTCTCCAGCAGCACACCCGTTCAGAACGAGACCGCACATCAACAGCGCAGAAATCTTGGTCATCAGCTACCTCAGTGCCGTACTTCGCAACGAGCGTGCCGTAGTCGGCTGCGATTATCGCTCAGGAAATAGCAACACCGAGCCGGTCGGGTCGGCCGGTGGCCGATGGCGCGCGTAAAGTTTGGCTCGCTCAGAAGGCGCCGTGTCAGGTCGCGTCAGGGGTGCGCTTGAATCGTGATGTCATCGATCGCGCCTGCGAAACGCCCGTCCGTGTTGGGATCGCTGACGCGGAGCCGTACCGGGCCGGTCCCGTCGCCGACATACGAGAAGCTGCCGCGGGTGAATGCCTGATCGCCACTCCATGTTCCCGGCATGGCGTTGTGCGACGCCATCACACTGCTGCTGTCTGTTCGCAATACCTCGACACGCAGTGGGTCGCCGGCTTGGGTGGCTTGCTCACAGTTGGACCAGACGCTGGGGCTGACCCGATAGCGAACCGTGTACGTGGTACCGAGCTCGTTCGCGCCAATGAGGCCAGCATATAGAAGCGAGCTGCCGTCGAAGAACATGGGCGCGTAGTCGCCAAGCGTCGTTTGAACGGCCTGAATGGCGTTCGGCCCAGCGCCTGTCCAGTACCGCATCGTCGAACTCGAGTGGAGTCTGCGAGACGACTCGCATTGCATGCCGTTGGTTCCGCCGATCGCGGGTTGGAACCCTTCGACGAAGATGGGGCCTCGGCCAAGCCACATTCCGCGCAAGTACGACGTGACCGCTGCTCGCTCTCCGTCATCCAGAGCGCGCGCGTAGTACACGAGCTCACTGATGTACGCGTTCGACTGCTCGAGGATGTCGGATGCGCCGACGTACAGGATCTTGTTTCCCGCAGAGATCGTGACCCCGTCGCTTTCGGTTTGCGAGGGCCCGCCGCTCCACGGACCGGTCGCTTGGAAGCTGCGAGTGGCTCCCGCGATCCGGCCGGAGAGCACGTAGTTTGTGTACGGGTTCAAAAGCAGATTCACAGAGCTGTTGTCGTTCGCGGACTGCCAATGAAGCGCCGTGGCCGAAGTTTCGTTCGTCTCAAGTGACCAGTCGTTGTCGCGACTGCCGTGATGCGCGATGTTCCCCCACTGTTCTGGGTTCCTATGCTGGATCACAGCGAACACCGTCACTTGGGTGTTGAGCGGAAACGCTGTCGTGAGGAGTCGTTGTCCTCCCGAGAACGCCATCGTGGGATTTCCATTGAGCTGACCTGGCGAGTACACGGGTCCCGGTTGTCCGCCGCGCCCGAGATGGTGCTCGTTGCCGCTGATGTCGTTCCAGGTCGCTGTGTTGTTTGCACCATCTTGGAAGTGCGTCCACGAGTAGCGCGCGTTGTATCGAGCCTCCAGACCGCTCGTCACAGGTAGCGAAGGCGCGGAGCAGACACGAAGATTCTTGAACGTTACGCCGACGCCGTGACCGCCGCCGATGAAGGCGCGATTTCCCATCGTGCTCATGAAGTCCGAGCGGCCCGTGATGACTGCTCGCTGGTCCGTGTTCGATGGGTTCCAGATCTCGGTCGAGGTTGTGTGTCCGTCGTCGACATATCGAAGCTTGTAGTCGACTCCGTTCGTCAGCCACGGGGCAAAGATCTGTCCGTTCGCGGTGTATCCCGGACCGGTCGCCAGATCGATCTGTTGGCTGCAACAGTTGTGGATACGCGAGTAGATCGAGTCGGCGGGTTCGTCCGTGTACTCGGCAAGCGGGAGCCCAGAGCCGCGCGAACCTATGAACGTGATGTCGTCGTTCGAGTAGCGAACATCGACCTCAATGACGATTGGGTACTCCACCTCGAACGATGTGCGGATTGTGCCGCGCATGGTCGGCCGAGTGCCGGCGGAAGAGTAGGTCCCGAGACCGGTCATCTCGAAGTCACCGCTCGGACGCGCTGTGAGGGCGTTGCTCACGCATGAACCGTAGCGACAGACGCTCGGTGCTCCGTAGCAGTAGTAGTCGTCGTCCACGCCGCATCCTGTGCATCCGTCGAGAGCGACCGGATTTCCGTCGTCGCAGGCTTCGCCGGGCGTGACAATTCCGTCACCGCAAAGGCCAAGCGGCAGCATGCTCGTGTCTCGCGAGAGCGAAACGTCGACCGCGACACTCGTGTCTGCGGGAACGCTCGTGTTCGTGTCCACTGCAACGCTTGCATCGATCGGCAGAACACTGGTGTCGGGAACCACGCTTACGCTTGTGTCGAGAGGAGGCGCGCTTGTGTCGAGAGAGATGATCGCATCGAGCACGCTGCCGCTATCGACAGGCGGCTGCGGCGCGACATCGACGCCCGCATCGGCAGTCGGGACGAGAACGTCGCCAAGAGCCTGAGCGTCCACGCGCGCGTCTACGGTCGGAGTCGTGCCGTCCGGCGCCGAATCGGGCCCAGGAGGGATTGCGCGATCGTTCGCCTGCGCGTCGGGGATCGAAGTCGATGAGTCCTGCGTGCCGCCTTCGGTGTTTCCTAGAGAGGAATCTGGAGTCTCACTGACCGCGCTCGACCCACAGCCAACCAACAAACAGACAACGAGAACGCGAACGACGCCCAAACGACCTTGCATGAATTGCCTCCGCCCGGGTGCAAAAGCATCCCGGGCGGCGGACCGTGTCAGTGCTAGACGTTAGGTCAACGACAAAGCGTGAGCGCTCGCGCGCCTCGCGTTTGTCAGTAACCGTCAGGAGCTACGGATGCTGCGGTTGAATCGTGATGTTGTCGATGCCGCCAGCAAAACGGTTGTTCGAGAGCGGATCCGTTATGCGTAGACGGATGGGTCCGGAGCCATCGCCCACGTACGTGAACGACCCTCGTGTAAGCGCCTCGGCGCCTGCCCACGCCGCCGGCGCATGGTTGTTCGTGGCGAGGACCGTTCCGCTTTGACGTACAACCTCTATGAGGAGCGCATCGCCGGCCTGGGTGGCTTGAGCGCAGTTTGCTTGTACCGATGGGCCCGCGTGGAAGGCAACGGTATAGGTCACACCGTTGGCGTTGGCGCCGACCAAGCTGTTCTGTGTGATGACGTTCCCATCGTAGAAGGTCGCCGCGAAGTCACCCCTGGTGACTTGGACAGCGTGAACCGGGTTTGTTCCTCCCGATGCGGTCCAATACGGCACCGTCGCAGAGGAGTACCCCGCATTGCCCGTCGTGCACTGCACAGCCGCTGCGCCACTGACCGGTTGGAACGCTTCGACGAACGTCGGACCACGACCGATCCACATCCGTCGCAAGTAGTCGGTAACGGCCGCGCGTTCTGTGTCGTCGAGTGGTCGGTCGTAGTACACCAGCTCGCTGATGTACGCGTTGGACTGTTCAAGAATGTCGGAGGCGCCGACGTAAAGGGTCTTTACCCCCGATGCGATGCTCACACCGTTTGCGGACGCTGTCTGCTGCGAGCCGGACGAGTCCGTGGCAATGAACGAACGAATCGTGCCCGCGATGCGTCCGGACAACACGTAGTTGCTGTACGGAACGACGTCGAACTGCACGCCGCTGTTGTCGTTTGAGGACTGCCAGTGCAGCGTCGTTGGGGACCCGCCGTTGGTCTCGAGCGACCAGTCGTTGTCACGGTTTCCATGGTGGGCGATGTTGCCCCACGAGTTTGGGTTTCGGTGCTGTGTGACAGCGAACACCGTGACTTCGCTGTTCATCATGAACGGTGCGGGTGTTGTCATGCGCTGCGTTCCCGAGAACACCATCGTTGGGTTTCCCGCGAGCAGTCCCTGCGAGAAGACAGGACCCACCTGTGTGCCGCGCGTGAGGTTGCGGCCGTTGCCGCTGATGTCGTTCCACGTTCCCGTGTTGTTCGCGCCCTCTTGAACATTCGTCCACGAGTTGCGCGCGGTGTAGCGAGCGGCAAGGCCCGAGGTGACTGGCAGCGCGGGGGCGGAACAGACGCGAAGGTTCGAGTACGTCATCCCGTTTGCACCGCCAATGAAGGCGCGATGGCCGCCACCGACGTAGTTCGTTCGGCCGGTCAAAGTCATCCTCTGGCTTGCAACCAGCGGATTCCAGAGCTCGATGCGGACAGCGTATCCGTCGTCCACGTACCGAATCTTGTAGGTAACGCCGGTCGTTAGGAACGCGGCGGTGTTGGTCGTAAACACCGAGATGCTCGGCCCGGTGGCCAAGTCGGTTTGCCACGCGGCAAAGTTGTGAATGCGTGCCCAAACGGAGTCCGTCGGCTCGTCGGGGCCCTTCGCTCCGTCGCGCAAACCGGTCCCGCGCGTGCCGACGAACGCGATGTCTGTTCCCGACCAACGAATGTCGGTCTCGATGAGAACTGGGTAGTTCACGTCCGCCGTCGTACGCAACTGGCTGCGAACGGAAGGACGCATCCCGGCCGCGCTGTACGTTGCCGATCCGTCGAGACTGAAGTTCGTCGGAGAAGCGGTGAGTGGATCACTCACGCATCCGCCGAAGCGACAGATGCTGGGCGACGAACCGTAGCAGTAGTAGTTGGCGTCGATCGCGCAGGAGGTGCAGCCGTCGCCGCTGACGAAGTTGCCATCGTCGCAGCCTTCGCTCGCGTCAAGGTTGCCGTTGCCGCAGAGCGCCGCTGTTTCACAGCTCGCCCCCATCCACTGAGGCGGGCATGTGCATGTGCGCGAGTTGACACCGTCGGCGCACGTTCCGCCGTTGAGGCACGGCATGGTCACGCACTCGTCGATGTCTACTTCGCAGCTCAGACCCATGTAGCCCGGAGCGCAAACGCAGGAGCGCATGTTGACGCCGTCCATACACGTACCGCCGTTCATGCATGGCGCGAGCACGCACTCGTCGATGTTCGTCTCGCAGCTATCGCCCGTGTAACCCGGCACGCAGACGCACGTGCGTGCGTTGATGCCGTCCGTGCATGCTCCGCCGTTCTGGCAGGGAGTGAGCACGCATTCGTCGATGTTCGTGCTGCAGACGCTTCCCTCGAAGCCGGGCAAGCATGCACAGGTGAACGAGTCGTTACCGTCTGTGCAGGTTCCGCCGTTCTGGCAAGGATTGTTCATGCAGTCGTCGATGTTCGTTTCGCACGATGCGCCGGTGAACCCGGGCGGACATGCACAGGTATATGCGTTGACGCCGTCCGTGCAGTTAC
>CAZWQH010000161.1:0-10147 GCA_964635815.1 uncultured Sandaracinaceae bacterium
ACGTGAACATGGCCTGCTCGGTGCCCGAACAATCGTAGTCGTATCGGCGCCCGGACGGAGCACCAGCCACTGGAGTCGATTGGAACGTCGCTGTCCCAGGATGTACATCGGAGTTCGAATCATCGCAGTCAGCCGGCGTTGGCCCTCGAGCGCTCCACCAACCGACGGAATTCGGACACGTGGTCGGTGCCCCGATCGGACGCTCGCAACCCGCAACGCTCGGTGCACCTGCGGGAGCGAAACCGTCTCCATCGCAATCCTGGTACCACGTCGTCGCGGACTCGTACGTGGTGGGCGCGCAGTCGTTGTCGCGCCCGTCGCAGAAGTCGAAATGTCCGGGAAACGAGTGCCGATCCGTATCGTCGCAATCCGTTCCGCACGCACCGAGTGTCCGGGATGCGTGGCCGTCTCCATCGTCATCCGAGACACGCGTCACGCAACCGTAGAGCGGCACACAAGTTCGCTGCTCGCACGCATTCGCCGCCGGACAGAGCGGCGCAATCGTCCGGGCGCAACGACCACCCGCACAGATCTCAGTCCCGTTACATGGGTCCCCGTCGTCGCAATCTTCCGGAGCGTCACACGGAGTGCGACAGACGCCGCCAATGCACCGTCCACCGCCCGCGCATGACAGATTGTCGGGCAACGGCAAACCAGGTGCGCACCGGTGATAGGTCATGTCGCAGAGCTCGATGCCACTGCACAGGTCTTCGTCGTTGCATTCCAAGTCCGAGGTGCAGGAGTCCCGACAGTTCGGATCGCATCCGTCGCCAGTCACGAGGTTTCCGTCATCGCATTCCTCGGTCGACTCCAAGAACCCGTCACCACAGCGAGATGGAGTGCAAACGCCGAGCACGCAGATTTCACCGGTCGAGTTGTTGCCATCGCCGTTACACGGGGTGCCGCGCGCAAGGTTGGTGCCGACGCGACACCGTCCAGCGAAGCACGTTTCGGTTCCGTTGCATGTGTTTCCATCGTCGCAGTCCGAGGGATCGCACACGAAGTCCACCGCGGGTCCAGCCTCGTACGTGTCCACGGTGACATCGAGGGTTGGTGCAACGTCGATGACTACTGCGATGTCCGCTGGCACCTCGCTATCGATCGGTGCAACGCCCGTGTCCATCGCGATGGTCGCGTCGGCAGGCAGAACGACATCCGCGGGTGCGCTCGTATCAGGAACGACGACCTGATCGACAGCGGCGTCGTTCGCGATTGCGGCCGCAGCTTCGCGCGTATCCGTCGAGGTATCTGGCGCGGAATCGCGGTTCCCGCCGTCGCCAAGGGTGGCGTCGAGGCCTGCGTCACGCTCGCCTCCGATCGCGATACCGGCTTCAGCTCCGCATCCCGCGACGAGCACGACCAAGACTAAAAGATTCGAAGTGCGAAGCATCCGAGCGACCTCCAAGGTCAAAGAAACAACACACAGTTGTCTCACGACCACGCGCGACGCGACAAGCGCAGTGTGCTTTCAGACCCGAGCGCATCGACAGCGAGGGGTGCTCGCAGCCCCGAGCGAATAAATACAGCGAGGGGTGCTCGCAGCCCCGAGCGAATAGACGCTACATGCGCCCGAACAGCGTCAGTCCAGCGCCATTGCGATCCATCCACGGCATCGCGATCGGCCGATAGACCTCTTCTTGATCGAGCAGTCCCCACAACGCGAACGCTGCGCCGCCTGCCTGCAGAATCCCAAAGAGGATATGTAGAACAGCGAATCCGGGGTCCTTGCCAGCATTGAAGCTACCGAGCTGGAGCCATGGACCGGCGAACGGGATGAACGACAGCAGCAAGTAATCTTTGTTCACGGTCCGGCACGCGAAACACGTGTACGACTCGTCGACCGCCGAGGAGAAGAGGATGTTCCCGAGGTATCCGCCCGCGAACGCTGCGATGCCTGTGATCATGAGGCCGAACCGCGGACGCCGACGCACTTCGACGTTCCGACCGAGCATGCTCGGCTCCGTGCCCGGCTGGACGTAGAGGGGCTGAGTGTTATGCGCTTGCGGTCCAGGGCTTACGAGAATCGCGCCCTGCGAAGAATCCACGATCTGTGCGCGAGCGACGCTCGCAGCACCGCAGGTGAGTAGAGCAACCACGCCAAGCACTCTCGTCATATGGGACGGACCGTAGCACGCGATTCGGCGCCGACGATTCCGCGGCTGGCGACTAAAACTCGTTCGGATCGAGCGGAGCAGCGGCCATGTCGTAGGCCGATCCTCCGGCTTCCTTGGCAAAAGCTTCCAGATCGCGCGCCACTGCCATGAGATCCACCGGCGGAGCCTTCGCGGTGGAGGGCGCCGCGCGGTACAGCTTGGCAAGCGCAGCGACTTGATCCGATCCAGCGCGTGGGTCCACTCGGCTGCGCACACGCGCTACGGCGGATGCAACTTGCGCGGTGTCACCCGGTCGTTGGTTTGGGTCGCGCGCAAGGAGAGCCGCACAGACGCGATCCACGTCGTTCGGAAGCCCCTTCACGATCGTCGATGGCGGGGGCACGTTGGCTGCCGCGATGTTTCGAATCGTTTCTCGGTCGTCTTTGCCTTGGAACAACCGCCGCGCTGTCACGCACTCCCAGAGCACGATGCCGGCCGCGAAAATATCGATGCGATGATCGACATCTTTCTGCGACACGATTTCCGGCGCGAGGTACGCAATCTTGCCGCCTACCATCGACTCGCCCGGATCGGTTCGATTGGTTTGCGCATTCGCAAGCCCGAAGTCGGTGAGCTTCACCCCGCCCTCGACGCTCAAGAGAACGTTGTGGGGAGAAACGTCGCGATGGACGATCTCGAGCGTCTGACCCGACGCGTCGGTTGCGGTGTGCGCATACGCAAGACCGGAAAGCAACTCGCTTACGATATGGAGCGCCGTTCCTGCGGGCATCGGTGTGCGCTTGGTCTCGAGTGAGTCGAGGACGGTCCGCAGCGAGACGCCTTCGACCAGCTCCATCACCATGATGTATGCACCGCCAACGTTGCGAGCGTCGTACACGCGAACGATGTTGGGATGCCGCAAGAACATTCCCAAACGCGCTTCGTCTTCGAACAAGGAGAGATAGAGCGGGTTCTTCGCGAGCTCGGGGAGCACTCGCTTGATCGCGACGGGGTGCCGCTCGCCCGTTTCGAATACGGCGTCCGCGGACCAGACCTCGGCCATGCCGCCGGCCGCGATCCGACCGCGCGCTTCGTAGCGCGTCGGCGCGCGTCGGAGCATCTGCGTAAGCCGAGCCACGACACGACGTTCTCAAGTTCACGATATGCGGTCAATGTGTTTCCTGCTCGGGAAACGCGAGCTGGTGCGTGCTAGAGGAAACGCGTGCGCGCGACGTTTGGGCTTAGGCGAATCGGCCCGCCGATGAAAATGCTTCCGAACAAGCAGGCGCTATGCATCGCGCTCGAGAAGCTCCGCGCAGAGGGCCTCTGCCCTCTAGAGGCTGATGGGCGCCTGGCCGGAAACGGCGCCTTCGCGCTCACAGAGGAAGAACAGGCAGGAATGGACGCATGCGTCGTCGTTTCGCCGAGCGGACGAGACGCAAAGGCCCTCGCCCCGGAAGATTTGATCGAGATCGTTAACTTCTCGGTCCAGGAATGGTCCGCCACCTACCGATCTCGGGCTGACGACCTTCACCCGACCTCCGACCTCGCGCTGTACTGGAGCGTGTTCATGAAGAACGGACCTTCCGGCGGCGTGGGCCCGCCGATCGCGCTGCATGCTCACGCGCTTGCGACCGACGCAGATGCCACCGCGTGTTCAATTCCGATCTCGCGCACGGAAACGCCGTTCGGGACGCGCGAAGACTACTACGCACTTCGAGAGTTGCTCGAACAACACCCGTACCCGACGCACGACGCGTGGATTCGTCGAAATCACGGCGTGTTCGTGGTGGCGAAAACGTTCGACGCGGCTGAAAGTCGCCTGCTCTCGCTTGCCCGCCGCGGTACCCCCGAAACGCACGTGCGCTAGGTCGCGCTCGGCGCAGCTCCGTCTCTGGCATCCAGGTGTGCTGGTGCTATGCCCCGGCCAAGAAGTGGGAAGGAATTCCCGACTTCTACGTATGAGTCGCTCGAAGCAGTCGTTCGGCGACCTCTGGGTGCCGAGTTACCGCTGCGGAACGGCGAAATGGGAGAGCAGATGACGCCAATGAAGAATGCGTTCGCGACAAAGATTTCTATGCTTAGTGCTGGGCTTGCCATGACGGCAGCGGCCCTGGTTTCTACCACTGCGTTCGCGCAGCAGCAGCCGGTCGATCCGGAGCAAGGGGAAACTGGGCAGTACCAGTACCCGCAGCAGGGGCAGTACCCACAGCAGCAGCCGCAGTACCAGCAGCCTGTTCAGCCGTATCCGCAGCAGCCTGTTCAGCAGTACCAGCAGCCAGCGCAGCCATACCCGCAGCAGCAGTACCCACAGCAACAACCTGTCCCGCAGTATCCAACACCGCAGTACCCGCCTCCCCAGACCGGCCACGAAGAGCGACCGCCAGGATTCCCGGGTTCGAACCCAGGCGCAGCCCCCGGCGCGCGACGCACGGGCCGCAGTGATCACCTTCGTTTCGTCAACCGCTTCGGGTTCGGATACTTCGGTATTCCCGGCGTACCCATCGCGGACGTGGCCACGGCAGTCGGTTCAGCCTCGACCGTTCCGGCACCGACCGTGGGCGTTCGTTACTGGATCAACGAAGGCGTCGGCATCGATGGCGCGATCGGGTTCGGCTACTACGGCGGCGCGATCGATGGAATCGCAGACGGCGACAACATCGCGACCGGATTCGCGCTTGCGTTCCACGTCGGCGTTCCGCTCGCCCTCGCTCACGACACCCACTACAAGTTCCTCGTCCTGCCGGAGCTCAACCTTGGGTTCTCGAGCGGCTCGATCGCATGCACGCACCGCCCCACAGCGCGGCCACCAGTCGGCTGCCCCGGTGCGACCGCCGATGGTCAGACGCGCGATACAGGTCTCTCCGGATTCCTCGTCGACATCGGAATCCGCGCGGGCGCAGAAATCCATTTCGGGTTTATCGGAATCCCACAGCTCTCGCTGCAGGCGACCGTCGGATTCAACATCCGCTACACCACCGGCACAACGTCGCCTCCTGGGACGGAATCGCGTACGGACGACCGCCTCATGATCGGCACGACGGTGCAAAATGCTCCTTGGAGCATCTTCCAGCAGAGCAGCGGTGCACCCGCGGCGACCAGCGCTGGCAAGCCAGCAGCGTACGACGCGCGACCGAGCTTCTGGGACGTGCTCACGTCGAACATCTCGGCCATCTACTATTTCTGATCGACCGACCAACTTGATGTGAAACCGACGAAGCCGGCTCTCACGAGCCGGCTTCACTCGTTCTGATACACTGCGGCGTTCTATTGATGTCCCTCGAAGAACAACCATCCAGCACACCGTTGGCGCGAGAGCATCCCTACGCAGACTTCCTGCATCGCGTACGCAAGCCGAACCAGTACATCGGTGGTGAGCACGGCGCGCGCGAGAAAAACTGGGACGAAGCTCTCGGAAAGATCTGCTTGGCGTTTCCGGATCTCTATGAGATCGGAATGAGTCACCTCGGCTACAAGATTCTGTACGGAGTCTTGAACGGCCATCCGAAGCTCCTCGCGGAACGCGCGTACGCACCGTGGAGTGACATGGAAGCCGAGCTGCGGACCCGCGGCGAGAAGATCCGCTCGCTCGAAAGCGCACACGCGCTTTGCGAGTTCGACGTAGTTGGGTTCTCGCTCCAGTTCGAGCTCACGTACACAAACGTGCTCCTGATGCTCGAGATGGGAGGCATCCCGCTGCGCAGTGCGAATCGCGGAAACGACGATCCGCTCGTTCTCGCAGGCGGACCAACAGCGACGCACGCAGAGCCGTTGGCGGATTTCATCGACGCATTTCTGATCGGAGACGGTGAGGAAAGAACACCAGAAGTCGTTCTCACGTGGAGTGCGCTCAAACGCGCAGGCGTACCGCGAGCCGAACGCCTCCGCACACTTGCAAAATTGGGCGGGATCTACGTCCCAGCGCTGTACACGACCTCTGCAGATCCAAACACTGGAACCCTGGTCGTCGACGCACCAACCGACGGAGAGATCCCCTTTCCCGTCCGCCGCGCGTTCCTGCCCGACCTTTCGAAGTATCCGTTTCCGCACAACGGTCCTGTGGCAGCGACGGAAACGATTTTCGATCGCGTTTCCGTGGAGATTGCACGCGGATGCACCGAGGGATGCCGTTTCTGTCAGGCCGGCATGATCTACCGCCCAGTGCGGGAGCGTGATCCAGACGACATCATTGCCGCCGTGACTCAGGCGGTACGCGGAGGTGGCTATGACGAAGCGTCCCTCACTTGCCTTTCAACAGCGGACTACAGCGCGATTGCACCACTGATCAAGCAGGTGAACACGGAGCTTGGGAGCAAGAACGTGTCACTCTCAGTGTCCTCGTTGCGAGCGTACGGTCTGTCCGAGGAGATCCTCGATGAGCTACAGAAAGTCCGCGCGAGCGGGCTTACGTTCGCGCCCGAAGCAGGCACTCAGCGGATGCGTGACGTGGTCAACAAGAACGTCACCGAAGCACAGCTCATGCAGACCGCCGAGCGAGTGTTCTCGCGTGGCTACGAGAAGATGAAGCTCTACTTCATGATCGGTCTGCCTACCGAAGAGGACGACGACGTCATCGGTATCGTCGACACCGGTGTACGCGCGGTTAGCGCCGGCAAGGCTGCGATCAAACGTGCGAAGGCAGAAGCCGCCACGGAAAACCCCGACGACGGAACTCCGAGCAAGCTCACGAAACGAGCTCGGGACGCGTACCGCATGCCCAAGGTCACCGTTTCGGTAAGCACGCATGTCCCGAAACCGCACACGCCGTTTCAGTGGTGCGCGATGGACACGATGGCGGAGATTGGCCGCAAACAGTCATTGCTTCGCGCACGAGCGCACAAGGCGCCGGTTCAACTTCGGATGCACGATTCTCGTGGCTCTTGGCTCGAAGGTGTCTTGGCTCGAGGCGACCGCTCCCTATCGCATGTGATCGAACGCGCGTATCAGCTGGGTGCGCGTTTCGATTCTTGGGAAGAGCGCCTGAAGTTGGACGCATGGGAGCGCGCCTTCACAGAGGGTTCGGTCAACACAGCGAGGTTCCTCGACACGATTCCGGTGTCCGCGCGCCTACCCTGGGACCACATCGACGTGGGACTCGAGGATGGTTTTCTTCTTCGTGAATACCGCAAGGCGGTCGCAAACCGACTCAGTCCTCCCTGCGGGAAAGCGGTGGGGATGTTCGTGCACCACACGACGACAGCAGCCGCTGAATCGGATCCACGGCGACTGGTCTGCTACGACTGCGGGGTCGCGTGCGATATGACGGCAATGCGGGCGGAACGGCTCACGTTCCTGCGAAAGCTCGACAAGAAACGCGCCGACGTGGCGCCGACCATCGAACCTGTGATCGAGGTGGTCGATACCTTGGCGGAGCCGGTGAAGACAAAGTCTGGCCAACCAGGCCGCATTCGCCTCGAGTTCCGGAAGATGGGCCGGGCCGCCTACAGCTCGCATCTGGATTTGGTTCGCCTATTTCCGCGACTCTTCCGCCGACTCGATGTGCCGCTGTACTACTCCCAAGGTTTCCATCCGATTCCGGAGATGGTCTTCGGTCCTGCGCTTGCACTCGGAACGATGAGCACCGCGGAATACGTCGACGTGAAGATCGAGCCGTCAGCCGAAGTGCGTGCGGACCTCTGTGAAGCACTCAATCAGAGCACCATCGACGGAATCTATTTCACAGGGATGGCGCGCCTCGGTCCCAGCGATCCTTCCGTAAGTAGGGTCATTACAGAAGCTACCTACGTGGCAGGGATCCCCCGCAGCGTTTTGCGTTCGCGCGGATACATGACGGACACAGAAGTTACGACGCGACTCGAAGCGCGCCGAGCGGAGAAGCTCGTAGTTCGAAGGACGATCGACGGCATTGGCAAGGACGTCGAAGTGTCCCGTTACGTATTGGATCTAGCGCCTGCTGCCGGTGAGGAAGATTTGCGCGCCGTCGGCATGTTGGGCGACCTCTACCCTATTCAGTTCCGGCTCGCGATCACGCAACACGGAACCGCAAAGCCGCAGGAGCTGGTCCGCGCCCTGCTCGATCCGTTGGAGAGCCTGTTGTTGCCGCAAGAGTACGACCTCAGCGCGCGTTTCGTGCGCACGGGTCTGTTCGGACGCGGAGTCTCCGACGCCCGGAGCGCGGCACCTTCGGAGCTCGAGGCGTTTCGAACGCCTCACTCCCCTCCCCGAACCAGCGAGGCCGCAGCGTGAGTCGCGGCGGTGACCTGATGCGAAGTCTGATCTATCGAGCGGCTCTCAAAGCACGCGAAACGCTCAACGACCTCCCTCAGACCAAGGAGCTTCGAGAAGCCCTCGCAAATCTCCAGTCCACTGGTTTCGCTCAGCCATCGGTTCGTGTCACCGAGTCACAGCTTTCCCAGTCGATCGTCCGCCTTCCGCGGGTGCGAGATGCGACAGTCGTTTGTGGAGAGCGCGGTATTGCGATCGAGCTCACGCGTGCGTCCGGGATTCCATTCGAGTGTACCGTCTCGATTGTCGGGGTCTCCTTCGCTCCGCGCGGGCCCAAAGAAATCTCGTTCGAGCTTGCACCGAGCGGCGCCACGCGAGACTCGATTGCGCCCGACCTGGTCATCGCGATCGCGGACCGCATTGCGCGGGCGACCTGGGGTCCGTTGTTCTTTCGATCGCAGGAGACCGAACCGACTGGTGTCGTAGATCGCACTCAGAGCGGATTGACGATCGACCTTCGAACTCTGGGTTGCGTCCGAGCCTTACCGCGGGGAATCGCTCCCATCATGGATGCGTTCACGCTGAAGAGGTGTGTCCTGGAGAGCGGCGCGATCAAGCTCGAAGTAGGCCCGGCGGGCCTCCGCTAGACAGGAGCTAGCTCGTGGAGAGAAGCCCGCGCACTTGCTCCGTCGATAGCACGTACTTCTTCATGCAGTAGTCGCACTGCACGTCCATCGCGTCGCCTCCCGTAGCAAGATCCGCGAGCTCGTCACGCGTGAGAGTCGCGAGACTGGATAGAAATCGAACCTCACTGCAAACGCAGCCGAAGTGAACACTCGTTCGTTCGAGAATGGTGTACGGCGCGTCTCCGAGCAGCAGCGGAAGCAGCTCAGCTGGGTCTCGGGACAATGGAAGCAGCTGCGAAACTCGCGGGATCTTCTCGAGGCGCGCGATCATCGCGCCGAGTGCATCCTCGTGCACTTCCGGCAGGAGCTGCACTACATACCCGCGCGCGCGATCGATCCATTCCCCACCCGATTCGATGTGCTCGGTCCCGGGCAGTGCCTCGACGCCGATGTCCACCGCCGAAGCAACCTGCTCGGACGTTTGCATGTACTGCATCAGCGACTCTCGCACCGTCAGGTCTGCACGAACGGTTCCTGAATGGATGGCACCGGTAGGCAACGTGCGCATGACCTGCAGCGCGCCGTTCCCGATGTAGACTCGCCCGTCAGCGCCGCGGCGTACCAGGCCTCTCACAAGTCCGTCAGGATGCGAGTCGGCAACGATCCGGCCGCTCTCGCAACGGACGACAGCTTGAACCCGTTGCGTTGGAGCCATTGTTTCGCGGATCAGCGCCGTCCCGAGGCAGAGCTCGGCAAGGTACTCGCTCGCAGCGCGGTCGAAACCTTGGGCGTCGACGACCGCTTTGGCGACTTCAGGTGCGTCGACGATGATTACCCGAAACGCTCCGTCGTTGGTCATCGCGCGGACCACAGAACCCGAGGCGGCCATTCCCGGCACGATAGCAGAGAGCCAGGTCCCCGGTCCTCTCTCGACTCTCGACTTCGCTCCCCGCTCACCGATGAAAATGTCGATTCCTACGGAATTACGTACGCAGACGGCTTGGCCGGTTTGACGAAAGGAGGGCTTTCCTGCAGCGTTTGCGGGATGTTCCTTACGCTCGGACTGGCCCCTCGATCCTACGCAGCTCTTTGTTCCCTCGCTTTGGCTACTTCCGTCGGTTGTGCGAGCGGAAGTGGAGATAACGGAGATGCGGCGCTGCCACCGATCGACACGTCTATGTCCAACACAGACCGAGGAACACCGGCTCCCGATCGCGTGACCACTCCCGATGTGGTGGTTGC
>CAZWQH010000162.1:0-10094 GCA_964635815.1 uncultured Sandaracinaceae bacterium
CGCGGCTATTCTCATTGGCACCAAACGATCGACCGACCCGGCAGCGTGCTCGTCGCTGCGAGGAAGCGAGGATGCCAATCATTGAACTGAGCAAGCTCGAGGACTCCTGCGACCTGCAGGCGGCTCGACGCTCGCAGACAGAGCCGGGCCAGTGCGGTTCGTCGGATCCAAGCCACCAAGGGCGCTCCCTGGAAGCAAGCCATCCCGGCAACGACTCGTAGGCCGACTGAAGTGAAGCCCAGTGCGCCTTTCGGAAAACGTCCCAGTCGAAGGCATACATCTCTTCTTCGAAGAAGCGGATCGTCCGGCCAGGAAATCGCTTCGAGGCCGCGGTGAGACACGATTGCTCGTAGGCCGCGAACTCATCGCCGCGCAGAGTTCTTCCTTCGCGCCAGAAGTTGTACGGCGCCGGCAAGATCGGAAAGCTTCCTTCAACGACAACGCTCACGTTCGTCGCCGAGAGGCGACTGGTTGTTGGCCGGACAACCTGCGACATCGGCTACAAATCGCCGGAGGATGTGCGAACGATGAACGCGGATTGCGATCCCGCGTCAAACATGGTGCCCGTGCTCGACGCCGTCATCCCGCTTGCGATTCCGGCAACGTACATTTCCGTGGATGCGGGATCCGCGAAGGCGTCGTATCCAAGCGCGGAAGGTGACCCGGTGAGCCTCACCGATCGGAGATAGTCACCGTTGATCGAGAACGTCATCACGACGGTGTTGTTCGCGCCGGAAGAATCGGGGTTTGCGATCGTGAACAATCCGCGCGGATCGACGACATTGAGGAGCGGCGATCTGGTCTGGGCCACGACGACCACCTCGTCGCCATCGATGCGAACGTTCATGGGCGTCTCGGACGCAGCGCCTCCGAAGCGTCTCGCCCACACGAACCCCCGGGTCGCCTCGTCTGCGAGAATCACCAGGACGTCGTTGCTCCCATAGACTCCGTCTGCACCGATCGCAGCGAGGTCGGAAACCGCGCTGATGCTCGCGAGCACAACGGCCTTGCTTCCGTCAGCTGAGCTCGCGATCCGTCCTGGTGAGAACCGCGCCGACGCTTGCCAGCGCAGAGGACTCTCGCCGGCGACCTCGTCGTACATTGCAACGAACCCGCCCGTGGCGACTACGCCACCACCGGGATTCGTGCCGTTTGCGGAACCTGTGACGTAGTACGTCCCCGCCGAGCCGCTTGCAGTTGCGACGTGTCCGGAGCTGCTGAGCGGTCGATACTCCCGGTATGTCGCTAGCGTCCGCGTCCCGAGGTCGTACGTCGCGGCCCACCCCCAATCGATGACTCCGCTCGGTGTGAAAGCACGAGGGGGAATTGTAAACGTTCGTTGATAGACGCCACCAACCAGCAGCTGGCCCGATTGCGGTGTCACGAAGTGAGCCTGGTCGTTCCCGCCTGTCGATGGGAACAACACCGTGTCGAGGAGTGCACCGTCCGCGCTGTACGCGAGCACGAGCGCAGATTGATTCGAGCTGGAATTTGTAATGTCGGTGTCGGGAGCTGTAGTGCCCGACGGCACCGACGTGACGCCGGACCCCGCAGCACCCGCGATCCAGATCGACCTGTCCGACAAGCGCTGCCCGGTGCCGAGAATCGTTTGAAATCCGCCGCGGAGGGTGCGCCGCCAGACAAGCGTGGAGAGATCTCCTGACAACTTGATCAAGAACATGTTCTCGGTAAATGGACCCAGGGGCTGCGCCGCGACGGGTCCATCACCAAAGTCGACGGTGCCCCGGAATACTCCGGCAGCGTAGACGTCTCCGCTCGCGCTGACTTCGATGCGCGTAATCTGGGAGCGCGATCCAGGAAAAGTCCGGACGACGTACGCGGGTCCTTGAAAAACGGGAGGCAGAGATGCTGCGTCGAACGCGACAACGTCGGGCGAAGAGTCAGCAGACTCAGCGAACGCGTCGAACGCGGTGTCGCCACCCGTGTCCGGGGGTGCGTCGGCGGACGTCCCTGAAAAGGCGTCGAACGTATCGAGATTGGTCGAGGCATCCAGGTCGTTCGTCGCGTCGTGCTCAGCCGTGCGAACGTCGAGGGTGGCGTCAACAAGATCTACGTCGGTTGCGGCACGTCCGTTGGACGTATCGCGCGCTTCGGCCGCGTCGGATGTGCGTGGTGCATCGAGCGAAGCGGCGTCGACAGCGCGAGCAGCGCTTGCCGCAAACCCGAAACGACCACACGCGAGTCCACTCGCTGCGAGCATCACCCCCGCGCCAATCCTGACGCTCAACACGACGCAAACGCTACAACGTGCGGAAGGATTATCGAAGAACAATCCCTCCAGCTCGCAAGTCCGCTCGTCGCGGCGTTAACGGATGTGTCACTTCTGAGAGTCAAAGAAAGACTCTGACAGTGCCCGGTGTCGGTCGCGTCGTTGCCGTCACGCTGATGGCCGAGCTGCCCGAGCTCGGGTCGCTGAGCCGCAACAGATCGTGTCGCTCCCTTCAATCGCGACAGCGGCGCCCTGCGTGGCGAGCGCCTCGTCAGCCGCGGCAAACCTAAGAAGGTTGCTCTCGTCGCCTGCATGCGAAAACTCCCCTGCATTCTCAGCGCCCTGCTCCGCGCCGGTCTCCCATGACTCCTCCGCTAACCGCTTCCCAATGAAGACAGTTGTTGTCCCCGTTTTCCGGTCAGCTGAGGTCCGTGATTCGGCGCTGCATTGTCCTGTGAAGATGAGAGGTCTTCTTCGCGTCGAGTCCGATCTCATTCAGACGCGAAAGGAACGGCTCGATACCCACGCACACGTCATCGAGGATCTTCTCGACTGCCGCGCTGCGCACGCCGAACCTATCCCCGAACGCGAGAAAATGAGAGCGCTTCCATTTTGTGTCGCGTCCCTCCAGGCTGAGGGCCATCCGATCATCCCCGTAGGGGAGCGTGCTGAGTAGGTCGTACGCCGGTGTGAGCTCGAGCACGCCTGGAGCTCTGGAGTAAACGCTTATGTTCTTGGCGTGCAGATCTCCGTTCGCGATCACATACGAGAACGCCGCGAGCCGAATCAATCCGGCCACCGCGAGCACGGGCGAACGACAAACGCCTAGCGCGTTGGCGATGTCGCTCATCTGAACGGCATACTTATCTGCGGGGTATCGCTCGAGCAGCTGGCAACCGTCCTCTTGATGTATGAACGTCGGTGCTTTCGCACCACGTTCTTTGACTCGATCGAATCGGCGAACCAGAAGACCGGATGCCGCGTGCTTGTCGTGGATGATGCTCACGTCGGCCACGTCGAGACCGCAACTCTTCGCGGCAACCATGAAAAACTGCTCGTTCTCGAGAATGCGCGGGAGCTTGAGCGGCTCAAGCTTGAGAATGTATTCGCCTCGCCTCCGAGCTCCGCGAACTGGAAATGAGATCATCGAAGCTGACACTTTGTTCTGCACGCCCGGGATCGTTGCGCGGTCGTGCATCGCGCTTGCGTAGTCGAGGCTCGTAGCGAGTGCCTCGGCGAACGAGGCTGCGCCAAGCTTTCCGAGATCAACGACAGGGCCGCGAGTCCGATCGGGGCGAGCTCCTTCCTCGACTACGCAGACATCGCCGATTGTGTCGCTTCCCGCGCGCACGAGGTGTGTGAGCAGATCGTCTTTCGGAGCCTTCGCAGCGTTCAGGAGTGCGTCGAGTCGAGCCCCTTCAGGAAGCAGGTTTGCGAAGAACGGGTGCAGGTTGTATCCGTTCACCTCGATTTGGCGGGGCGTTAGCGGCAGATGCACGGCGATTCCCTTTTTCCCCGCGTTCGCATGGAGGAACGCGGAGTCGTAGGAGAACCGTGCTCCCGATCTCGTGCGCTCGAGAAAACCGGCGAGTTGATCACCGCGAAATACGCTCGCGCGTCGGACGGCTGCGAGGCGAGATGGTTTGTATGGAGTTGGATTCGTCGACACGCTCAACTCGTTTCACGCAATGAAGCGGGTTCGACGGCAATCCCCGCAGAACCGTCCGCGATCACCAATTGCAGGCCGAGCACACGAAGTACGTCGAGCACTTTGTCGAAGCGAACGCTCGGCTTTCCCTTCTCGAGGTCGTACATGAAGGCGAGACCACAACCTGCATATCGTGCGAGCTCCTCCTGAGTCAGGCCGAGCTCTTTTCGTCGCGAACGCACCATGGCGGCCAGTGGAAAGAGGGGTGAGACGAGCGTAGCGGCGGGCGCGCGGCTCACTCTTTCGGCGGGTCTGCGGGTAGAGCGTCGTTTCGGCATTTCATCCCCTGTGAGCGGATGGATTCTAGCTCATGTACGAGAGAAATGGAGCTATGTCTATGCGATCGCATGGATTGATGTCGCAAAACGGGGCTATGGAGGAAAATCCATGAGAACGCATGGACTCGCGGCGCCGGCTAGATGCTGTCGTCCTGCCACGCGATGTTTTTCGACGGCGCTCGTGTGAACCAAAACTCTTCCATGACGCGGCGCGCGTCCTCGAACGAGACGGTCCAAGCGATCGAGTACTCGTCGACCTGACCGTTGCCGAGCTTGAACTTCAGAACGGCCTTGCTTCCACTTGGTGGCTGTGAGCGAGAAGTCATTCCCGCGTCACCCTCGAACCTGATCAACATCAAGAACGCACGGTCGCCGCTCTTGAGCAGGCTGAGCGCGGCTCCATTCTCATCACGGAGCCAAGCTTCCGCGAACGGACGCTGGACCAAGCCCGCGAGTTGCTCCGCAAGAAGGTCGATCCCGAGTGCGCCGACCTCGCGCCCGTCGATGAATAATTTTGGAGGATGTTTAGCCAAGAAAAATATCCGTCAAACGTCGACCGACGAAGCGGGCGACGGCGATTCGCGTCCAACCGCGCGCAAGAGACGAAAGCGTTCGCGCAGGCCGACCGCAAACGTCAACGGATCGGAGAAAGATCGGTGTCGTAGGCCGTGGTAACGCGAGCTCGTAGACGTGATCTGTTGCGTTCTCACGTAGTCGCTTGCGCCCATCTCCCAGAAGACCTCCGCGGAACCGCGGCCTCGCATCCAGAGCGCGGACTCGTAGCGGCTGCTGCGTTCAAATCTCGCGATAGATGCGGACTCGCGCTCGTAAACGCTCCGCAACTGCGTGAGCACGGATCGAACGTGCGTTGTGTCGACGACGCGGTTCACGAGCACCGGTGTGAGCGGAACCATCACCTGATAGACGCGTACGAGCGGGGCCAGCTCGGCGATCGACAACGCACCGGCGAGACTTTTCGCGACGCGAACATGTTCAGGATGGAAGTCGACGACACTGGGAGCGTACAGAATCTGCGGTGCAAGTCTTTCGATGTGAGCGGCGAGGGCTGCTGCGGCATCTGCGATATCCCAGGCACCTTCTCGAAGGCCCATCCATACCGGATCGCGCGCTCCCAAGACCGCTGCGGCGCGTGATGCTTCGACGCGGCGACGCTCTGCGCGTTCGGGGTTTTCCCCGTAACCTGGCCAACCGCGACCGTCACTCACGTAGATGAGTGTCACGTCGCATCCCGCGGCCACGTGTCGCGCAATCGTTCCGGCGCAACCTGCTAGCTCGTCGTCCGCGTGCGGGCACACGACGGCAACGCGCACGTTCGCCTCGGGATTTATCTTCTCGTGGGCGCGCCATGAATCGCAGCGAGCTTGGCGAAGCGCACGCGCATAAAGCCTGCTGAGCCAGTCGGGGTCGGGATGCGCGCGGTCAGATGACATCGAAATCACCCAAGCAGTAGTCCACTCGCCCGATTGTCCTCGCGCTCGGGCGAAGAATCACCTCGTGCACTCCGAATGCATGTCGTGTGGGAATGAACCCCGCGCGTAGTAATTCAAGGAGCTCGCGTGAGCCGTCGTGCGCGTGCGCCGTGACTGCGTGACAACCGCCGCTCTTTGCGGTCGACACAAGCTTCTTCACGAGCAGGCCTCGCGTAGCGCGGTCTTGTGGAGCGAAAACTTGCGCGATATCCATCATCGAAGAGCGACGTCCTACGTTGAGCTTTTGCACTGCGAAGCCTCGACACCCGGAGCCGTCCATCGCGACGAAAATCGTGCAGCGTGAATCGGGTGCGCGCACGTAGCGCGCCAAGAGAGACTCTGGGGAGGGCCGCAGCATTCTGTTCTTGGTGTTCGAGGCTGCACGATCACACAACGAGGTCAGTGCGGCGCTGTGTGCAGCGACGTCGAGCTCAAGAACGCTCATTTGCTCCCACGACCGTTGTGCGTTGTCGTGCAGCGGCTTGCTCGGCGAGTTGCCGGTGATTGCGCGTCGCAACATCGCGACAGTCGGTGCAAGCGGACGAATCATTCTGCGCAAGGAAGAAGTCCGCTTACAGCCCAGGCTAGTCATCGCGATGTCCGCGCCCGCCCTCGGCATTCCAAACGCGCGTTCTACTCCGCGAGACGCCCAGTCCTCGAATGCTCGTTCAAGGAGGCGAGTGTAGACGCCAGATCCACGCGCTGACGGGCTCACCATACTGTCGGGCATGTGGAGAGCGATCGCCTGCGTCCCGTTCAGAGCAAGGGGAATCGCTTGGCCGCCGATGTGTCCGACAATCTCGTTGCCTCGAGTCGCGACCCAACTGTATTCACCGACGCGCGCCGAATCGTACTTCCATTTCCATCGATCGAGCGACATCGGCTTCCCGAAGACCTGCTCGAACAGCACGCGCGTGCGTTCTGCATCGCTGGGCTCTGCTCTCCTGAAGGTGATCGGGGTCATCGCGCACCCGCGCTCGACGCGTGGTTCTACAGGCGTCCGTAGCAGATTATCTTGTACGCGAAACCGAGGCGGTTGATGGGTTCGCATCGAACGGTGTGGTTCAAAAATGCACCTGTCCCAGGATTTTGGATGTTATCAAAAATGCACCTGTCCCAGGATTTTGGATGTTAGCGGTCCGGCGTCAGCGCGACGTTAGGGACTTCATGTACGTGATGCCACCACGCACGTAGAGGATGGCGCCCCGTCCGCTGCTCGCATCGAACGACAGTCGCGGGGTTAGTCCATCGACTGTGTGCGACTCCAAGAGCGCGTGGTCCGCGGGGTTCCGGACCTGAACCGTAGTGCGGCCCGATTGCTGATATGCCACGAGCAAGTTCGTCCCATCGAATGCGAGCGAGGCGTCCGTCGGCCGAGCGTCGGTGTCGAGTGAGACGTCCGTTCGTAGCCCTCCGACGCCGGAGCTCGTGATCGATCGAAGTGCTATCGCATCGCGAGTCGTATTCGCATCCACGAACAGCACGTAGTAGCGCGATCCGTCGAAGGCGAGGCCGATCTCCGCGCTGGTTCGCGTGTCACTGAGCTCGAGCTTGGTTCCGACCAGCGCACCCGCGCGGCTCACGCGCGCGAAGAAGGCGAAGTGCGCATTGTCGCTTGCGCTTCGGCCAATGCTCCACGCAAGCGCATAGTTCGTCCCGTCCCAAAGCGCGCGCGTCGTCGCGCTCTGACGACTGTCGGCGTGGCCCGACGAGATGGTCGTATGCTCCGTTCCCGGCCTTCCGTTGGTAAACGCGAGATCGGCGTTGAGCTCGCGGAAGTAGACCGTCGCGTAGCTCGTGAAGAAGACCCCGTAGGTGGTGCCGTTCCAAACCGCCGACGGAGATCCAGTTTGACCGCTGTTTCGAAAGCGCCTCTCGGTTGCGGTCGATCTGCCAGCGACGTCCCAGGTGCGCATGCTGAGACAACTCCATCCGCTCCCCGGTCCGAAGTCTGCTTCGTACCCGCACGCGTACGTATCGACCGCGAAGAACGAAGCGCCCGTCCAGCCGACATCGGTTCGGGGGTATGGGTAGTACTCCGGAATCGTCGATGCTTCCGCGATGGGATCACCACTTGCGGTGACCATCTCCACTCTTTCCTGCCCGCCCGAGCTCGCGACGCGACTGAAGATCACGCTTCCGTTGGAGGCGACGGCTATCGCTGGACTGTTTCCAGACCTGTCCGAGATCTGAACTTCGGGACCGAGCGCCATCCGCGAGCCAACGGGGCCAGTCATAGGAGTGAGGTCAAAGTGCAGCACGATCGCGCTTGCTGCCGCGACGACGACATCCGTGCTCGATGTCCTGTAGCCAGGTGCACTGACTGTCACTCGATAGGCGTGAGCCGCTGCTGGCACCAGACCGCGGAACGAGTAGTCCCCCGACGCCGTTGCGCGCGTACGAAGGATGCCGCCCGAAAGAACGACGGACGCATCGGGGATCGGCGAATGCGTATCTGCTGCCGTGATCGTGCCAGCGACGTTTCCGTATTGGGGCTCGGCACCGACGCGCACTGCATAGTGCGTTGCAAGGGGCGAGGGACGGCCGAGCCTGTCGAGCACGACGATGTGGAAGTACCAGATGCCCGGTGCTTGATCGCTGAGCAACAGCATTCGGCGATCGTCGAACGTCGCGTTATCGCGTGTTGGGACCGTATCGGCGTAGCGGTCCCACACGTAGAGGTAACCCGCGAAGTCCGTTGCGGGAACGCTTGTCGGATCGGCCCAGGAGAGAAACACATCATCGGCTCCGCCCCAAGCGAGCGGGTTCGGATGGCTCGTCGAGGTAACACGAGGCGAGCGGAGGTTGAGCTTGAGGTACAGGTCTTCGGTGTGCGTTCCCACCGCGGAGTCCGCATTCACGGAGACGATACGCACCGTGTTGTTCCCCGCGGCAAATGCGTTCATAGGAATCGAGATCGACTCCGTCGTACGGAAGACTCCAGTTGACGGTCCAGGTACTTGGTCTCCTACCAAGACGTAGTAGCCGCGCACCGAAGCAAACGGTCGGTCCCAAGTCACCACGACGTCGTCGCCCGTCATGCTCCACCAAGTTCCACTTGGGTGCGTGGGTGATTGGATCGGGCTCGGGGGCATGACCGACACCACGCCGGTGTGTGTTCCCATGTTGGAGAAGCGGCTTCCATAGAGCGCGAAGCTCGCGCTCGACCCGACGATGCGTCCGCCTGTTGCGATCGTGAAATCGTCGGCGCGGAGCGTGGTGCGTTCTGAGCTCACAGTTCCGGAGAGTCGAAGTGTGCCTTTCGACTCGATGAACACGGTTCGGCCCCCAGTCACGGTTCCGTCGAGCGTCGCGGACTCCGTGACATGGATGCGAAGCGAGCTGCCCGCGCCGAGCGTGATTCGGGAGCTCATTGCGAGAGTCAGACAACGCGCTCGAATGACAAGCTCACGACCCGCGGGAACCCGAAGCTCTGCCGCCAACGTTAGCGCGACGCAGCCGGCGTAAACGTGCGTACCAGAGACATCGACAACGGTGCCTGGAAGCTCCAGTGAGGGCTCGACGCATACGCGGTCTTCGCATCCCATGGTGCAGGTCGCTCCCGCGGACCAGCTCGTTCCACTCGTCGCGCAAACCTCGCGCACCGAGCCGTTGCAACGCGCGGTATCCGCTACGCACGCGCCGGTGCAAAGACCGTCTGTGCAGCCGCTGGAGCAAGTCGAATCGTAGAGCCAGGAAGAACCGTCGCGATTGCAGCGTTGCACCGCGCTCCTGTAACAACGCACCGCTCCCGGTGTGCACATCGCGCGTTCGTCTGTACACGCGCCCATCGAGCATGAGAGCGCGCACGTGGTGTCGGCTCTCCACAATCCGCTCGTGCATCGCTCGACGTTCGTCGGTCCGCATCGCGTGGCGCCCTCACTGCACTCGCCAGGCGTTCCTCCTGTGTCGGAATGAACCGCCGCATCGATGGTTGGCGTGAGCGAGCCGTCGAGTGGATTCGTGGTCGCGTCGGTGCTGGCGCCGTCGCTTCTAGCTGCATCGCTGCTCGCTGCACCGGTGTCTGCGCGCGAGGCATCTGAACCAGGTGCGACGGGAGCGTCGGAAAGGATGACGCCGCCATCGGAGTCACCGTCGCAGACGCAGGCCTCAAAGCCTCCATTGGTACAGACCTGTGCGCCGGCTCGTCCGCCTGGACACGCACACGCCACCGACATTCCATTTACACACTGGTTTCCGCTGCGCCCGTTGGTGCAGGCAGTGATCACAACGAAACTGATGGCCATCCAGGCGAGATTCCGCATGGACACGCATACGCGCGAGCTCGCCGAACCTTCCTCGGCCGGGACGCACCAACGCGACCCAACCTGTGGCGAGGCGCCTCATGTCTCGCACCCCGCCTGACTGTTTCGGCAATGATCAGGGGC
>CAZWQH010000163.1:0-10007 GCA_964635815.1 uncultured Sandaracinaceae bacterium
CGCGGAGGCTCTGGTCGCGGCGGGAGGTGTCGACGGAGTCGACGCCGGTCGCGTCTGAATCGGAGCAGGTGCGTTTACCTGAGGGGCGTGAACGCGACGTCCGACCTGCGTGGCCAGGGCACGCGCGGTCACGTTCGAAAGACCGCTGAACATTCGGAGGCCAGTCTCTCGCTCGAGCGCTGGAATCGCGATCGAGTAGTCGGACCAGTGCTGGCCGCGCGAAACCGCGCTGTTGCTGTTCGGGATAAGGACTGCATAGACTCGCGCTGTCTCATCGACGACACCGCTGGGACCGGTGACGACCACGACCTTCCAAACGGCGCGCGGGACTGCGACGCGATTTGCACCAATGCGCACGGGATTCGTTCCGTAGATGGCGCCCACCAGAACGTGAGCGTGTCCGCCGGCGCGGACTTCGCCTTCGTACCATTGCTCGAACTTATTCCACGGGCCTTCGTTGTTGTTCGCTGCTTGCGGGACAGTGTTCGAAAGCACGTTCGTGCGTGAGTTTGAACGACGATTGTTGCGCCGCTCCGCCGAACGCTGGAAGTGTCCGATCTCGATCGGTCCGTGCACGCCTTCGTAGTCTGCCAGCGTTGCCCGGGGCCAACCTTCCGGAAGGGTGGGATCCGGCCGGAAGTCATTCACGCGACGCGTACCGCTTGTGTAGTCGGATGCGGCAACCTCGAAGCTCTCCCAGTTTGGGCCGCGCATCTCGCGATTGTAGGAAGCGATGCGGTCCTCACCGACCCAAAGGAAATCGTCGGGGGTCGTTGCACGCGCATTCGACGGCGCGCCTAGCGCAAGGTGACGCTCGGCGCGTCGCGCTGCGACCGGTCGCGCCCCGCGAGCACGTAGCCAAGCGATTCGCGCAGTGCGATCCATCGACACGACGCTGCGCTCTGCGCCAAGCGGAAGTACCGCGTGCATGGGGCGTGTCCGAGCAGCGCGGCTTCCAGGAAGATCTTCACCGTCGTATTCGGCGGTCACGTCGCGTTCCGCGATCTGCCCAAAGAGCCGCCGAGCGTGCGCTTCGTGAGCGTTGATCGGGGCTCCGTCGTATTGGACGCCGTCCGGACCATCCGTGTGTACTTGAGTTGAGCGAACGACCGGCCGCGCGGACAAAAGCTCGTCGCCCCGCATCTTGAGCTCGATGTCGTTCACTTGGACTGCGTTCGGATCCGCGGCGTCGTCCGCTCCGACCGGCGCGTCGACGATCTGTGCAACGACCTCTCCTGCGAGAGGAGCTGGCTCGACGTGATTCGGAACGACCACACCCACAGGTTGGTCGAGAGTCACCGTGATGCGGCGAACCTGATCGGTGGGGAGATTGGTGAGCTCGCCTCGATCGGATGCGCGTTGCCACGCAGCTTCCACGGCCTCACGCATTCCGTTCTCACCGCCGATGAACGTCGGAAGATCGCGTCGAGCGTGACGCGTCGAGCGCGCAAGTGCAGTCAGCTGGCGCACGACGCGCGGGGCAACTCGAAAGCGTCCGCGAGGAACCCAGGACGGGGCTTGAGCATTGTCAGCGAACACCGGGAAGCAAACCGCGAGCGCAATGGCCAACACACCCGCAAATCTCAACACGGTCGGCCCTTTTCGCTCGTTCGCACCGCGCTGATTGAGCAACATCCATGCTCGCGCAAAGGGGGGCGAAACCACCCACCCGGTTGACTCGCTCCAGAATGAACGCGAGAACAGCCCGGTGAGCTCCCTCGCCCCTCGGATGTCAGGTTTGGCGCGATTCTTCGCGATCGGAGCCTTCGCAGTGCTCCTGTTCGGAGGCTTGGGCACAGGACTCGCCAGCTCGGCGTTTGCCCGACCGGGCGGGGGTGGTGGATTCTCCGGTGGAGGCAGCTCAGGTGGCGGCTCGAGTGGTGGCTGGTCTGGTGGCGGGTCGAGCAGCGGTTGGTCATCAGGCGGTGGATCGGGCTACGGATACTCAGGCGGTAGCGGCACCAGCCCGACCCCGAGCGGACCGCGCGCGCTTGGCGAAGCGGTGGTGCTGTTCGCCTTCGTCGCGTTCCTCATTTTCGTCATTCGCCTCACCCAAGCTCACTCACGGTTGAATCGCAATCCGGATGCATGGGTCGCGACTTCGAACCAATCGGGACGAGCAAGCAGCGGGCGTCGTCAGTTGAGCTCCATCCGCGACATCGATCCGGATTTCTCTGCGGTCTTGTTCGAAGACTTTTTGTACGCGCTCTATACACGCGTCCATCAACTCCGTGCCTCCGGCTCGGCGGCCGCGCTCGGAGCGTACGTGCGAGCCGAAGCTCGCGCGTCGATCCAGGGAACCTCGGAGCTCAGCAGTGTAACCAACATCGTGATCGGAGCGATGTCTCCCACGAACGTCGCGGTATTCGGGTACGAGAGCGAAGTCACCGTCGACTTCGAGACCAATTACACCGAACTCAGTCGCGCGGGCACCGAACAAAATTGGTACGCGAGGGAGAGATGGACGCTCATTCGCAAGAACGGCGTGCTCTCTCGGCCGCCCGACAAGACCTCGACGTTTGGCTGCCCGAGCTGCGGGGCGCCCACTGCTGAAACGGATGCCTCCGGGGCATGCGCGTACTGCGGAAAGCCAGTTACGGACGGTCAGTTCGATTGGGTCGTGAAAAGCATTGAAGCCGAGCGAACGCCGATTGCCCCGCACCTAACCTCCGACGGAGAAGAACGCGGCACGTACTTGCCGACGGTCATCGACTCCGCGGCAGACGCACACCTCCAGGCGCTCGTGCAACGAGACCCTTCGTTCACGATCGATGCGTTTCAAAACCGAGTCGCGATGATCCATCGCGAAATGAATCTCGCGTGGAGCGAGCTCACCTGGGAAAAGGCCCGCGCGTTTCTTTCGGATCGTTTCTTCAGCGCTCAGCAGTATTGGATCGACTCGTACAAACGCAGCGGCTTGAGAAATCGCACCGATGGAGCACGCGTGAATCGTATCGAGCTCGCAGCCGTCACTTCCGACAAATGGTTCGATGCGATCACTGTTCGCCTTCACGCAACGGGCCTTGACTACACCATGAGCTCAGACGGCCGCGTAGTTTCTGGAAGCACGACGAAGCAGCGCGAGTTCACCGAGTACTGGACTCTCATTCGCAGTCACAACGCAAAAGGTGCGGCCGTGGCGACGGTCACGTGTCCCAAATGCGGCGCGCCGATGGCAATCAACATGGCCGGGATGTGCGAGCACTGCGGAGCGAAGGTCAACAGTGGTGAGTTCGATTGGGTGCTCTCCCGCATCGAGCAGGACGAGACGTACTTCGGTTGATTTCATGAACACCCAACTATTTCTTTCGAAGCACGCAGAAGAACGCACCGGACGCGCGATCGAATCGCTCGAGCAGACCTGCGCTCTCGAGATCAAGGTCGTGGTCCGGCACGCATCGAGTCCGTATCCGCAAGCGGACTATCTCGCGGGCTTCGTAGCCGCGGAAATCATGCTGTTCGGTTTGCTCTGGCTGCCGTGGGAGTTCCCGCTGTGGCAGTTCCCCCTCGGCGTGACTCTGGCGTTCCTTGCGGGCGCAATGACGTCGCGATCGACTGCGCCGCTACGTCGGATATTCGTTGCAAAGTCAGAGATGCAGGCGGATGTCGACCGCGCAGCGAAGGCTGCGTTCGTCGATCAGCGGGTGTTCAGCACGTCGTCGCGAAAGGGCGTGCTCGTGTACGTGTCGTTGTTCGAACGCACTGCAACGCTCGTGGCGGATATCGGTGTCGACGTAGAAACATTGGCTGCGGATTGGAGCGCACTCCAACGATCGCTGTCCGAGGCGTTGGCTCGAGGGGATATCGAGCAGTTCGCGCAGGCCATCGAGAAAAGTGCGGTTGCAATCGCACGTATCCACCCTCCAGGTGCACGCGCCTTGAACGAGCTGAGCAACGATGTCGTGGTGTAGAGCCACAAAGATTGGCGCGCTGATCGCGTGTTTTGGCACGACGAACGTCGCGGAAGCGCAGCTGCGGATCGCGATCACGATCGACGACCTGCCGTTCTTGGGTGAGACCCGTGAATCCGCGCCACACGCGCGAGCGACCGGCACTCGAAAGATCTTGTCCGCGCTTCGGCGGCATAACGCGCCGGCAACTGCATTCGTGACGTGCGGACGCTCGCCGGAAGATCTCGAGCTGGTTCGCGAGTGGTCCGCAGCCGGTATCGAGCTTGCAAATCACTCAACCGCGCATCGGGCAACGGACGAGCTCGACGATGCGGCGTGGAGCTCGGATATTGGACGCTGCTCGGACAAGATCGCGGAGCTCGCAGGATCCCGTCCGCGCTTCTTTCGATTTCCGTTCCTGCGAACTGGCGAGACGGCTGCGCGGCGCGATTCGCGCGCGGAGTCGATCCGCGCGCTCGGCATGCGCGTAGCCCCGGTGACTATCGACACGAGCGATTGGCTCCTGGCAAGCACCTATCCAAGCGCCCTTTCACAGACCGCTCGGACCATCGGTCGCGCGTTCGTCACGCACATCGACGACGCAGTGACTCACTACGAGGACGTCTCTCGCAAACGACACGCGCGCTCCGTGAATCACATTCTGCTGCTCCACGCGACCGCCCTGACTGCGGACTACCTCGAGTCGCTCCTTGCGACACTCACTCGACGCGGAGCGACGTTCATTTCGCTCGAGGAAGCTCTCACCGATCCGGTCTTCGCGCTGCCCGACGACTACGCAGGCACCGTCGGGATGTCCTGGTTGTATCGAACGCGCCCTGCGGCACCGGATGGATGGCGCTGGGACTCAGGTCAGATGCGTGCTCTCGCGAGCCGATTCGGGATGGCGAACGAGGCGCTCTCTTCCACGCGATCTCAGCCGATCGACATCGGCCTCCGAGCTCGACAGCTCACTCCGTATACGACAGTCATCACGGACGATCGACCATTCACCGCAAACTGCGTAGTAACGGAGCTGAGCGATGGACGCATCGCGGTCATTGGAAGCCCTTACACGCCCAGCGCGACATCGAAGTTGATCGCGTGGGTGAAGACCCGCTACGGACGGCTTCCATCCCTCGCGGTTGCAACGCACTTTCATTTTGATGCGTCCGGTGGTGGAGCGGCTTTTCAAGCAGCAGGGATCCCCGTGTACGCGACGCGCGAAACCGCGCAGCTGATCGCGGAACGTCAGGTTGGTATGCGCGCTGGGCTCATCGAGATGGTCGAGAACGATCCCGAGCTCGTTGCCGAGTTTTCTACGATGACCGTTCCGCCGCCGACGAATCAGTTCCCGCAGAGTCGCGGCATAACCATTCGAGCCGGCGGCGAACCCGCGCTGACCGTGATGTATCCAGGTGCCGCCCACAGTCCCGATAACGTGGTGGTGTGGATCCCGCGAGACCGCGTGCTCTTTGGTGGGTGCATGATTCGAGCAACCGGGTCGCTCGGCTACGTTGGCGTAGCAAACCTCCAAGAATGGCCTCGATCTCTCGAACGCCTTTCGCGTTTTCCCGCTGAGCTCGTGGTGCCAGGTCACGGCGAGCGATTCGAACCCGCAATGATCGGAGAGACGCGTGCGCTGCTTCCCCGCTAACGATTCCTAGCATCGCGAGCGTTCGACTTCAGACCATCGCTTCGTATGATTCGGCCCATGTCTCGCTTTGCCTTCGTCTGCGTGGTCGTTATCGGCGGGTGCTTCTCCTCTCACGGGCTTGGAGCGACCTCGCCGGATGCGACCGTCCGCGCCCCCGACGTCACACCGTTAGGCCCGGTAATGATCAGCAACGACGTCCGCGTCATCACCGACCCGTGCACGCTTACGACAGGTTCGTCGTGTGATCCCGCGCGCCAACTCGTCTGTCGCCGGCCGATCTTAGGAGTACCGTGCTGCCAGCTTGAGTACTTCTGCGAGCCATCCACGCGACGATGGACGGCGCGAGCGGGCGGATGTACGGACTCGTGCCAGCAAGGATGCGGTTTCATCACGGAACGCGAAGGCTGTGAGGTATCCCGCTGCTCCTGGCTGATCAGCAGTCCTCCGCGTTGCGCGCCCACACGTTGACCGGCCGATGCACCTACAGTACGCGCGCAAAGTGAGCACCACCCGTTCGACTCGGTATTGCATCGCTTTCCTTGCCTTGACCGCAGCGTGTGGCGGCGACGCCGCTCCCCAACCGCGAGACGCGAGCACGCCGCCCGACACACTGGTCACCACTCAGGACGCGAACACGGACACCCGTCCAGCAACGGTTGACGACGCGCAAGCGGATACTCCGCGCGACGCAGCAATTCCGGTGATCGATGCGAGGGACGCCACGTCGCTTGCGCCTTCGGATGCGTGGAGCCCGAACGAGATCACAACGATGGTGTCACTCGCGGACGGCACAGAGCTCTGGACATGGGTGGTGCTTCCCGCCGTGACGCCGGCACCCGCCTTGATGGAGCGGACTCCATACACTTCGGAAGGAACCATCGCCGCGCTTCAAGAGACGGGGCGTTACTTTGCCAGCGAGGGGATTGCGTTCGTACTTCAAGCTGTCCGAGGGCGCGGGAGATCCACAGGGACCTTCCTGCCATTTACCAACGAAGCCGCCGACGGGAGTGCGAGTGCGATGTGGATTTCCCGGCAAACGTGGTCCAACGGAAACGTCGGAACGATCGGCGGCTCGTACGACGGCTTCACTGCGATTGCTGCTTCGCACGACAACCCTGTGGTGAAGGTCGTCATCGCCGACGATCCCGCGGACGATGAACGCTCCACCTTCGAAGGCGGTGCTCTTCGCACAAGTCTCATCTCGTGGCTCTCCATCGTCGAAACGGGAGAGCTTCCGGATGACAACTTCGTCGCTCGCGCAACGAACGCTGTCGACCTCCTCAACCTCGATCAGATGTTGCTGGGACACCGAGACGAATATTGGCGACGCGTCATGGGTCTGCGGTCGAGCGCGCCCTACCCCGTGCCCGGCACTCTCGACGGAACGTACTCACGTGTGTGTACCCCGACATTCGTCGTCTACTCGACCCAGACCGGATGGCACGACCCGATTCGCGTTTGGAATGGACTGACCACCTCAAGCTGCGCAGCATCACGTCCACTGCATCGACTCGTGCTCACACGCGACTCACATGTTTATCACTTGGGTGAGTTTGGGACCTCGGACACCGTCGTGAATCGTTTCATGTTCAGCTTCATCGATCGCTATTTGCGAAACAACGCGAGCGCCCCCGTGTCCGCGCGCCGTGTTCTTTTTGCGACCGGAGTCGCGCCCACGTCTCTGGAGGGTGCCGATCAGTACGAAGGCTCGACCCTGCAGACATACTGGCTCGGGGCAGGCGCAGCTCCGACGAACGGCTCGCTCGCGACGACCCGGCCTGCCACTGCGGGCCGTATGGAAATCTCGAACGACCCAAGCATGACGGACCCATGCTCGGACGAAATCCAGTACGCGTATTTCACGACCGACGCGTTCACAACGGACCGGACGCTTCGCGGCACTCCGGTCATCGAGCTCGATCTCGCGTCGACCACGCCCGACGTCGACATCCAGGTGGATCTTTACGAATCGCGCTCTGACGGATTCGAGCACCTCGCTGTTGGGCGACAGCGCGCGAGCTTCCGTGCGGGCGATAGCACGGCCCCGACGAACCTAACTCCGGGGCAGCGCTTTCACGTGCGCATCCCATTCACTCCCGCGGTGCATCGCGTACGAACCGGGAACGTCTTGCAAGTCTTGATTGGCACAGCCGCGTGCGGATTCCACGAGAATCCGAACACCGGCGAACCGTACGACGGTCAGACGCGACAGATTGCGAATCGACTGTCCGTGCTCCATGGCGGAGCAAACGACACACGGCTAGTCGTCCCCTTCGAGGAGTAGCGCGAGCTGACTCAGTTGGTCGTGACGCGCGAACCGAGCGCAAAAGCGGTGACAATCGAGGTGCCTCGATCAAGCGATCGGAGGACGATGTAGAACTTGCCGTTCGCCGTTTCGCCACGAAAGAGCGCAGTGACGTTGTCGCTCGATGCAATGGACGAAAGCTCTGCGCGGACCGCTGCAGACAACGGGGTGCCGTCCGGATCGATGCCCGATGAGATTGCTGCGACGACGTCGGTGCTGATGACCGACGTAAAGCTGCCTGGCTTCACGATGTCGCGTCCGTTGGATGCGAAAGCAATGCTCACGGCATCGTAGAAAGAACGTTGCGCCGTGGGTCCGAGGTCTTCGGCGGTCCATGGACCAAGATCGAGCGAGGCAATGAAGCTCGCGCTCGCCAGAGCTTCGGACTTCGTAACGACGTTGCCGAAGCCGCTAACGGAGGCGACTCCGCTGGCCGACGTTGCACCGTCAGCGAGCGCGAACGTGATGATGTATGTGCCTTTCGCGACAACGGCCGCGCTGCGCAACGTCAACTCGGCGCCTTCTCCGGCGGCAGAAAATGTCTTGAGCGGAACCGCCACTCGACGGGAACCTTCAACTCGTTCGAGAAGAATCTCGACCGCGGTTGCTTCCGGGGGAGCAATGCGCTTCAGCGTCGCGCCAACAGAATAGATCCCCGCGGCGAGCTCGACTTGAACCTGCTTTGAGTCTCTGCTCTGCGTAAGGTGCAGCTCCACGGGGCCGCTTCTGAACTCAGCTGGGCCGGTGCGCGAGACGTAAAGCTCGGTGATGGCCTGGTCGTAACGGAAGTCATTGGTGCAACCGAACGAACTGATAGTCACAAACGATAAGAGGATTCCGACAAACAACGTCTTCATGGGTGCCGGAGACACTGCAATACGGAGGCCAGTGTCCCGTCGGCGGAACCAAACGCAATATCCGCGAGACGGTGTCCGAAAGCACCGACTAAGCGGCTACCCGTCCCCGGGGACCAACGTTCCCTGTCTGTAGCGCTGTGTAAGTCGGTGTGTGCGGATCAGCACGGCGAAGTTCGGCGCGAACGTGGCGGTTCGTTCCGACCCGCACGCGACGGCGCGGACAATTGGAAAAGCCGCACGACTTGCTCGCGCGGCTTTCCTTGAACGTTTCGAAGATCAGTTGGAAGCTGCTGGCGTTCCGAGAGCGAATGCCGTCACGACGGACGTGTCGATGTCGATCTCCGTGAGGATCATGTAGAACTTCCCCGTCGTGGTTTCGCCGCGAAGGAGCGCGGTCGCTTTGCTACTCGACGCGATTTCCGTCAGCGCTGCGCGAACCGGGGCGGTGAGCGCCTTGCCGTCTTGACCGACGCCTGACGCGATGGCCGCGAGAATGTCGGCCTTAGCAACGGAGGTGAACGTGCCCGGCTTCACGATGTCGAGACCGCTCGAGGCAAACACGATGCTTGCGATGCTGTAGAAGGTTTTGAGCTCGGACGGCTCGAGGTCCTCCGCAGCCCACGGACCGAGGTCCAAGGATGCAACGAAGTTCGAACTAGCGAGTGCAGCCGGCTTTGTCACGACGTTGCCGAATCCAGCAATCGCTGCCGTGCCGTTCTGCGAGCTGAATCCCGGCTGAAGTTTCAGCGTGAGCACGTAGGTTCCCTTGGTGAGGACCGCAGCACCACGCATGAGATACTCGCCGTCTTCGTTCGATGCGACCGGGAACGTCTTGAGCGCAACTTCAGTTCGCCTGAAGACCGAATCAACGCGCTCGAGTTTCATGTCGAGGTGCGGTGCTGCATCGAGCAGCGCGCCAAACGAATAGATACCCGCTTCGAGCTTCACGCGCATTTGCTTGGAGGCACTGCGTGCAGTGAGCTTGAAATCTACTCCCTCCGTGGCCAAGTCGTGTTTGCCACTCTTGGCAAGCACCACATCTACGATCTCGTCTTCTGCTCCGGTGGGAGCTGCACAACCGACAGATCCGACGACAGCGAGCGACAACCGGCCAAGCAGCGGCCGTTGTGCAAACGCACAATGCTCCCGCCGCAGGCGAAAACGAAAGCGCGCGCCAGACGGCGCGCGCGCTCGTGCTGGGCTGCGCCAACGGCGCCACCGATCAGATGACGAGGCCGCCGTCGACGTTGAGGCACGTGCCGGTGATGTACGCGGCGTCGTCGGAGGCGAGGAAGCAGTAG
>CAZWQH010000164.1:0-3500 GCA_964635815.1 uncultured Sandaracinaceae bacterium
CCCTGCTGCTGCCGATGTCCTCGCTGACCGCGCTGGCCGTCGAAACCAACGCGCGGTCTTCGCCACGGCTCGCAATGACCCGAGTGGCGTCTGAATCGACACCTCGCTCCAGGAGCTGGCGGCGCAACCACGAGGCGTCGATGTCGGAGTTGACGACCGGGTCGAGAAGTCGACCTGTTGCGAGCTGTAGCCCCCCGCTCGAGCGATATTCAAGGCGGTTCGATATGACGTCATCGACCGGAATATCGAGATGTGCGGCGAGAGGGTGGAGGAACAAGTCCAGACCGTCCCCGATCAGCAGCACTCGACTGCTCGTCTTGCGCGCGCTTCGAACCAGTTCGACAGCGCGTGCGGAGAGCGCCGGCTCCACGACCTCCGAGAAGTACGAGGCCCCAAGCAGCTCGAGTCGATCGCGGCTCAGGTCTCGCAACGTCATACATGCGACGCGCGTCGCAAGCAACGGGTCGCGCTTTCCAAAGAGCGGCGATATCGCACTTAGCGGGGCCAGGAGCCGATCGCGGAACGAAGAGGCACGCAGGGCGAACCAAGTGGCAGTTTTCCACGCAGGTTCGCGCAAAAGCGTGCCCTCGACGCGAACGATACATGTCGGGTTGGAGTATTTGTCCATCGGAGGCAGGCGCTCTAGCAGGACTAGACTGACGTGTCAGTCCAATCTGCGGACAGACATAGCCGGTTCCCAGGCAGCGCTCCGTAGGGCTTGCTGATAGCGCGGGATTCGAGGAAAAGACGGGGTGACCATTCCCCCTGGCCCTGCCTTGATTGTCGCGCGTGCCCAGAATCGAGTGATCGGAAACCATGGAAAGCTTCCGTGGTCTTTCCCGGAAGACCTTCGCTATTTCCGGCGGGTCACCATCGGGCATTCCGTAATCATGGGGAGACGGACGCACGAGTCCATCGGCAAGGCTCTTCCTGCGCGCAATAACATTGTCGTGTCGTCCACCTTCGAGCCGGCGGATGGTGTGCTGGTGGCGCGTTCGCTGGACGAGGCTCTGTCGCTAGTTCCAACGGACCATCGCCCATACATCGTCGGCGGTGCCTCGCTTTACGCCGAGGCACTTCCGCGAGCCCAGAGCTTGTGGATCACGGAGGTTCACCTCGAGGTCGACGGGGATGTCTTTTTCCCCGAGTTCGACGAATCTCTTTTTGCGGAAATCGAACGCCATGATGGCGAGGACCCGCGCTTGGTTTTTCGCGTCTTGGTTCGCAAGCAGCCTTCGTGACTCCGAGAGAGCGCTTACGGGACTCCGGCGCTTTAGACGGCGACTCGCGCCGGGATCGCGGGATGCGGGTCGTACTCTTCGACGCTGATGTCCTCGAACTTGAATGCGAACAGATCGCGCACGCTTGGGTTCAGCCGCAACCTCGGCAGAGCTCGGGGTGCGCGTGAGAGTTGTGTGCGGGCTTGCTCCACGTGGTTTGCGTATAGGTGCACGTCTCCGAAGGTGTGTATGAACTCTCGGGCTTCGAGGTTTGTCGCTTGCGCAACCATGTGGGTCAGCAGCGCGTAGCTCGCAATGTTGAAAGGAACTCCCAGGAACACGTCGGCGCTTCGTTGGTAGAGTTGACACCTCAACGCATTGCCCTGGACGTGAAACTGGAAGAGCGTGTGACAGGGCGGGAGCGCGACCTGGTCCGCCTCTTTCGGATTCCAGCCAGTCACGATGTGTCGCCGGCTCCACGGATTCTCCTTGAGCTGCTCGACCAGGTGCGCGAGCTGGTCGAAGCCGTCCTTTTCGTACGCGCCCGATGCGGTTGCCGTCGCGCCGAAGTTTCGCCACTGGTGGCCGTACACGGGACCTAAGTCGCCGGCCTCACGACCGAACCGTGCGGTTGCGTCCGCGGTCGCCCACTCATCCCAGATGGTCACGCCGACATCGTTCAAGGACTGAGAGCGCGTCTCTCCGCGGATGAACCAGAGAAGCTCGTGCACGATCGACTTCAGGTGGACCTTCTTGGTGGTTAGGAGTGGGAATCCTTTGCGCAGGTCGAAACGAAGCTGCGCGCCGAAGACCCCGAGTGTTCCAGTCCCGGTCCGGTCTTCGCGAGGCTCGCCTTCTTCGAGGATTCGCTTGAGGAGATCAAGGTAGGTTTGCATGGCTGATCGGATTAGCTGTCGGTGCGAGTGGAGAGAGCGCGTCGGTACTCTGCTGGGTTTACTGGTGACATGGCTTCGGCATCGAAGCATTGGACGAGCGCGCGACGAGCATTCGCGTTCGCCGCAACGAGAGCGCTTAAGACTTTGGAGGAGGCCTTTCGTGTCGCGATGAGTGCGTCAGATGGTGCGGAATGCGTGAACGCGACGACGTGAAGTGTGGAATGCGCGGATGGCGAGCTCGCCTCCGGGTAGAGGGTGCGCAGAGTGTCCAGAGCCGCCGCTTCTGTCGGTTCCACGCAGAAGATTGCCGTCGCTTCCGCATCCCCAGTGGCCACTTGCTCGAGCGCCGCGCGGTACGACCCGGCGAACACCTGAGACGAGAACCATGTGTCTGGGTCCCGGCCGCTTCGTGACAGGAACGCGCGCGGAAGCGCGTATCCCGCGGTGGACAGGGCGTCGACCCACGCAACACGGGTGCGCTTGAGATCGGCGACGTCCGTGATGGATTTGGGAGTGATGATCGCAGCGAAGTACGTCGACCGTCCTCGCCGCGTCATGCCGTAAGCAGCCTGAATGTGCTCGGCGACGTATGCGCAGATGATAGGCGGCGCCCAAGCGAGATCCGCGCGAGCGCCAGACACCGTGGTTTCAAGCTCGGAGTAGCTCGAGGCGATGGTGACTTCGACGTCGTCGTTGAGAATCGCCGAAAGCGCATTCTTGAGCCGCGGCGCACGTTCGCGCGCGACTTGGCCTAGAGATGGGGGAAGGACGACTGTTCTCATGTCGATAGCGAGCGCACTTTGAAGCCTGCCCCGTTCGGGGTCTCAGCGAAGTCGATCTCGATATCGCGCGCGCGCCGTGCGGTACCCGGAGTCATGTGCACAGGGAGTTTGTCCACGAACACGACCACGTCGGTCTTGGTGCGATATCCGAACTCGAGGCTCGGTTCGAATGGCGCACCGATAGTGAGACGTAGAACCTCATCCTCCTCAAGTTGCGCGGACGCGGCGAAGTGTTCGAGCTGCGCTTGCGCGGCGGAAGTGATTCTCACTCGAGGCTCATGCGTGATCGGCTGTACCGCTAGAACGGTGTCGAGCTCACCGGACTCCGCCATGGCCTCGACAATGTCGGTCCCGCCTACGAACGTTTGATTTACGTAGAGCTGTGGGAGAGTTGGCCACGAGGAGAATGTCTTCACGGCTTCGCGCAGAGGCTCGTTCGCAAGGACGTCCACGTCCCTGAACTCCTCGACGCGATCGTCGAGAAGTTGAGCCATGCGGGCGGAAAAGCCGCATCGCGGCTCGGTTCGCGTGCCCTTCATGAAAACGACCACACGGTGGCCGGCTACGAGATCGCGAATGATTTTGTCGGCGGTGTTCACGAA
>CAZWQH010000164.1:3510-9903 GCA_964635815.1 uncultured Sandaracinaceae bacterium
GGATCGTCGACCGTACGGGATTCTTCTTGTCTGCGACGGAATGAGGGGAAGACGTAATCCTTCGAGTTTGTTAGTGTCCCCGCGTGACTGGCACGTCCCCACTTGACGCACGCTTGTCGCGTTTTCGTTCGCGCAGCGTGGCCGAAGATCCGTTCTCTCTAGGAGAAGCGCTGACCGACGCCGGCAGGCACGACGACGCGATGGAAGTTCTGCGCACTGCGTTGCGCGTAAAACCCCATGACGCGAATCTGCTCTTTCTCGCAGGGCGGGTTTTGTTTGCCTCCGGCGCGTTTCAGGAAGCGCAAGACTCGCTCGTCGCCGCCGCGAAAGCCGAGCCGCGCAACAAGCAAATCTATCGGGTGCTCGGCGAGGTCTTGCTCAAGCGCGGCGATCCGGCACGTGCAATCAAGACATTCGAGCGCGCACTGAAGCTCGATCCCGCAGACGCGACGATTCGAGCTCTCGCCGACCGCGCCACACGCCTGGCGCGTCTCGCCGACGCCGACTTTGGAAAGAGCACTCCTCCCCCAGTCGGTTCCGGGGCGGCCGCGCACTCTGCGCCGACTCGTCAATTCGAGTCTTCCGCGAACGCGGGATTCTTTCCCGACGACGACGAACCGACTCAGATGACGGACGGCTCGGAGATGCGTGCCGCGGTGAACGAGGTGACAACGAGCGCCGAAGCGCGTGCGAAAGCTGCCCGAGCGTTGCCTTTGCCCGAGCCCGCCGAGCCACCCACCAATCGCGTCCGACGCAGCTCGGCTCCCATGCCGCCGTCCGAGCTCCAAGACTTGGCTTCTGTGCTCGAGCCTGTTCGGGAGCCGGTGAAGCGCGAGGCCCCTCGGGCCAAGAGCGCTCCCGTCTTCGCAGACCCGCCCGTTGCCCAGCCCCCGCGTCCTGCGGCTCGTCAAGCGGCGCCTGCGATCGATCCGCTCCCGTCGTCATCGTCCAGCACGGAGTCACTCGATTCGGGTGACTTGCACTCCACTTCCGAATCCTGGGGCCGCGGAGATCCTGCCGCGTTCATCGAGGCGGATGAGCCCCTTGGCGCGACGATCGGTCGTGCCGAAGACGTCGACGCCGTATTCGAGACGTTGAAGCGTGAAGGCTTGTTCGAGCCGCCGAACTCCAATGACCCGGTAGACTGGTCGGCAGCTTCCTCGCGAGAGGCAGCAGGGACGAAGATCGGCCGGATCATCGGCATCGTCTGGGTCGTTGCCGTGCTCGGCGCCGGTGCGGGTTGGTTCGGATGGTCGCAATGGGTCGCTCGCAAACACGCAGAGGCGTCGCGCCTGGTCGCGCTCGCCGAAGGTGACGCGCGGCTCGGTGAGCATCGGACACTCGTCGATGCCGAGCGACGCCTACGCATCGCGCTGCACTTGCACGCAAGAGATACTAAGGCCCCGGGCGTCCTCTTGTTCGCCCAGGCGCAGCGCGCCCTCGAGGGGGGAGCATTCGAAGCGGGTTTCCTCCGGCCGGCGCTCGAGCGAGCTCGTCGAACGGGATCCGACCCTGCGATGGTCAAGTTGTCCGAAGCGCTCATGGCGACCGCGCGCGGCGAAGCGCCCGAGGCGCGTTCGAACTTAGCGGAAGCGCTCAAGATGGCGCCCAACGACGCGCGAGTGCAGTACATCTCCGGACGCATCGAGCAACGCCTCGGCGGAGCGGATGCAGAAGAGAGGCTCGTCAACGCCGTGCGCCTCGACCCTCGGTTGGTCGCTGCCGTGCTTGCCGTCGCGGAGCTTCGGTACAGGCAAGGCGAGCGTGCGCAAGCCGTTGCGATGGTCGACGGTATTCTCGGTGGCAAGAACGAGCATCTGCGCGCGTTCCTGTGGAAGCAGTACTTCACCGCGGACGAAGCCGACCCTGCGACACTCCTCTCGACGATTCAGAGCCTGGCCCCGCGCCTGAAGGATTTTGCGGCGCCGACGGATTTGGTTCTCACCGAGCTTGTCCGCGCACGCGCGCTGCGCCGCCAAGGTCACCATGACAAAGCCGGCGAAGCAATCGATCACGCGCTCGGCGCAAATGAGCCGCGCCTCTTGATTCTGGTCGGTGAAGAAGCGCGAGCGCTTGGTCGCTACGAGCGCGCACAGGCGGCTGCAAGTCAGGCCGTGAACGCAGCGCCACTGAATGCCGACTACCGCGCGTTCCTCGCGCAGGTGCAGCTCCAGCGTCACGACGGGGAGCATGCGCTCGTTACGCTGGAGTCGATGCCACGCGGAGACGTTCGCGCCATTCTCCTTCGTGCGCGTGCGGCGCTGATCGTCGGCGATGGAAACGCGCTCGCAGCATCCGCCGCTGCGCTCGACGAGCACGTCACCGCACACAGCACTGATATCGAAGCGCGTGCGATGCGCGTGCGAATCCATTTGCAGCTGCACGGCAAAGAGGTCGCGCGAGACATGCTCGAAACAGCCCAGCAGCTTGCCCGAGAGGCTCCGGGGCATCCGCTCGTGACCCTCGCGCTCGGCGAAGCAGCGCTGTACGCAGACGAGAGCACGCGTGCGCGCACCGCCATGGAGCAGCTGGTGGTCGCGCGGCCCGACGATCCCGACGCGCACTACCTACTTGGTCGAACAAAAGCTGCCACAGGCGACGTCGCCGGTGCGGAGGGCAGCTTCCGCCGCGCCCTCGAGCTTGCTGGTTCTCACAACGACGCGCGTTTGGCGCTCGGCGATCTGTTGCTAAACAACGGGCGCGCGGCCGATGCGGATGCGGCGTTCCAGGAGCTCGCGGCGAGAAGCGGCATGGTGCAAGGCGCCTCTCCCGCGACCCTGGGGCGCGTGGGCCGAGTTCATGCACTCATCCAGCTGGGACGATTGCCCGACGCGGAAGTTCAGCTCGGAGGCATTCGCGCATCTGATGCTGATTCTCCTCGTGTCGCAGTTGCGCACGCGCGTCTTGCGCTCGCGCAGAATCATCCCGGCGAAGCCGTGGCCGCCTTGCAGGACGCAGCGAACGCGGCGAACCCTTCCGTCGATACGCTTGTCGCATACGGGGATTCGCTCTTCGCCGCGGCCGAGCTCGAGGCGTCTGGCAGGGCATACGAGAACGCTCTGCGTGGCGACCCGAATCGCGTGGATGCCGTGATCGGAAAAGCGAGCGTCCTTTTGCGCACGCGCAAGACCAAGGACGCTATTGCGTTGCTTGAGGCGACGCGCACCCGGCTGGCGTCCGCTTCGGCACCGTCATCGGTGCGGGCCAAAGTGCTGACGTGGTTGGCGCGTGCACATCTGGAGGAGACACGCCCAAAGAAGGCCGACATCGAGAGGCTGCTTCGCGAAGCCGCGGTGTTCCCCGCCGCGCCTGCAGAGACGTACTTCTTTCTGGGCGAAGTCGCCGACGCCGCCGAAGGGCGCGCCGCATACGAGCGATACCTTACGCTCGCGCCGAACGGCGAGTTCGCCGAACGCGCCCGTCGCGCGCTTCGCCGCTAGCAATGCCCCTCCATCCAGCAGTCGCTCACTTCGCAGTCGCATACGCGATGCTCGTGCCGGTCGCGTGCATCGCAGCGCTCGCGTGGGCGCGGAGTGTATCCGAGGACGCTCGTCCGCGCGCGACAGCAGTCGGCGCCCGCATCATTGCCTGTCTCTGCCTGCTTTCCTTCGTCGCCGCGTTGGTCTGCGTGGTGAGTGGCGAGAGTGAGTACGAGCTCTTCGCGAGAGCAGGCGCGGTACCTTCTCCCCTGCAACAGCACGCGGACGCAGCGGAGCTCCTCCCTTGGATGACAGCCGCAACTCTGCTGCTCAGCCTCGCCGCGTTGAAGGCAAGCGTGTGGGGCGCGCGCGCCCGCGTCGCGTGCTTCGTGCTTTCGGTCTTGGGCGCGTGCGTTGCCTACGGGGCCGGCGTGCTCGGTGGCGAGCTGGTTCACGTTCACGGCTCCGTCGAGTTGAAGAAACGCCTGTAGGCGACTTTCAGCTCTAGGAGGCTCTCAGCGACTCTTCGATAGCGGCTTCGAGGAGATGTTGTCCGGCAGGCGCATCGACGTTGTGCACGTGGATGAACCCCGCTGGGATGCCGCGTGATTCGGTCGCGCGGAGCACGCGGTAGAACATCTGGTTGCAGATGTATCGTCCGGCATCCGTGGAAAGCGCTACCCAGGCGTCCACGGATTCGCCTTGAAGGCGCTGACGAATGGCATCGACCGGCAGGCGCGTCGCGATCATCTCCGGACCGCCGGGCTCGTGACGCTCGCCAGTACCGAGGAACCCGCGATTATCGGGAAGTCCGGGAGTGTCGGCAACGTTGTACGCGTTCTGTTCGAGACTGATTCCGTAGCCGCCCTGACCCAAGTTGATGACCATGTCGGGTTCGCAACGACGCACGAGGTCGGTGACGATGTCCGCCGCCGAGCCATATTCGACGGGTAGGTAGACTCGCATCACGGAGATGTTCTTGGCCGCCAATGGCGCGGGATCGAATGCTTCGAGAAGCACCATCGATTCGTTCTCGGTCGCGTCGACAGGAAACGGAACGAACGCCGTTACGAGGGCGCGCTTCATACCCGGACTGAATGAGCACTCACGCGGAGTGCGGGAGTAAACCGCAGCGCTCGTCGCTCCTGGGATCGAGGCGCGAAGTGTGACCAGCTTGCCTTCTGCGAAGTCAGGACAGTGCGCGGCGAGCAGCTCAGGCGAAAAGCGATACACCGCGCGATACGCAGTGACCGATTTGCGTACGGCATTTGTCGAAAGGAGCTCTGTGAGGGAGTTGCCATTGCAAGTCACTGCGACGCCGTCCGGAAGGACGCTCTTCGTCTCCATGTTCGGACCACCCGTCCCAATCGTCTTGACCGGAAAGTCGATATCGACTGATTGGGCGCGAGCGAGGACGCCCGACCCCGGTGAGAGCATCACGTTTTCGCGCGGCCGGAAGAGCTCGACGTAGTCCAGGCGGACGCCCGTCTTTGCGGGCCACTCGAGCACGACATCCAGCGACGCGACGGGTTCATCGAGCTGAAAGCGCAGCGCGTGATCCGTGTACTCGCCACGTCCTCCGAACGAGGCGCGCGTGAGCGCAAGCGGTGCCTGACTCACGACGGGCGCAGCTCCATTGGATCCGTCGTGCATGCTCGTGTCCTCAGCGGTGACCGTCAGCGCCGGCGCGTTCTCCCGCCTGTTCGCGCTAGCGGTAGGAGCGGCTCGCAGGTTTGCTATCCACGTTCCTCGCCCGAGATTCTTGAAACGCACGCGACAGAGTATTCCCGCTGGATGTGAGAGCGGTTCCGCTACCAGCGACGTGCTGCTTCGCGCGCCCACACTCTGAAGGCACGAAGTTTCTGCCTCAGCAACTTGTGCACCGACGGGGTGGCCCTTTCCACCGAACGCAGAGTCTTCTGGGGTGTCGCGCATGTTGCTCGAACCTGGACCTGACGAAACTGGTGCCGCGCAGGCACCGAGGAAGAGGAGGGCGAACGTGTGCTGGATGGGGCTGGGCATGCGGGGGCCGGCAGTACAGGAGCACGGAACGTGCCGGGGGACCTGCGCTCAGCTGGGTCCACAGGCGGGCGCGATCGGCACAAAATCACGGCTTCGGCCCTCTGCGTGGCGGCTACAGCAGTGTTTCTACCGGCAATCCGGAGCGCCATGCTGGCAGACCGACGCCGAGCGCAGTGCTCACGTGCTCGGGTATCCCAGCAACCCTCGCAGACCGATGCTATACCCCTCGAGCGTTTATGGACCTTAGCCTGACCGACGAACAAAAGATGGTGCAGCAGGTGGCGCGGGACTTTGCGACCAAAGAGGTCGAACCCAAGGCCCGAGAGCTGGACGAGCACTCACGCTGGCCAAGCGAGTTGGTGACGCGGTTGGGCGAGCTCGGGCTGATGGGAGTCGCGGTTCCGTCAGAGTGGGGGGGCGCAGCGTCCGACACGGTAAGCTACGCGCTCGCGATGGAGGAAGTCAGTCGCGCCTGCGCGTCCGTCGGCGTAATCATGAGCGTCAACAACTCGCTCGCGTGCGATCCCCTCCTCAAGTTCGGTACGGACCACCAGAAGCAAGAGTTCCTCGCGCCGATGGCCTCAGGTGCCAAGCTCGGATGCTTCGGACTGACGGAACCGGCGAGCGGATCCGACGCAAGCTCCATGGAAACCGTGGGCGAGAAGAGCGGCGATGGTTGGATCCTGAACGGCTCGAAGAACTGGATCACCAACGGGCCGCACGCAGATCAGATCGTCGTGTTCGTAGCGACGGACCGCAGTGCGGGCGCAAAGGGAACGACCGCGTTCATCGTGCCCAAAGGGACGCCGGGCTTCGGCACTTTGCCGCCCGACAAGAAGCTCGGGATTCATGCCGCTCACAGTTGCACCGTGTACTTCGAGAACTGCAAGATTCCCAAGTCACAGCAACTCGGCGACGAGGGGCAGGGCTTCAAAATTGCGATGGCAACGCT
>CAZWQH010000165.1:0-9879 GCA_964635815.1 uncultured Sandaracinaceae bacterium
ATCATCGAGCTCTGGTGCCGACGTACTCGCGAGTGCGTCTTTTTCACGTGCGAGGAACCCAGTGTCGTAGTCCCCCCGACAGAATGCCTCGTGGGCGAGGAGTCGTTCATGAAACGAAAGGTTTGTATGAATGCCGGCGACAACGTACTCCGACAAGGCGCGTCGCATCTTCGCAAGCGCGCGTTCGCGCGTAGGGGCAAACGTGCATAACTTCGAGATCATCGGGTCGTAGTAGCTTGAGATCTCCGCCCCTTCGTACACGCCGGAGTCGTCTCGCACGCCGGGACCGGCGGGCACCCGAAGGGCGCGAATCGTTCCAGGGCTTGGCAAGAATGTGTCCGAGTCCTCCGCGTAGATGCGACATTGAATCGCGTGCCCGGAACGCTTCACGTCGCTCTGCGAGTAGCCAAGTGATTCTCCCCGCGCCACGCGAACCATCTCTCGGACGAGATCGATGCCGGTGGTGAGCTCGGTGATTGGGTGCTCCACCTGCAAACGAGTGTTCATCTCAAGGAAATAGAACTCACCTGTCGCCGACAGCAGAAACTCGATCGTGCCGGCTGAGTGATAATTGACTGCCTTCGCGGCGCGGACGGCGATCTCGCCCATCCGCGCGATAAGTTCTGGCGTTGCGAGCGGTGAGGGTGTCGGTGTTTCCTCGACGACTTTCTGATTTCGTCGCTGAATTGAACAGTCGCGCTCGAACAGATGAACAGTGTTCCCTGCGCGGTCCCCAAGGACTTGAATCTCGACATGGCGCGGTTTGATCACCGCTTTCTCGAGGTAGACCGTGTCGTCTCCGAATGCGCTCTTGGACTCGCTTCGCGCGCGCTCGTACGCGTCCTGTAGATCGGCAGCGCGCTCGACCAAACGCATACCTTTGCCGCCGCCACCGTTCGCTGCCTTGAGCATGACAGGGTAGCCAACGCGCTCTGCGGCAATCGCCAGCTCTTCGATGGTGCCAGCGTCCGCGCCTGGGACGATCGGCACACCGGCTTCCTTCATTCGAGCCCGGGCTGCGGTCTTGGTGCCCATTGCGATCATCGCGGACGCATCCGGTCCAATGAACGTCAGACCAGAGTCCACACACGCGGTCGGCAGCGACGGACGCTCGCTCAAGAATCCGTAGCCAGGATGAATCGCTTCCGCGCCGGTCTTCTTCGCGGCATCGATGATTCGCTCTACACGCAGATAGCTTTCGCTGCTCGGCGCTGGACCGATCGCGATTGCTTCGTCCGCCATACGAACGTGAAGAGCAGACCGGTCCGCGTCGCTGTAGACAGCAACCGTGCCTATGCCCATCTCTCGGAGTGTTCGAATGACGCGAACCGCGATCTCGCCTCGATTCGCGATGAGGACTTTGGAAAAGAGTGGTTTCATCGGTGTCTGTGACGGCTAGCGTTTCTTTGTGCGGGTCGAAGCGTTCAACGGGTTGCCGCGCTTTCGTCCACCGACACGACGCGCGGTGAGGTTGTCATAGTCTTCCTCGACGGACTCACGCGACGTGACTTTGCGGTCGACGTCGATCCGTATCGTCAGGTTGTCCCCCTGTCGAAGCGCTGTGGGCAGCTGCGCGCGCGGAAAGCCGATTGGCGTTCCATCGACCTCGAGCATGACGGTGTTCATTGCGACGCCGGATACGGTGGCTGTGAGTGTCTTGGTTGCCATGATTTCGACGAATATAGGCGATTCAACGTGAGACGTACACGGGGCCAGTTGCACTGGGTGGCGCGACGATCTTCCCAGCAAGAGCGGACGCTGCAACTGTGAGCGGACTTGCGAGGTAGACCTTCCCCGGACCGCTGCGACCCGGGAAGTTCCGATTGATGGCGCTAATCGTGACCTGCTCTTTCGTCTGCGACGCGCCGGGCCCCGCGTTGATGCAAGCTCCGCACGACGGATTGATGAGCTCCACACCGACTGCCTTGAAGATCTCGACGTAGCCCTTCTCTTCGGCGTACCGACGAATGTGCTGAGACCCGAACTGGATGAACGCGGAGACTCGGCTGGGAATCTTCACTCCGCTCTCCGCTGCGTTCTTCAGCACGGACGCGTACATGTCCATGTCGACTTTCTTCCCGCCCGTGCACGATCCGCCGTACGCGATATCGATTGCTACGTCGTCCACGAACGTATCGATAGGCACACCATTTCGCGGATCACCAGGAGTAGCGATCATCGGTCGGACCGCGGACAGATCGATGTCGAAGCTGTCGAGGTAGACCGCGTTCGGGTCGCTCCGAACGATTCGGCGTCGGAGGTCTTCCTTTGGAATCCCGCGCATCGTGTGCAGGTAGTCGACGACCACTTCATCGGGCTCGATGATCCCCGTGAAGCCGCCAGCCTCTACCGCCATATTGGTCAGGGTGGAGCGCTCATCGAGCGGAAGAGCAGCAATTCCGGTGCCTGTAAACTCGAGGACCTTCCCGATGCCTTTGCTCGTGCGAAAGAATGGCTGACTCAAGATGTGAAGCATCACGTCTTTGGCAGAGACGTCACTCCGCAACGCACCGGTAAGAACGAAACGCACGGAGTCCGGAACGCGGAGGCGAACATCTCGCGTGTACCAAGCGTTGGCCATGTCGGTCGAACCGACACCAAACGCAAAGCAGCCCAACGCTCCCGCCATGCACGTGTGACTGTCCGTGCCTGCGACGACGTGACCAGGGAGCGCCAGGTCTTCGACAACTGCGTTGTGACAAATGGCCTCCGAGCCGCCGGCCGGGTTCTCCCCGTACAGCTTAAGGGAGTGCCGTTTAGCGAACGCTTCTTGAGTGGTCGCGAGCCCGTTCGCGTTGTCGAGAAGGCCCATCTTCCGCTTCTCTTCGGGCATGACGTCGCGCAGGAACGTCAGGTGGTCGCGAAACGTGAAGACGCTCGTAGGCTCCGATACGACGGCGTCCTGGCCAAAGCCCGAACGAAAGAGCGCATCCGCCATCGGTGTCGTGTACTCGTGGCTGAACCGCACGTCCGTACGGACGAAGAGCGCATCCCCGGGCTTCACGGCGTTGACGCCTTGTGTTCCCGCTTGTGCGTCGAGGATCGCGTGAGCAGCGATGATCTTCTCGGCGATCGTCATCGCGCGCGCTTCAGTCGTGATCGAGGGCGGCGTAATGGCTCCGGATAGCCGCTTCTTGTTGTACTCGAACAGGCCGCCGCATCGGACGATGTCCGCGCTGATCGGATCCAGCCCGGCAGTGAACTCGCTCATCTCGACGGCTTCCCCAGCGAGAAGTCGCGGCACAAGCGAAAGGTCTGTGGAGGTCAGCAGCCCAATATTCTGTGCGTTCTGCCCGTAGATCTTCTCGATGCTCTTGGCGATTACGAGCCGCGCGCCTGCGGTGAGCTCACTGTACGGTGCGGTCTCGCGAGACGACCCGCACCCCTTCGACAAACCGCTCACGATGACGTCGAACTTCCCGTTCTTGATCGAATCCTTCTCGATCGCGCCGCCGCGCAGCCCGACCATCGAGTAACGCCCGAGCGTCTCGTCGTAATAAAAGCACACCCATCCGGGAGTGATCTCGTCCGTGCTGATGTTGTCCATCAGCTTCCGATCCGCGTCGAAGACAAGATCTTCCCCCGAGAGCTGACGTTTCAGAAGATCTGCGTCGTCAGTGAGATAGAGGATACGTCCGGAGAGACGAAAGGCGGTGCCGTCGGTGGTTGCGCGCACAGAACCAACCTACGGCGGTTCGATGGCTGCGCAACCCTGCTTTTTGTGCGCTAGTGGACGCGACGCATGCATTCGGTACGCGTTGCCCTATGATGGCCGCATGACTTTGGGGTTGACGCGCCACCATCGATTCGCGCCCGTGGCCGGGCCCGTTTTGGTCGTCGTCATGGACGGAGTCGGCGTCGGCGCTCCGGACGACGGCAACGCAGTTTGGCTGGCTCGAACGCCCAATCTGGATTGGCTGGCCGCCAACTCGCCTACCACGACGCTCAAGGCTCACGGTCGCGCGGTCGGAATGCCTTCTGATCAGGACATGGGCAACAGCGAAGTCGGACACAACGTCCTGGGATCCGGTCGAGTGTTCGAACAGGGCGCAAGCCTGGTGAAGACCGCGATCGAATCCGGATCGCTCTTTCGCGCAGACACCTGGCTCGCCGCGATCGCTCAAACGCTCGCCACACACGAGCCGATGCATTTCATCGGACTGCTGTCGGATGGCAACGTTCACAGCCACATCGATCACCTCATCGAAATGCTGCGAGCAGCACGGCAGAAACGCGTAAGTTGGGCACGAATTCAGGTTCTTCTGTTCGGCCGTGACGTTCCTCGACGATGCGCGCTCGAGTAGGTCGTTGCGCTCGTGCAGGTTCTCGCAGAGCTCAATACCGGCGCCGGGATGGACTTCCGCATCGCATCGGGCGGCGGACGGATGAACATCACCATGGACCGCTACAACGCGAACTGGCCCATGGTGGAGCGTGGCTATCGAACGCACGTCTTCGGCGAAGCACGGCATTTCATGTCGACACGCACCGCAATCGAAACACTGCGCGAAGAGAACGAAGACATTGGAGATCAGGATCTTCCAGCATTCGCGATCGTCGATGAACGAGATCACTACGTGGGCCCGATCCGCGACGGAGCGGCGGTCATCTTCTTCAACTTCCGCGGCGACCGAGCGATCGAGATCTCGCGTACGTTCGAGGACGAGACCTTCACAGCATTCGATCGAAGCCCTCGGCCCAACGTACTTTTCGCGGGAATGATGCAGTACGACGGAGACTTGAGAATCCCACGCCGATTCTTGGTCGAGCCGCCGACGATCGATCACACGTTCGGCGAGATCCTCGCCGCCAACGACATCACACAGATCGCGTGCAGCGAGACGCAGAAGTACGGGCACGTCACATATTTTTGGAACGGCAATCGAAGCGGGAAGTTCAGCGACAAGCTGGAGACGTACATCGAGATTCCGAGCGACATTCTCCCCTTCGAAGAGCGGCCGTGGATGAAAGCCGCAGAGATCACCGACGCGGTAATCAACGAGCTCCGCAAGAATCGGCAGCGGTTCGGGCGACTGAATTTCGCGAACGGGGATATGGTCGGACACACCGGCGTTCGTGACGCCACCGTGCAGGCCGTAGAGGCCGTCGACCTTCAGATCGGCCGCCTCATGCACACGATACGCGAGCTCCACGGGGCTCTGATCGTGACTGCGGATCACGGCAACGCCGACGAGATGTTCGAGCGCGACGCGTCAGGTTCGTGGGTGCGTGACGAGAACGCCTCCTTCATTGCGAAGACCAGCCACACGCTGAACGCAGTTCCGCTACACCTGTTTGCGCCAGGTCGAGAGCTAGATCCTGGACTCGTATTTCGGGACGCGGAACCTGGAACACGAACGCTAGCGACGGTGGCCGCAACGGCGATTGAGTTGCTCGGGTACGAGCCGCCTGCTGACTATGCGCCAAGCCTGCTTCGCAGATAGCAAATGGCAGTGTTTTTCGACACCGACAATTCGCCGCGGCAAGGTGCCACGCGCAGTGCAAATAATTTTTCAATTCTCGCGCTTGAAAAAGTTCGCAGTGTGCCTACGTCTAACGATTGCGGCGACCGAAGTGATGCGATCCCCCCCTCCAGCGTCTGCGGTCGCCGCGCTAATACTTCCGGGGCTCACGGTCTCTTCCTGAGACACGAGTTTCTTCTGAGACGATGAGTACGCTGAGCTGCAACTCGATTACGGAGTCGCAGCAGCGGGCGCGGGCTCGACAGCCGCAGGTTGCGTACCCGTCGGCGCAGGAATCTCCGCTGGAACTCCGGGTTCTGCGGGGATAGCTGCTGCTGGAGGAGCAGCCGGTTCATCGTCGAACGAGCCTTCGTCGCCTTGAGTGGGATCTTCGATCGCTTCCAAGTCGTCGATACTTGCAAAACCGCGCACGGTAACGTCGTTGTTCGCGGCCGCGTAGACGTCGACGAGCCCTTGGGCATTTCGTCCGAAATCGCGCGCGTAGCCACCTTCACGAAAGATCGCGAACGTCTGACCTTCGAACGTGATGCGTGCGCCTGGCCGAAGACGAAGCAACGGTTTCTGTGCTTCTGCTCGAATACGATCGGGGATGCTTCCCGGAGCGAAGGCGGCCTCGCCAACGTTATCCCTTGTGAGGAGATCTTGTAGTTCCGCAGTCGCGCGATCTGGGTAGCCGATCAAGTACGGGCCACTCCCAACGCGCACGAGCGGCGGGTCACCGGGAGTCACGATCTCCGCTAAGTGCTCGCCCGCAGGCAGGACGGAAACCGGGCGCCCCCCCGGAGCGTCCAGGATGGTCGTGCCTGCGACGAGGACGACCGTAGATGTCCTTGCCGGTGCTTCCGCCGAATCGGGGGCGCGATCTGCACCGAGACCGACCATCGGATAAGAACCGTCGAACACCGCGGACGTCAGGGGAACCTGTCCCTCCATCGGTGCGACTCGAACCATCGCGCGTGCGCCAACGACGCCGAGAAACGTGACCTCGTCATTCGGCCCCACGTACGTGGGCGTATCGCGAACGCGACCGCGTCGCTGAACGCGAAGCGCAACACGCCCGAGCGAGAACCAAGCGCGGATGCGAACGGGTCCGTCGATGCGCACCGGAATACGCTCGCCCACGGGAGCTCCAGCGATCTTCACTCGCACGCGCGGGGATACGAAACCAATTCGAGCTGCGTCCGGTCCTGGGCCGAGAAAGAGAGCCGGGCGTCCGACCGCGTCTCGCGTCGAGGCGATTACTTCATCAGGCCAGTTCGGTGGTGGTCCGCCGGCAAAGACTTCGCGCGCCATCGTCTCGCGCGCGGTTTGAGAACGGCGACCGCCGCATCCGACGAGGAGCGCAGCAAGCAGGACTACGCGAACCGCGTGGCCCACGAATGTGCTTCCGTTCATGGAGTCGGCCGTCGCAACTTGATGCGAAGATAGTCGGCGATCTTCTGATTGAACGGTTTTGGCAGGCCGTGAACGCGGCGCTCGATCACTGCGCGTGCGCGCGCGTGAGGCTCGCCCTTCAGGGCTGGCAAAACGATCTCCATCCAACGGGTGAGCGTCTTGGGATCGGCACCACCGAGGGCTTCTTCGATCACTTCCTCGAGACGCTTCTGATACGCGACGGACGCCGCGCAAAGAGCCGCGAACGTACGCACAAGTCCGTCTTTGCCAATGTCCGAAGCGCGTCCGAACTGAGAGGTCAGCAAGTTCAACTGCCGCGCAACACGAGCGGGCGCATTCCTCGCGACCACTGGCAACGCGTTCGCACTGGTTTGTGCGGCGCGCTGGTTGTCCGAAAAGACTCCCGACACGAAACGGTCGACGAGTGGTGAGAGCATGTCGGGCTTGCCGACGAGAATATCGTCGAGAACTCGAGTTGCAGATGCAACGATATGCGGACGACTGTCGAGCAGCTCGACGCCGAGGCGCGAAATCGCGTTCGACGGATCCGCTCCCAGAACCTCGAGCGTGCCGGCGGACAGAATTCCTGTCGGAGGCGGAAGACCGAGGACGTCGATCTCCGGGACGATCTCTTTCTCTTTGGCCGCAGGAAGACTTCCGGTTTCGACTGCCGGCGTGGGCGATGCTTTGGGTGCAGCCACCTTCGCAACCGTGCTCTTGGGGGGCGCCCGCCGACTTCCCCGGGCCGTTCGTGCTCTCCTTGGGCTTCGCTACGGCCGCTTGGGGGGGAGCTTTTGCGCCCGCCTTTGGGGGGACTGCGACAGGAGTCGGACTCGGAGTGCCCGGCAACGCGATCTTACCGCCCTGAACGGGGAGTACGATGCGCTGACCGGAGCGCATCACGAACTTCGACGCGCTGCGGGTCCGCGGGATTCCTTCGCGGCCGTTATCGAACAATGCTGTGTCGCGGCTCTCGCGAATCTTGCGAGCCGTTCTTGCGCGCGCAGCGGCCTTGGTTGCGGAGGCTTTGGTAGTCATGAAGTTTCGAAAACAGGAGCGCGGATCGGCTCTCGGTAGGAGCGCGAGGTATAGCAGGTTTCCTGCACGGCGAAATGTCCGGACCGCCCCAGCGCCATCGGCGATTCGTGCGGTGGGAGACGCGGCCAGGGCCCGGGACCAACCTACATGCGCTCGACCGTCTCGATCCCCAAAATTCCAAGTCCTCGCACGAGCTGTCGACGGACGACGTCCGCGAGCATCAGACGGCTCGCACGGGTCTGTGGATCGTCGACGAGGACTTTGCAGTGCTCGTAGAAGGAGCTGAACGCTCGCGAAAGCCCAAAGAGGTGATCACAGATCAAATGAGGTTGGGATGTGGCGGCCGCCTGATGCACGACATCGTCGAAACGGATTACTTCTCGAGCGAGATCGAGCTCGCGCGGGTCCTCGAAGTTGGGCAGCACGCCCGTGCTCACCGGTTGTTCGGCCCCGCGTCGGAAGATCGAAGCGATTCGCGCATACGTGTACTGCAAGTACGGGCCCGCGTTCCCGGTAAACGAGATCATCTTGTCCCATTCGAACTGGTAGTCCGTAGTCCGGTTTTGGCGGAGGTCGGCGTACTTAACAGCGCCAAGGCCCACGGCACGGGCCACGCGCGGAAAATCCTCGTCCGCGATTTCGAAGCCAGTCTCGGAGCGCAAGCGTTCCATCGCGCGCTCTTCGGCCTCGTCGAGGAGTGCACGTAAAGTGATGGCTTTCCCGTCACGCGTCTTGAGCGGCTTGCCATCCGAACCCAGTACGGAACCAAACGAAACGTGCTCGAGCATCAGATCGAAGCCGAGCTTACGAGCCGTCGCGAACAGCTGCTTGAAGTGAAGCGACTGTCGGGCGTCGACGACGTAAAGGACGCGAGTTGCGTGAAACTCATCGCGGCGTACGCGCAGTGTCGCCAGATCGGTCGTCGAATAGAGGTACGCGCCATCTTTCTTGCGAACGATAAAAGGGGCGTCGACCTTCGCGAGCTCTTTGTCATCGTCGAAAAACACACAGATCGCTCCGGCGTCTTGCCGGGCGATTCCACGCTCCAGCAACTCGTCAACGACCGCGGGAAGAAATTGCTCGTACGAGCTTTCTCCGCGCCACTCGTCGAATGAAATACCGAGGCGGGCATACGTCTCGTCGAGCGTCTTTCGTGTGACGGCGACGAAGCTCTTCCACATGGCTAGATTCGCGGCGTCGCCGGTCTGAAGCTTTGCTAGCTCGGCACGAGCGAGATCGTGAAACGCGGGATCTTCCTTCGCGAGCGCGGTAGCGCGCTTGTAGATGTCCTCGAGCAGGTCGATCGGTGCATCCGCAGTCACCAGCTCGTCTTCGTTGCCAAAGCGTCGAACTCCCGCGATCAAGAGCCCGAACTGAGTTCCCCAGTCGCCGACGTGATTGTCAGCGATCACGTGGTGACCGACCTCGCGGAGTAACTTCGTTATCGCGGCGCCGATAAAGGTCGATCGGATATGCCCGACGTGCATTTGCTTGGCGATGTTCGGACCAGAGAAATCCACGACCACTGTTTCGGGCTTGGCAACTGGAGTGACGCCGTCACGCGCGCGGTCCTGGCTCAGCGCTAGAACCTCTTTCGCAAGCCACAATGGCGCGAGCGTAAGATTTATGAAGCCAGGGCCGGCAACCTCGACACTTGCGAACATGTCGTTTCCGCGGAGGCGATCGGCGACCAGAGCGGCGATCTCGCGCGGTGGTTTCCCGAGTTGCTTCGCAAGCGGTAGTGCGCCGTTGAGCTGATAGTCGCCGTGCTTTGGGTCCTGAGAACGGCGCGCCACCGCAGGGGCCTCTGCCCCCATGGCCTCGAAGAATGCGCGCCGACCTACGTGTTCGATCGTTTGCTCGAGCCGCATAGAGGGACACGTAGCGCTGTCTGCCCGGGATCTGCAAGCAATCCCGGCGCTGCACGTTCGAGGCATCCCGCTCGCGGCCACGATCGGCCCCC
>CAZWQH010000166.1:0-9830 GCA_964635815.1 uncultured Sandaracinaceae bacterium
GGGCAACGACTCGAGCGGCGACGGCTCTTGGACGCGGCCGTGGCGCTCAATGCCCCACGCTGTCGGCACGATCTCCGCCGGAGACACCGTCTACGTCGGTGACGGCGTGTCGCAGACAACGCTGCATGACTACAACGCAACTCTCGATCTCGGTGCGCATGGAACAGCCGGGCGGCCGATGGCGATCGTCGCATACCCGGGCGCCGTCGTGAACGTTGGTTCGACGTCAATCGAACGCGCGATTCACTTCTTCGAGTCCGGCTTTGGTGCGTCCGAGTATTGGGTGATCTCGAAGATGCGGATCACCGCGGGAGCCGAGTGCGTGAACATGAGCACGGGCTATCGCGTCGTCGGAAACTGGGTGACATCGCCAACGGGCACCGGGGCGACAGGTTGCGTGAACCCGAACGGGAATGACGTGGCCGTCCTCGGAAACGAATTCACCGACGTCGGAGAGGACGGCAGGGGGAGCTCGAAGCTCTATCACGTGGTCTACAGCAGCGGCGAGCGCGCGGGATCCGGTCCGAGACGGCCGACCGAATCAAACCGAGACATCGGTTGGAATTACTTCCACCAGAATCACGCGAACCGAGCGATCAACATTTATAGCGAGCAAGCGTCGGCGGCGTTCATCGCCGACCACCGCGTTCACGACAACGTGATTGTCGATCAAGACGGTGACGGCATCCTGATCGGAAAGCTCGTCACCGGCGACAACGAGGTGTTCAACAACGTGTTGATTCGCGTGGGCCTCGGCGCTGGTTGGGACGACGACGACTCCACTCATGCGGGCATGCAATTGAACTGTGGCGACGAATCGATGCCGCGCACGACGTTGCGCATTTTCAACAACACGATCGTGTCGGCAGGCCGCGGATCCGGAAGCGAGAACGGTGCGTTCTTGTTCGGGCCGTGCGCGGCGAACGCTGACGTCAGCATCATCAACAATGTGATCGTCGTGACGCGCGCCGCGGATCCTTACGTCGCGAGCGCATCGGAAGCGTATAGCGACGTCGCCGGGCACAACGTCTGGTTCGGTGGCGGCGCCGCGCCACGCTGGGACGCGACGGCGGTCACTGGCGACCCGATGCTCACGAACATCGCCGCCGCGGACGCGCGGCTGCGAGTCGGCTCTTCCGCGATCAACACCGGAGACAACACCGCCGGCGCCGCGGTCGGGCGGGACGTCCTAGGAATCGCGCGACCACAGGGCGCGAGCGCTGACATCGGCGCGTACGAATACAGCCCATAGCGAGCATCGGAGCGAGGCGGCGACTACCGCGGAACGTGCAACGTACTCGGCGCGGCGGTGGCCGAATCCTGGCGATTGCAACTACGCGAGCCACGAGCTGCGAGTCGCCACGCCCGAGAGAACGGGGAAGACGACCGAGCGGCGATTCAGCTCCCTGATGGCGTGCTGCTCTTTTGCCGCGAAGACGCAGCCCCACGCGAAGACCAAGATGACGACGGTGCGGATCGCCGTAGCCAGGTTGGAGGGGACATCCTTCACACCGACTTTTGCCAGATCGCCGTTGCAGAAGCGGCTACCGCAGCGATGAGATGGTAGGACCACCAAATCATGCGGTCTGTTGTGCCGCCTCGCTCGCCGCAGCGTCAGGCTCAACCGTCTTGGTTTGCTGCAGGCCACGCCGGCGCGAACCAGGCGGTGGGACGATTGCTTCGGCCCACTCGGGTTGCTTGGAGAGACCGAGGTGCTCGCTACTCGTGACGTGTTTCGTCGCGGCCTTGATTGATGCGAGTGATCTGCTCCATCTCGGCGGGCTTGGGCGGCACGTCACAAACGGCCTCGATGAACTCCTCGCGCGGCTTCGACAAGAGAGGGTTCCAGCGCTTCTCGAACCCGACGGTGCTCGAGGGCTTGCCGCTCATGCCCGCGCCGCAGACGGACCCCGAGAAGTGCCCCGGGTACATCTCGAGCTCATCTGGCAGTGTGAGAAGCTTCGCGTGGATACTGTCGTGAAGCTCCCCGGCGTTCTCGCGAGCCCGACCAGGTAGGTCGGGACGCCCGACAGCACCGACGAAGAGCGTGTCTCCCGTCAGGACGAACCACGGTTTCTCCCCGCGCCGCAGGTCCGTGACGACGAGGCTGATGCTCTCCGGCGTGTGGCCTGGCGTGTGGAGGACATTCACGCGCGTGTTGCCGAGCTCAAGTTCCTGGCCGTCCTTGAGGGGTGCGAACGCAACCGCGACGTTGGCGGACTCGTGCAGGCAGTAGGCTGCGCCAACCTTCCTGGCCAGCGCTGGGCCGCCGGAGCGATGGTCGGCGTGCACGTGCGTGTCGATGACGTGGGTGATGTGCATGCCCTTCGATTCGGCGAACGCAGCATAGGCATCGACATCCTCCTCGTGGGCATCGACGACGCAGCATTTGCCGAGGCCGCCGCAGCCGAACAGGTACGCGGCGCAGCCGGTCTCGAAGTAGTAGTAGGGCTTGAAGATCATCCGCGTGCTCTCTGCTCTCAGCGTGATTCGCCACCCACGCGCGCGCTAGCAAGATGGACAGTGCACGCTCACGCGACGTAACGCGTGCAGATCTCCACGAACAACGCCTCGGGCCGTCTTCACAGGGCAATGCAGTCCCTCAAGCGCCAGCTCGAACGGAGCTGTGGGACATGCGCCGACCACGGTTGCCTCGACTGCACACGTGTCGGCTTCGCTCGAGCGACCGCTCGCCTATCTTCGTTTTCGGGGTCGAACGTGGGCTCGAGTCGACGTCCCGTGCCAACGCCGAAAGGCGCGAGAGAGCGCGGAGGTCTCGGAGAAGCCCAGCAGAAAGGCGGCCTCGGTAACGCTCTTCTTCGACTGGATGAGCTCGCTGGCAGCGTCGCGCCGCAAATCGTCGAGGATCTTTCGATAGGTGGTGTGCTCTTCGGCCAGGGCGCGCCGAAGCGATCGTTCGGACACGCCGAGATAGCGCGCGACCTTAGCCGCCGCGAGCGGTCCGGTGGAGAGGCCCTCGACGAGCGCGGCCCGGACGCGATCCGTCCAGGATGCCTCTCGCCGCGAGCGGCTCTCGAGGACACGATCGAAGTACGGGCTGACGGCCGAGCGGTCCAGCGTGAGCCGTGCCGTGAGCACAGCAGCTGGGAGGTCGACGCCTTCAAACGAGGAGTCCCATACGATCGGTGCGCGGAAATGCGTTTCGTGCGCGCGCGTATCCTGCGGCGCCGCGTGCCGGAAATAGACCCGATCTGGGGCGAAGCCGGCGATCCCTTTTCGAAAGCCTCCGACCAGCTCGGCTAGCGCACACTCGTTGGCAGCGCGGTGACCGAGAGTGCGCCGGCCGGACCTCACCCAGCCAAGCCGGACCCGGTGGGCCGAGAAGCGCGCGCGCCAGGTCCCCGAGTCCGACTCCATGTCGCCGTACCGCACGAGACGATCGAGGACTGTCTTGGCGTCCGGGCTGGTCATCAACGCAAACCCGAGTACCGAGTAGTCCTCCAAGGTCACCGACTGCGCGACTCGGATCGGAAAGGCGGAATCCCCGGTTCGCCTCAAGCAGTGGGCGAAGCATTCGAACGCGCGTTCGATTGGGACGCGGCGGTCCTCCGACAGCTCCGCGAGCGGGCGACCGACGATTCCCGCCAGCTCCGCTTCGGGCACACCTAGCGCCACGCCGGTGTCTACGATGCGCGCGACCACCCGAGCCGCAAGCGTAGCGCCCACGAGCGCCAGGCTAACAGGCACAGACCCGTTGGCTACTGGAACAGGTAGCCGATCGAGATGTTCACGACGAGCGGCGTGTCGGCGATTCCGATGTTCGCTGCGCGATGTCGCTCCGTCTGTCCGGTGGATCGATTGTCGTACTCGAGCTCGTCGCCGGGGAGGGTAGAGCCCACCTTGGGCCAGAAGCGCACGCTTGTCGCAATCCCGACGCCCCGAAGCACGTCGCCGCGCGCTGCGAACGGTAGGTACGTCCAGTACACACCCGCACCCAGAGTAAAGGTCGTGTAGCACGCAATCTCGGTGTGGCCCGCGCCATCGACTGAAGCGTAGGAGACCTCGAAGCGATGGATCTTCGCTTCCAGGCGTACATCGAAGAACGAGTTGAGCACGCCGACGTAGATCGAAGGGCCGAGGCCGAGCCCGGTCGAGTACGGCAGGTGAAGCGCAAGACGTTGCCGGCTCATCTCACCGACCACCCGATCGCCGTCGAGGTCGAGGCTCCAGCCGTGGGAGTAAGAGACGACGAAATGGCTGTAGCGAAAGTCGAGCTCGAAGTTCGCGCCGCCGAGCAGCAGGGGCTGGATCAGCCCCACGTTGGCGGTGAGCGATGGCTGGTCCCAGCGGAAGCTCTCCTCCGCGCGCGCGGCCGGTGCACCCGCGACCAACGCGATGAGTACGAGCAAACGTCTCTTCATGCGCACATGCTGCGACGCGCCGCGACGACGTGCTTGACCCGGTCGGCCGCTGACTTGACCCATTCGGCCAGTTGCGTGCGGGACGCCCATATCTGTAGAGCAGAGCCGCAATCACGCCGGCGCAACGAGGTGCGGAGGGAGCGTCGGGCGTTCAGAGAGTGTACTCTTCGGCTGCGCGATGTCGGCTCACAATCTGCGCGAGCTGCTTGGCTTCCTCCTCCGCTGCGGTCCGCTCCGCCTCGCGCCCGGGTTGAGAGGCAGCATCGGCTTCACGAGTGCCGCCAGCGCATCGACGAACAGCCGGACCTTCGCCGGAAGATGGCGGCGACTCGGGTAGACGGCGTACACGCTCCGCAGCATCGCGGGCTCCGGGCCGAACAGCACACGCAGACGGCCCGTTGCGACAGCCTCACGGCACACGATGGCGGGTAGTCGAGCGATCCCGACGCCAGCCACCGCGGCATCGCACGCGACTTCGAGGTCGTTCACCACGAGCATGGGCTCGATCTTCGACGTAACGCCGCTCGCTTCCCACGTCTCGAACGGTCTAACCCCAACACATCGCGAAGACCGCAGGTCCTCAGGGCGCGGCATGCCGTGCTTCGCCAAATAGTCGGGACTCGCGACGTAGTAAACGTGGCCTTCGCCGAGTTTTCTCGCGACAAGCGACGAGTCGTCCAGCGTCCCGATCCGAATAGCGAGGTCAAAGCCCTCCTCGACGAGATCGATTCGGCGGTCCGCAAGCACGACTTCGATACGCACCTTGGGGTGTCGGCCAAGAAAGTCCGCGATCACAGGCGCCAAGAAGCGACGGCCATAGAGGACGGGCGCCGACACTCGCAACAGCCCGACGGGTTCCGCGTGTCGCTGTTGAACCTCGGCGTTGGCTTCTTCAATCTGGGTCGCAATGGCCGTGCACCTTTCGTAGTACGTCGCTCCCGGTTCGGTGACCCTGACGCTCCGGGTGGTTCGCTCCAGCAGGCGTACGCCGAGCCGTGCTTCGAGCTTGCCAATGCGTTCGCTCGTCGTCTGCTTGGTGATGCCAAGGCGGCGAGCAGCTTTGGTGAAGCTCCCCTCGCGCACCACTGCGGCGAACAAGATCATGTCAGCGGGTGGGATCATATCGTCAAGCATGCCCTGACACTGAGTTCGAATGCAGCCGTATTGTCTGAGTGCGATTTCCGCCCCCACAGTGTGCTCATGACCAACAAGCTAGTCGTCGTCGCAGGTGGGGCCGGAAAGCTCGGCCGTCTTATCGTCAACGCGCTCCTCGAGCACCCGTCGGTACGCGTTCGCGTGCTGGTGCGCGAACCTAACAAACCTGAGGTGGCCGCGATGGCGCGTGATCGCGTCGAGCTCGTGGCCTTCGATGCGGTGGGCGCAGACAACGAGGCCCGCGCCGCTGCCGTCCGAGGTGCCTTCGCCGTCGTTTCGACACTCCAAGGAGGGCCCGACGTCATCGTCGACGCACAGGTCGCACTCCTGCGCGCGGCGAAAGCAGCGGGCGCGCGCCGCTTCATCCCCTCCGACTACTCGTACAACGTCTTCACACTGCCCGAGGGCATCAACGTGAACTCGGACTGGCGACGCACGCTAGCGGCGCAAGCTCGGAGCGAGGTCTCCGCTTCGTTCGAGGTCGTTCACGTGCTGCAGGGCATCTTCGCAGATCGCTTTGTGCTCGGATTCCTAGGGCTGCTCGACACTGAGAAGAGCGTCGTGCGGTACTGGGGCGACGGCCGAACTCCCATTGACTGGACGACGTGGGAGGACACGGCTCGTTTCACTGCGGCGGCCGCGCTGGACGATCGCAAGGTGCCCGAACACTTGTTTGTCTCGGGCGATCGTCTGGACGTGCTTTCGTTCGCCAAGACTTGGGAGACAGCGCACGGAAAGAAGCTTGTGCTGGAGCGACTCGGTTCGCTCGACGAACTTCACGAGGAGACCAAGCGTCGCCTCGCTGCCGAACCGGGCAACATGTTCGCGTGGTTGCCGCTGATGTATGCGCGCGGGGTGTTCGGAGGAGATGCGTTGCTGGGCTCGAACCACAACGCGCGCTACCCCGAGATCAAGGCAGAGACTGTGGCGCAGGCCATGGCGCGAGGAGCTGTGTGATCGGTCGTTCCGCATCTCGCCCCGCGTTTGGCGGGCACTCGTTCCATCAGCGCCGATTCGTCTTTGAGTGGTGAGGAAAAGTCATGTCGGAAACAACAAACCCAGTTTCTCCTTCACGTGAGTTCACGGTCGCACGCCTCGTCAGCGCGGGGCTCATCGGTGGCGCGATCGCGGCCACGCTCAACCTGCTCCTCTACTTCGGGGCGAAAGCAGCCGGCGTTAACATGGTGGCGCAGTACGACCCCTCGGCCGGGACTTCGACCCTTCCCGCTGCGATGGTGGTGGTGGCCACGATAGTCCCCGCGCTCGTCGCGATCGGGCTACTCGCTGCGATGAATCGCTTCCTGTTGAAGCCGAGTCGCGCCTTCACGGTCTTGGCCGGTCTCGGCGCGGTTCTCTCAATGGGCGGGCCCGCCACGCTCGCCGGCGCGGACGGCGCCACCAAGGCTGTCCTCGCGGTGATGCACCTCATTGCGGCAGGCGCCATAGCGGGGGCCCTATTGAAACTCGGTCGTGCGCTCAAGAGTTCATGATGAAGACGCTGCACCGCCCCAATGCTGCGAGGATCCATCGCGCGGACGCGTGGAAGGTCAGCGCCTACGCGTTTGTGCCCTACGAGACTCACTTTGGGGAGTTGTGCGGCTTTGCCGATGACGTCGTGGCGCCCGGACACGGTTTCGGGATGCACCCCCATCGAGACATGGAGATCAGCACCATCATGATTCGTGGAGCGCAGCGACACCAAGACACGACCGGCGCCAAGCACCTGCTCGGGATGAACACCGTGCAAACCATGAGCGCGGGCCGCGGGATTGAGCACAGCGAAGTGAATGCGTCGGAGACGGAGCCCTTCCACAGCTTCCAAGTTTGGGTCTACCCCAAGAGCCGCGGAGGGCCGGCGCGGCACGAGACGTTCCAGTATCGACCTGCCGACAAGCACAACAAGTTCCTGATCGCGCTTTCGCCGGATCGCCGTGATGGCAGCGCACTCATCGAACAAGATGCGTTCGTGTCGGTAGGCGTGTTCGACACGGGTGAGAACCCACGTTACGCGATGCACATCGGCGGCAACGGCGTCTACGTGCACTGCGCGAGCGGCGCGGTCGACATCGCGGGCCATCGGCTTGGCCCGGGCGACGCTATCGGAATCTGGGAGACCGACGATGCCGAGTTTGAAGTCATCCAAGCCGCGGAGCTGGTAGCGGTAGAGGTCCCAATGGCGCGAGGCGTGCGCGTATGAGTTCCCTTTTGTCGTCCGTCGTCTCTTCGCAAGACGCGCCCGTCCTTGTTCTGTTCGGGGGCAATCCACACCGCCGTCACGAGGTGCTGCAGCTCCTCAGCTCGATCGGCGGCATCTCTGCCTACGGCGCGCTGAGCGAGGAAGAAGGAATGCGGCTGCTCGCGACGTTGCCACGCGTGGATCTTGTTCTCATTGGCGGCCGCTACTCTGAGACGCAGCGCGCGCGCATTCGTGATCATGTTCGTGAGCACTTGCCTGCAGCGGCGATCACAGAACCGGGCTGGGACTACCCCTATGAGGACGGCGCCATCGTTGCTGATGTTCAACGAAAGCTTGGGCGCATGGTGAACCCGACCTAGCATTGTGTTCATCGGGTTGTAGTGCGTGAAGACGAACGCGCCCGCCACCGGGTGCACGTTGCGCGCGTGCCGTTCCTTCGTCGCGTAGAACACTCCGACTTGCTGCAAGGCAACCTCCGGTAGTTCGTCTCGCAACTTCTAAGGCGCTTAGTTCCCGGCTCGACCACGCAGAGCGTGCGCGTCTCCCTCTCATGATACGCAGGAGTGGGCAACGCACCGGGGAGGCATCACGCGCAGAAGGGGCGTTCTCTTTGCTGCGTGCGCGCGAGACGATGGGCAGCCTACGTCACCCGAGCAACCTCACGCCTCAGCGTTCCGTCGCATTCGTTGACCAGGACCTCATTCTGCGCGCCGATAGCGCAGTTGCACCAGCCCGCTCGCGTACGCTTGCGACCCGAGCAGTTTGAGTCGGAGCTCTGGCAACCCTTGCTCGAAAAGTGGCCGCCCGCTGCCGAGCAGGTGGGGCACAACCGAGATCGTCAGAAGGTCAACCACGCCCTCTTTCAGGCCCTGTCGAACGAGCTGCCCTCCGTCGAGGTAGACGTGCTCGCTCCCTCGCGCGCGCAGCGACGTAAGCACTGGAGTCAAGGCTCCCGACACAACTTCGACACCTTCGCGTTCGAGGGTGCGATGGGAGAACACCACGACGCGCTTTCCGCTATACGGCCACTCGGGGAACCCTAGGACGGTGTCGAAGGTCGCGCGTCCAAGCACAACAGTGTCGATGGTTGAGAAGAACGTCCCGTAGCCAGTGTCGCCTCCTGCTGGGTCACTGAAACGTTCGAGCCAGTCGAGGCCGCCATCGGGCCTCGCGATGTGCTGGTCGACGCTGACTCCTAGAAAAACGGATACCCGCGGTCGGAGCATATGTCTACACAGTAGACTTAGGTGCATGGGTGGGGCAACGTCCTCGTCATGTCCACTAGATTAGGGCGCCCTCCTTCGGGAGCGAAGCAGCTCACGCACGAGCGCATCGTCGACGTGGCCGAGGTCGAGTTTCAGCGTGGCGCACTCTCGATGCGCAGCGTGGCCAAGCGCCTGCGCGTCGACCCGATGGCGCTCTACCGTCACGTCGACTCAAAGGAAGCGCTTGTTGGGGCGATCGCGAGACGGCGTTTCTCGTGTCTCAAGACGCTTCCGCTCGCTCGTGGCTCGTGGCGGCGGCGCCTGATTGAGGTGTGCGCCCGCTACCTCTCGGTCTGCGAAGGGTCCCCGGAGCTCGTCCAAGCACTGGTCGCCTCTTCGCGGGCCGCAGAGGAAACGCGCCGGGACTTCGAAGCGCTCGTCCGGAACGCAACGGTGAAGCTTGAGCCGTCCGGGCCGATCGTCCGGTTGGTGAGCGCCGTGCTGGCAGACTTCCTCCACGGTTACGCGCTCGCGCCCGGTGCCGGGAGACGCGGGCTGGAACACGAACTGCATCTCATCTTCGACGGGTTGGAGGCGCGAGCACGCTCTTTCGCTCGGCCAACGAACCGCGCTGGGGTGCGAGAACCTTGTGGGGGTTTGTCGGCGTCGTTCCCCTCATGACGGGTCTGGTGGGCAGCTGTCCGATCTACACTGCCTTCGGATTTTCCACGTGCCCGGTCAGTCTGAAACAGACGAATACCTGAACGCTCGGATCGGCCGCGCCGACCGCGATACCGAAGGTCACGTGTGGCTGAAGGCGCTCGAACGCATCCTACGCCTCGTGGAACGCGAACACGGTTCCGCGCTGGCCGCGATACGGCTTTCTTTTAC
>CAZWQH010000167.1:0-9800 GCA_964635815.1 uncultured Sandaracinaceae bacterium
GCTGCGTCAGCGCGGTGCGGTGCAACCAGGTCTCTGCGCGCCGAAGAGTGATGTCCGTTGCGAACGTGTGCTCGAGAACTCGAAAGGTCAGCGGGCTTGGCTCGAACGCGTGCACTCGGATGCGCCCACCCGTGCGGCGTGCGGCGAGCGCGGAGAACGCCCCGACGTTCGCACCGACGTCGAACACCGTGTCGCCGGGATTGACCTGAGCGCCGAGCTCGAAATACTCGGCAACCTCCTGATCCATCGCAATCGACGAACGGCTACTCATTCGGCGCGCAAGCTACGTCGCGGACCCTGTACCCGCAACCGCTAGAGAGCGGCCAGGACAGCGGCGCCGGCGGCGCTAGATGACCAGGATTCCGCCGTTACCCGGCACGACCACGTAGACGTTGCGTGTCTCGAGACGGGTCACACCGTTGCCGATCACGCCTATTTGCGCGCGGAAAACCTGAACACGGGACTCCGAAGGCCGCACTGTATTGTGGAATGTGACCTCGAACTCGACATCGGTTCCAGGGATGACCTCGATGAACGTGGTTTCGTTTTTCTCTCGGTAGGTGATCCCCGGCATCGCCCCGGACACGGTCCCACGGTAGCCCTCGACTGGTCGGATCGCTGTGATGAACTGAGTAGCATCGAAGTTCCCAGGGTTGTCGTTGCCGTTCTCGGTTCGCGTACTTACGTCTTGAGGGACGGAGCTTGCGAGCGACGCTACCGCGTCCACCACGGTGCGATCGAGACCGCGGCCCGTCGTGTCGATGGTGAATGACAAGGGCGTGCCGTCCGCGCGTACGGTTCCGGTGGCGCGCGCAACTTCAGAATAGTCGGTGGGGATAGACCCGCCCTCGCCAATGTTGACGATGGAGATCACCCGTGCACCCGCATTGTCGAGCGCCGCAATCGTGTTGTCGAAGGACGGTGCTGCGAAGTCGTACTCATCGCGCATTCCCATCCCGTTGTGCCATGGTCGGTCGCCGAAAACGAGAATGATGGGGAGTGCACCGGGTCGAAAGCACGGGTAGCCGAACCGAGTTCCCACCTCGTCTGGAATCACTTCGCAGCTCTGGTCCGGGATCGCCCCGGTAGGCCATGTGAGACCAAGCCCGGTGGCCGTCGCAAACAATGCGGGCCCGGTCGATTCGGGTTCATCACCGCCGTTGTGACAAGGCAATCCACGGATCGCTTCGATGAGATCCGGTACTCCGTTTGGCGAGTCCGTGATGTCCCCAATGTCGTTGCGCGCCCGGTCGAGAGGGCAGCCGCTGGTTGCCGCGCCAAACGGACTCGGCGGAAGCTCGGCGCTGAGCATAACGCTCCAGCTGCCACGGTCTTCGTTGACCGGGCCGATTTTGCGCAGGAGGTAGAAAGGCATGTCCGGGGCGCGACCGAACTCTCTCACGGGATAGTCGTCGTACCCACCTACACCGATCTGAACATCCGATATCGCGGCGGCGATTCCAGGAACGATGGTGTCTGCCAATCGATCGATCAGCACGCGACGAACACCGCCCATGGAACCGGTCATGTCCACCAGAAAGAAAACGTCGGCCATCTTCAGCGACGTTCCAAACCTCAACGAGCGACGCACGGGACTTCCGTTGAACGGAAGCACTACGTAGAAATCGCTCTCGTCGATAGTGCTCGTCGCATCGACGGGATTGGTTCCGGCGGCGCGCTCCACGAGATCGGGAATGCCGTCGTCATCAGTATCGGCTTTCCGCGTGTTCGTCCCCGCGTCGAGCTCGACGATGTCGTCGACGCCGTCGTTGTCGCTGTCGCCATCGAGATGATCCGGAACTGCGTCGGCGTCGGAGTCGCGCGGACGACACGGAGCGCCTCCTTCGTTTTCCGCTGAATCGTTGATCCCGTCGCCGTCGCTGTCGGTATCGAGACGCGCCGGAATGCCGTCCCCATCTGGGTCGTCCTCGGAGTCCGCTCGGTCAGCGATGCCGTCACGATCCGCGTCGGCGCTTACTTCGCACCCTACGATGCTCGGCGCTGGCGGAGGCCCGTCCGGGCCGGACGAACCGGAGTCCGAACCAAACACGTTCGCGGATCGTCGTGTGGCACACGCGACGCTCAGGACGATGCAGACGAAAATTATTTTGTTCCCGATCGGCAAGGTCTCGGGAAGCAACGCAGCTCGTTCAGCGTTCATGCAACTACACCTCGGCGGGCGAACCGTACGAGGCGGGTTCTTCAGGCGCCAACTAACTGCTTGATCCAGTTGCGTTTTTGGAGGGTATTTCTCTACGTTCCCCGACATGTGGGACAACGCAACGCGTCAGTGCTCGGAGCATTCCTACTCGGCCGGTTGGATTCGCCGCGGCCACGGAAAGAACGCTGCATCGCGCGTAATCGGTCGCGCTGCGGAAGGAGCAGCCGCGTCGAGACTGACCGTCGAGATTCCCGCATCTGAGAAGGATTGCCAGATCGATGGGAAGCGCGCTCGCGATTCACACCCGGCAAAGACTACGAGCGCAAAACCCGCTCGCATCCCTAGCCACCCTGAGCGTGAGGTGCGCATGCCCGTCCACCTGAGTACAGCTTGCTCGAATCCGCAGCAAAGTATTGACGATCCAGGGCGTGAAACCGGGCGACTTGCCGCGATGCGCTCCGTCCGCGACATTGCGCGGTCGTGCTTCGTTCCTCGCTGCTTCCCCTTGTTCTCTTCGCACTCGTAAGCGCTTCTGCGTGCACGGATAAGACCGCTCTGAATGTGGTCGTAACCTCGCGCGACGTGCTCATTCCGGCAGACGTCAACGGCATCCGAATCGCCCTCACATCGAGCTCGACCGGTGGCTTTGCGGAACGAGAAGAAGGGATTTTCTCGTGGCCGCAAACCCTGACCGTTCGCCCTACCGGGAACAGCGCATTCGGCACCGTACAGATTGTCGTAGAGGGGCAGCTCGCCTCCGCGAGTGGGACTCGTGTCGTCATTCGCAGAGTCGTGAACGCAGCGTACTCGATCGGCACAACCCGCACCGTGGAGGTGGAGCTCGATCGCGCGTGTCTGGGAGTAACCTGTGGGATAGGCGCGGACTGCCAGCAAGGAGTTTGCTCGGATGCGACGATGATCATCCCCGACTCGGGAATGCGGCCTGACGTCCCATTGTTGACCGATGCTCGGATCGATGTGCGCGACGTTTCTTCGTCGGAAGACTCCGGCGAGCACGAAGAAGATGTACTCGATCCTCTTCCCGACGGTGGCGTGCCAATGGACGCTCCCCTCGACGCCCGCGCGGACGCGCCGGCAGCGGTCGATGCCCCGAGCGATGTGACCGTCGATGTTCCTCGAGACGTGGCGCGCGACCGTTGCGTGATTGAAACGTGCAACGGACTCGACGATGACTGCGACACGTTCGTCGACGAAGCGCTCCCGTGCCGCGGGAATCTACTCATCAGCGAGGTCGCTACGGGCGGCCCAACGACTGCGCTCGACGAGTTCGTCGAGATCTACAACCCGACCGCCCACGATATCGTGATCATGAGCGTGAAGGTGGAGTACCTATCTTCCGCGAGCGGCGAGTCTGCGTGGGAAGAGCGTGCCCGCGTAGCCAGTTTGGCGACGATTCCCGCACACGGGTTTTATCTCTTCACAAGCATGAGCTATGTGCAAGGAACCCCTCCTGACACCGGCCGCGCGTGGAGCTCTGGTTTCGCGCATGCAGGCGGGCACGTTCGAATCCTCTGGAACGATGTCGAGCTCGATCGTTTGGGGTGGGGCTCGGCAATTGCGTGCGAAGGCGGCTCCTGCCCTGTGCCGCGAAGCGATACCTCGACGTGGTCCTACGAACGGAAGGCCGTCGCGTCTTCCACGGCAGACACGATGACGTTCTTTGGTACCGATGCATCTCGCGGCAACGGATACGACACGGACGTCAACTCGGAGGACTTCGTCACGCGAGCTGCGCGAAATCCCCAAGGCTCGCGAAGCGCTCCTGAGACGCCATAATGAGCACATCGAGCGATAACGTCGATCTTCGTTCGGACACCGTCACACAACCATCCCCGGAGATGCGTCAGGCGATGTCGACCGCGGACGTCGGAGACGACGTCTACGGCGAGGATCCGACCGCGCGTGCTCTCGAAGAGGAGACGGCCGCAATTCTCGGGACTGAGGCGGCTCTCTTCGTTCCGACGGGAACGATGGCAAATCAGATCGCGCTATTCGTGCACTGCCGATCGGGCGACGAAGTATTGATCGCAGGAGGCAGTCACGTCGCGGAGTTCGAGTCAGGCGCAGCTGCAACCCTCGCGCGCGTGCAGTTTCGGACGGTGGGGAGCGCCCCCGCTCCTTTGCACCCAGACCAACTGCGCGCAGCGCTCGCGCCCGCGTCTTTCCTCACCCCGCGCCAGAGTTTGGTCGTAGTGGAGAATACCCATAATCGCGCGGGGGGACGGACCGTCTCTGTCGCTCACTCCGAAGAGATTGGAGTCGTCGCGCGCGACCACGGGCTACGCGTGCATCTGGATGGCGCGCGTCTGTTCAACGCCGCGTGCGCGCTTGGTGTCGAGCCCCGCACGTTGGCCATGCACTGCGATTCGATCACGATCACGTTCTCGAAAGGACTCGGGGCACCCGTCGGATCCGCGATCGCTGGCTCGCGGGCATTCATCGAGGATGCGCGGCGTGCTCGAAAAATGTTCGGTGGTGCAATGCGCCAAGTTGGGGTTATGTGCGCAGGAGCTCTGCTTGGTTTGAGGCAGAATCGCGAACGCCTCGCCGTCGACCATGCAAATGCCCGTGCATTTGCAACGGACCTCGCCGGACGCGAGGGTTTCGAGTGCGATGTCGACGCGGTAGAAACGAACATCGTGAACTTCGATGTGACGTTCGGTGACGCCGGTGCGGTCGTTCATGCGGCCCGCAAACACGGGATCTTGATCAACGCCATTTCGGAGCGAACGATCCGCGCAGTTACTCACCTGGACGTCGATCGCGCTGGGATCGGTCGAGCCGTGGAAGCGCTCTCGCAAATCGCAGCAACACGCTTGGCTGCTACGCGCAACACCCGGACGTGATGACACGCATCGGACAAAGCGTCGGCGCACTGCTGCTCTTAGTTTTTTGCGCATGTCCGCCAACGCTCTCTAGCCCTAGCAGTGACCCGTTCGAAGGTGCCCTCGCACACGCCTCTCGCGCAGAGCTGCACGGTCGTGACGAGGAAGCGCGAGCCGCCTACCGAGACGCTGCGCGACTGGCTCGACGGGACGTCGACCGAGAAGAAGCGATGTACCGCGAAGCGCGAAGCTTCATGCGCGAAGACAAAGTCGAGGAAGCCTTGGTGCTGCTCGACGATCTCGTGGCGCGACATGCGCAACGCCGGTACGTGCGCGCATTGCTCGACGGCGGGACGCTCCGCACCGAGTCCGGCCAGCGCGGCCAAGGAGTGGCTGCACTTCGGAAGGTCGTTCGCGAGCATCCGAGCGAGGGGGTCGCGGGATCAGCCCTTGCGGCCCTGATACGCGACCGCAGAGCGCACCCAGAAGACGGCACTGTCCTGGGCCTTCTCGGAGAGCTCGACGCCGAAGGCCTTCACGGGGACGTCGGGGACGATGTCCTCATGGCGATCCACGACGAACAAAAAGCCGCTGGCGATCTCGCGAGCGCCCGCACCGCGCTCGAACGGATTATCCACGAACACCGCTATCCGTTCGGCGAGCGATGGGACGATGCGCACTGGAAGCTCGCCGACCTCTCTGAGGACGCAAATGACCCGCGAGGTGCAATCGCCGCTCTCGAACGCATGCTTGCCCCCCACGAAAGCGTCGGATGGCCGGGCAGCTACACCCTTCCCCGGTACAGCGCCGCCCAGCTCCGAATCGCTCGCATCTACCGCGACAGCCTGAACAACATCTCAGCAGCACTCGCCGCCTACGATGCCGTTCCCGCGCGCTTCCCCACCTCGCTCGTCCGAGACGACGCCATGTTCGAGGCCGCCGAGCTCCAGCTACGAGCAGGCAACCGTGACGACGGCTGCAATCGCCTCTCCCGCGTCATCCGCGACTTCGAAGTCGGCTCAGCCCGCCGGCGCGCCGTCGAGCTCCACGCCCAACGCTGCCAATAAGCGCAAGAAAGCAATCCGCCCGGAAAAGGCGGACAGCTCTTGCCGTACTTCAGCAACTGCGACGGACAGACCGCGTCTGCTTTGACGCGAGCCTGGACGCGCCCGCAACGAAAGGAGGGAGTTTACTTCTTTGGTAAATGACCGACTTGAGTGAGGACGAAAGCCAGGATCACGTCAAATGAGACGTGGTCTGTCAAACAACCTCTTCTTCTTCTTCTTCTTCGTCGATCCCGACCAGCTCCTCCTCGTCCTCGTTCTCCTCGGCTTCCTCTTCTTCCGCTTCTTCCTCTTCGTCTTCGGAATCGCTCGTCGCGTACTTCACGTCGATTCCGGCTTCTGAGAAATGCGTCTCGAGGAGCTCGAAAAGCTCGTCAACGTCATCGCCTGACCATTCGTCGATGATCTCCGATATGAAATCGTAGAAGTCGCCGCTTTCGATACGACGCTCGACCTCTTCGATCTGTTCGTCGTTGAACGCTTGAATGATGTCTTCGCGAACGGTGTCGGTGTCGCCCTCCTCGACCGCGTCGTTCGCGGTGACTCGGATTTGCTTTACAGCTTTTTTGTCGAGAAAGATCTCCATCTCCGACTCCAACGGGGGGGCACTGTGTCCGTGGTGCCCACGCCTGCTACTAGCGCGTGAGAATCTACGTTCAAGTTTCCTGGGCGCGCGTACTATACGCCGGCTGCACCAAAGTCAACGACCGTATGCGATCGACCAGACGATGTTCGCGCCTTGCTACCGTGTTAAGCGGGATTGCGATCACATCGTGGTGTTTCGCCTCGGCGACATTTGCCCAAGAAACGCCGACACAAGACCTTCCGGTCGAGCAAGTCGAGCCTGAAAGCGCACCTATTTCTGCAGGCGTGCCGCCGAGGCGTGCGCGAGCAAACGTGCGCGTCGCGATGCCACCGCCTCCGGAGCTTAGAGAACCGGAGCTCGTGTACGGAGGAGGCGTCGTCGTCCTAGCGGCGCTAGAGAACGACGCTCTTTGCCCGCGTACCAAACGGTGCGTGTTTCGCGGCGGGGTCGGACTGTCGGCTCAGGTAGAACGCCGCTGGCCAACGGGCTGGGGAGCCCTCTTTGGCCTGGATATCTGGCTAGCTGACGGTGACAGCGTGTTTGAGGTCGGCGTGTTGCCGATGATTCGGCTCGGAGCGCGGTACACGCATCCCACGAGCTCCAGGTTCCACTGGTTTGCGGAGTTGGACTTCGGATTCTTGTGGTTTGGGGACAGCTTTCGGCTTTCGACGGTGGGCGGAGGAGCGGAGATCGTTTTGGGTGGTGAGCTCGAGCTATCGGCGCGTGTCGCACTGTCTTTCGGCGCAATGGTGCGAACTTTTGCAACGGCACGCTTCGAATCGCGCGTGGACGCGGTGCAGCGCGGCGGCACGGACGCGTGGAACGTGGTTCTCGGATTCAGCATGGGCCTCGTTTTCTTCGACGAGCTTCTCCCTTGATCAGCACTTGACGGCGGGACCCGCCCCAGGTTCCACTCGCGCACCCGAATGCGTTGCGTAACGTGTGGCAGGGAGAACGCTCCTGGTGGAGTGTTCTGCCTTGGATGTGGGAAGCGCCTCGGTGAACAGGCCGCTCCCGTCGCTGCGTTGACGGCGGCAGACACGGCCGCGGGCGCAACAAGCTGCGGTCGTTGCGGCGGATTGAACCCCCCCGGCATGTGGTTCTGCCGCCAATGCGGCAATCGCCTGCAGAGCGGCGACGCGACTCCCGCAGCCCCCCCCGCTCAAGCGGCCCCTTCGACGGACTCGGGATCCATTTCTTCTGCGGGTCCCGTCTGCTGGCGGTGCAGAGGCGCCGGCGAAGACGGGCACGAGTTCTGTCGGTACTGCGGAGCGCGGTACCGAGACGCGCCACCCCCGGGCTCGAGTAATCCACCCATCGCTGCGGTCCAGCCCGCCGCGCCTGCCGCGATGCAGATCCACCCAGCCGCGCCGTCCCCCTCTCCCACGCTCGCAGCACCGTCGTCGAGACAATCACCTGCATACGCTACCGACGGCCGCACGACGTTCGGGTCGATCGTTTCCATTCTGAAAGATGGGACAGACGGGCCGGCGTTCTCGATCGGTCAGGAGCAAACAGACATCGGCCGCACCGAAGGCGAGATCGTGCTCCGAGACGATCCCTATCTTTCTCCGCGCCACGCGCGCCTAACTCATCGCCCGGGCGGCATCGCGCTGCGCGACCTCGAGTCGGCCAATGGCGTGTACATCAAGTTGCGCGAGCCCGCCCTGCTTTCGCACGGCGACATGATCCATATCGGACAGCAGGTCTTGCGGTTCGAGGTCGTGGATGACACCGAGGCGCCCATCGGTCCCGCGATGATCAACGGCACGATGTGCTTCGGAACCCCTGAGGTCGCTCGGTTCGCGCGGCTTGTTCAGTACACGACCGAGGGCATCAGTCGCGACATCTACACGCTTTTTCGCGACGAGACCGTAATGGGCCGCGAACATGGCGACATCGTTTTTACCGATGACCCGTTCCTATCGCGGCGGCATGCGGCTATTGTCGTGGACCGCGCGTCCAAGCGCTACGTGATGCGAGACCTCGGCTCAAGCAACGGCTCCGCTGTACGGTTACGTGGTGAGTTCGTCCTTCGTAATGGAGATCAATTCCGTCTCGGACGGCACCTCTTCCGTTACGACGCGGCGAAGTCGACCATCGACGTCAGCAACGCCATGTCTGCAAGAGGGGTCCGATGACGCGCCAATCGGATCCTCCGGGACAGCCGCCAACGTCTCTGGACGACGCGACGGTCGTGGACCCGCCCAAAATCAATGAGGGCGAGTTCAACGAGATGTTCGATCAGCTACGTCGCGACTCCGCAGCGGATCACATCAAGTCCGAGCAGTCCCCAAGCTCCGACAGCGATGCCACCATTCCGTATCACTCGAGCGCACCGGTTTCGCACCGCGACAAGCCGACGTTGAAAGAAGGCAAGATGACGGCGCCGAAACCGGTGGACGTCTCAACCTCCGCGAGCAGTCCTGCCGACGCTCCCGCGGCCGCAGCGTCGCCACCGAGTGGGGACGTCAGAGACACAGCCGTTGATCCACCCCCAGCAGAAGGATCCAAAGGCGAGGATGCTCCGCGCACGTTTCGCGATAGCGATCCCGCAGGCCCTTACAAATCCGAGGTTCCGACCGCCGACATCCCGATTCGCGTTACGGATGTCGGAAGCACGACGGAAGACGGCGACCCTCCGGAACCCGGAGAGGTTGCGAAGTTTCTCGGTGAACCGACTCCTGGAATCCATATTCGCGTCGCTGCGCAAACGGCTGTCGGACTCGTGCGTGAACACAACGAGGACAACATGCTCGTTGCAGATCTCGACACGAAGATCCGCGGCTCGGAGAACGGTCCTGTTGCACGCCACAAGCTTGGTCCATGCGGTTCGATCTTCGCGGTGTGCGACGGCATGGGCGGCGCAGCGCATGGCGAAGTGGCAAGTCAGATGGCTGTCGACACGCTCTTCGAGGTAATGACGGCAAAAGGAGTCCCGACCGATCGGGATGTCTTCGCGCGGCGCCTCGTTCGCGCAGTCGAAACGGCCGGTGAGAGGATCTTCGCGAAAGCGAAATCCGATCGCGCTCACAAAGGCATGGGAACCACATCCACCGTTGCGGGTGTGATGGACAAGATTCTCTTCGTTGGGCAAGTCGGCGATAGCCGCGCGTATGTCCTTCGTGGTCGCGACTTCCGTG
>CAZWQH010000168.1:0-9750 GCA_964635815.1 uncultured Sandaracinaceae bacterium
GGGCTGACAGAGTGGGGACACTCAGCTGACGGACGGCGTGTGCGTACTCGTCGACCTCAAAGCCACGGCACCCGATGATCTTTGGATTCTAGTCGCCCGACCGCGACCATAATTTAACGGACGAAAGGCGCGAGGTCTGAGAACCAGACGTCGCGCCTTCACGTGTTCACATCGAACGTTCAGCTCGAATCGGCCGAACGAATCACCAACCCGAAAGACACTCCGCTTGGCAGCTCTCGCCCATGCCGTCCGATGTGGCGTGACAATCCCAACAACCGAAGCACGTGAAGTCGCCATCCCAGCTGCAACCCGACAACGCAGAGACTGATCGGGTCGCTTGAACTGCGCTCGCACTCGCAGGTGCACCCTCGGGATCCTTGCCCGTGTAAGCCTGAATCGCCAGACGGGCAATCGCGCGCGGATCGTTGAGCTCAACGGAGTAGCGCAGGCCATGCGTCTTGGCGCCGGCGTAAACAACTGCACCGAGCTTCTTTGCGCTCGTCAACACGCTCGCCTCTTCAACGCCGCGTGCGTTCTTGATCGAGATGAGCATCGAGCCGTCGTTCATCGGGGTGACGTCGCCCGTGAGACCAACGATCGGGAACGAAAGATTTGCCGAGGACCTCCCAGCGCCATCACCCATGTTCGCGACACAACCGGTCAGAGCGAGACAAGCGAGCGACGTCGAAAGTGCAAATCGAACGATGGTCATGATGTTCTTCCTTTTCCTTTTGAGCGGTGGCCCAGGCACTGCGCCCCGACATCCGTGAGCGAGTTATTGCAACCTGTACGCCAGCGGATTTCGCAAATGAATGCGGGAGGTGAGTGGCCTACAGACCGCGCACAGATCTAACAAGTGGGGCTAACAGTGGGGGGTCACTGCTGCGTACTCGGCACATTGGTTCGATGTTAGGTCGCGCTCTGCAGGCAACCCGCATCCTCACACTTGTTGGTCACGACGTGACGAACAGTCCGCCATCGCGACGTACCGAAACCTCGCACGCGCACTGTGGAGTGGTGGTCACGGCAGATCTGATTCGGCCTGCTCGACGTGTTGCGACCAATTGATGCGAGAAGCACCAAATCCGCCAGACCATCGCCATTGCGATCAATCGCAGCGCGAAGTTGTGATCGATCCACTCCGGCGATCCTGCTCGCGTCCGGCTGCGACTGGCTGCTGAGGTGATCGACCAGCAACGCGCGACTGTTGGATGTGCCGATGAGCGCTTCGGCCGACACACCCCAGACCGTCGCGTCATGGGTTGCACGAAGCGGCTGGTCGATCACCGTGGGCCACGTCCCGGAAACGGGCGGTCCACTCACCACGACCACCCCGACCACTCCCGCCGTGTCGAGGAGCACGAAGCGATTGCTGATCGCAATCTCGCTCTCAGGTTCGCGCAACCAAACTTGCGGGACGCCTTCGTGCTGAAAGATGGACACCTCCACGAGTGCGATGCGTGGGCGTGGTCGAGCCGGTACTCGCGCCTGCGCCGAGGAAAGCGAAACCGTTGTCGCAACGAGTGCGAGACAGAGAGGCAGTCGACGATGCATCTTGCCCGGCATTCTACGGGCTCTCCATCGGCCGGTCCCGCATCGGGCGCTCCTGCGGGGGACCGAGGGCGCGACATTCGTTGCTCCGCGTATGACGAACTGTCCGCCACGCGCCTCGAGCTCGCACGCGTACCATGGAGTGCACATCGCGACACAGTTGATGCCGCGCACTGAGTGTGTGGTTCCGTGCCCAACCCAGCAGCACGAGATCCGCACGACCGTCACCATCTCGATCGATGGCCGCGAGAAGACGATTGCGATCGACGCCGGTGATCGCGCTCGCGCGTGGCTGACCGTCGCTGTTGACCGTGAGCGCTCGCGTCTGTGCGCTGACGAGGGAGGTCGGTGTGACTGCCCACACCACCGCGGCAGGATTCACTCGCGGCGTGCCTTCGAGAAGGAAAGGCCATGTGTTGTTTTCGGATGGACCTTGAATGACGCCCGTCCCAACCACACCGGCCGTGTCGAGGAGCACCATCCGATCTCCCTCCGAGATTTCGGACGGCGTTCCGCTCACCCAAACTGCGACCGAGTCCCCGTTCTGCGCGAGCGATGCCCAGAACACATTGGTGCGTTCGCCAGGAGGGTGCGCGGGAGGCCTGCGCGCAAGCGCTGTGGCTGGTGAAATGCTGACCAGAAACAGCACGAGCCATGCGGGTAGCTGGGTCATCCGCAGGATGAGACGGGCTAGGGCCGCCTACGGTCTAGGGCAACGCGCATGCTAGGCTCCACTCTCGTGCGAACCATCACTATCCAGCGAGGTCGCAAACGGACTCCGGCAAGCAGCAGAACGCGGAAGCCCACTCCGATGGAGCTCGTGTGGGTGCTGACGCGCGGGTGCCTGGCGTGGAACACAGGGACATCGAGCGATGAACGCGAACCAAGACTTCAGAGATCTGTTGTGCGCGTTAAACGGGGCGGGCGTTGACTTCCCGACTGCTTGCAGGTCGGGAACAGAGCAGCAGCTTGTGGTCGACGCGTGTACCTGACACACGTCGCGCCTGAGCTTTCGTGGACGGACCTCGATCCAAGCCAACGGCCGCTCGTGGACACCGAACAACTTCGCGCCGTCGTGCGAGGCTCCCTTCGGAGCGCGGTACTAGCAGCGCCGATAACCGATGCGAGGTCGACCAGGAACACGCTCGTGAAGGTCGAGCTCGAGGCCGCGATCGATCGCGCGATCGTGACTGAGCTTGGAGCTTGGGCCTCGGGTTGGCGCTGGAGTGCGAGCGAAGGCGGCGACGGCGGCCCAATTCAAACGTGGTGCTGCTCGTGCAGCGTTGCGTTTGGAAGCGATGCGAAGCTCGAAGAGACCGTCGCGCGCGCCGTGGACAGCTTGGTGGAGTGGGATGCGCTGCTTCGCGTGCTCGCAGACATGTTCCGCCGGTTAGCGGAAGACAGAAGCGACGAGACATTGAGCCGCGCGGCAACCGAGATTCAGACTCTCGTGGTCGCTCGCACCGGTGCATCCGACGCTTGGTACCGAACGCTCGAGACGATGCTTCTCTGGTACGTCGAGTCGCGCCCTGAGACGCGCGCTGAAGATCGCGAAGCGGCTCGCGCGAAGATCAACGCGGTGATGTCGGGACGCTTTCAAAGTTGGATCGCGTCCACGCCAGAGCAGCAGGCGGAGTTTGCGACTGCGTTGACGGATGCGTTTCGCGTGGGCGTTGCCGGGAACGCGTCAAACCTTGGACAACCGGACGCGCTCGCAAAATGGCGCAAGGTGCGCATCGAACACAGACCGCACTGGCAACCCGAGCGTGTTCCTCAGAGCAGCAACCTCGACGGCCACACCCGCTTCATCGAAAAGCGAGATCGCACGCGCGACGCAGACCGAGGAGAGCGAATGAGAGAAGCGCTCGCTGCTGCACGCGCAGATGCTGCAGGCGGAGAGCCTCTCACCATTGGCCGACTCTCGACCTGGGCAGAGCTCGTACTCGGCGAACCCGCACGCATTCGCACCATGGACGCATTCGCGCACGGCGGTCACGAACGCTACGGCATCTTCGGCGGCTTTCGCCAAGCGCTCGCGGAAGTGCTCACGCAGGCCACCGACGCATCCGTGCCCGTCATTCGTCGCGCCGCGCGTGTGTACTTGGACATTGCGTTCTTCCACCCGTTCGAAGATGGCAACGCGCGTCTCGCGCGCCTGGCGCTCGACTTCGTTCTCTCTCGCGAAGGCCTCACGCTACTGAACGCGGAACCTGTCTTCTTGCTCACGCGTGGTGTCGACGAAGGACACTCCTTGATGCGCCTCGCGCTTGTGCTCGAGCACATGGTTGCGCGCAAGTCGTCCGCGGAGTGAGCGCGGCCGCCGATCAGCGCGGTCCATCCCCAAGGAACTGACACTGGTTGGTCACCGAGTGACGAACAGTCCGCCACACCCCCTGCATCCACACGCGGACCGTCGAGTGATAGTCGCTACACACACGATGCCGCGCGAGCGACGTCGTTCGACCTGCCCAGCCAAGCAGCACCACGTCCGCGCTCCCATCGCCATCGCGATCGATTGCCGCGAGAAGGCGATTGGGATCGATGCCCCGGATTGCACGCGCATGCGCTTGACCGTCTGCGCTGACGACCAGCGTCCGGGCTCCCCACAGGTACATCCCGCGATGCCTTAGCCCCCACATCGCTTCGCCTCGCGCGGGTCGAAGGCCGGGTGCCTGCGTCCCGACTGCTTGCAGGTCGGGACCAGAGTAACTGCGGGTGGGCCAAACATCGTTCGTCGGTGACCCTTCCACGATCACGTTCCCGATCAGCCCAAGCGTATCCAAGACGGCGACATGATCACCCACAACAAGCTCATGCCGCGGGTCCACGATCCCAACGCGCGACTCTTCGCCCACTTGCTCGATCCGTACCTCGAACACGCCAAGCTTCGGGTCGACAGGAAGACGACGCGGCGGCCTAACCCGCGGAGCAGGACCCGTGTTCACGGGACTCCTCCTCCCCGGCAGCGGCGCGATCGCAGGGCCTTGCGCGGCCGCCTCGAGCAGCTCCTCCATCGGCTCGCGCTGCGCGCTCGTTGCACTGCCCGCAAACACCCCTACGAGCAGCAGAGATAGAGGTATGGAGAACCCACGCATCGTGAGAATCAGACGGCCTACCAACCCTCGCGGTCTGGCCCCTGACAACCTCGAACACAGGTTTGCGTATTTCAGCCCATAAACGCGACGTCGCCCACGCCCTACCCGTGGATGAGTTGGCGTCACACCGACTGTATCGGTATAAACGCGCGGCATGCCGACTTCGCTTAAGACCCTGCTCGTAACCGCCTTCGCTCTTGGGTCCACCGCCTGCGTCAAGTACGACGACACCGGCTGCAACCCCAAAGGCGCCAACTGGTACTACGACGTCAACAGGCACGAATGCGTCGAGCTCAAAGCTGGCGAGTACTTTGTCGCGCGCGACGGCGGCGCCTCGGACGTTGGCGGCGATGGTGCGAACGTGGACGGCAGTCGCGACGGCGCGGTTGAAGCTGCCATCGACGCCGGCCCGTGCGGCATGACCTGCGGCGGTGCAACACCGTTCTGCGATGAGGCGTTGCGCCGATGTGTTGCCTGCTTGGGCATGGCCCGCGTAGTCGTTACGACGAGCGACGCTGGAGCGAGTGACGCTGCAGTCGCGGACGGCGCGACTGTCGACGGCGGCGCCGTCACCGTCTCACGAACAATTGAACCCGCCATGGGATGTGCGAGCACTTCACCTGCTTGCAATGTTGGCGCGTGCGTCGAGTGCACCGCGAACGAACAATGCTTGGCCGCTGCAAGGCCTCGCTGCATCGTCGCAACCGGCGGCGCATTGGACGGGGGCGCGGGGGTCGACTCCGGCAGTGCCGGCGGATCCGCGAACACCTGCGCCGCATGCACTGAAAGTTTTTGTGGTGCCAGCAGTAAGCACTGCGCAGTGAGTGGCGCGAACAGCGGCGCGTGTGTGGAGTGCACGGAAGACGCTCATTGCGGTGGTCGCGCGTGCAATAGGCGGACGAATCGGTGCACGACGAGAAGTGTCGCGTCGGTCGATGTCTGCAATGTGTGCGAAGCAGACACGGAGTGCATGACAGGAATGCGATGCGTCACCCATCGCTTCATGGGAACCGACGTCGGCAGCTACTGCTTCCTCGTCGCCCGATCGGTCACTGACGGCGGACCTGCAGGTTGCGGAGAGGTCGACGTTGCGCTCCGACCGTACACGATGGTCGCAGCTGCAAGCGTTGACGGAACGGCTGGTGACCATTGTTTGCCACCAGCTTTTGCGACATGTCAGAGCCTCACGGACCTTCGGAACAAAACCTGCAGCACGAACGACGAGTGCGGGCTCACAGGCGTTGACGATGGGTACTGCCCGGGTGCGGGGATGTTGTGCACTCATCGCTGTGGCGGGGGCGTGGACTGCCGAGACCCGTTGCGTTGCATCGGCGCTCCGACACGTTGCGCGCCCTAGCAAACTTCTGGTCGCGCTTGAAACAGTCCCTGTCCGTGCCGACGGCACGCTACGTACTTGGCAAATGATGGGGTTTGGTCTCCGCGACGCAAGTGACCATCCAGATCCACGCGCTAATCCGACCGCTTGTCCCAACGAGAGATTTCCGACATCGACCTGACCACGCCGTCGGTACCCGGGAACATCGACGCACCCGTAATGCCTTCGTAGGACAGTAGCCGAAGCAGTTTGGGCGCTTCTCGCACCGGGAGGTTTAGCCGCCTGAGTCTCAAGGGTGTCTCTCGCAACGTGTTGCAGACTTCGATGGGCGCATCGTCGGCAGCGTGCACCACGAAGCTGAACAGGCCGGATTGCGCGCGAAGATTTGCATTGGTTCCAGCGGGCGCTTCGTAGAAGCAAGGCCCCGCCACACACTCAAGTAGCCCCATCGTTGTCGACAGTTCTGCGTCGCATCCGCCGCCGCGAAATACGCAGCGACCAGAGCGTGCCGTGTCCAATCAAGGAGGAAGGTTGGAAGTCCATGGTGCTGCGCCAGCGCGATGATGGGGTACGCTTTCATGTCAGGCCCAAGATCCCACTCAGTGGAATTCTCTGGGCCGATGCGAGGGAGTGGGGCTGGAACTGCAAGCCCATTCTGGTCTAGCGCTGCGCGAAATCTCGTCAGCAACTCTCTAACCAAGTACCTCCGACGCGACGAGTCCGGTTCCGCAAGGCGATCTGGCGGCATGTAGAGGCCGTAGGGAGCAAACGCGTCCGGGTCGCGCACGGCACGCGCGCTCAGCTCCCATTCCGCGTTGCCTTGTCCGCGATAGATCCATGCAGGTGGGTCGTCTCGCCACAGCTCATGTCGCGAGCTGAGGAGATCCAAGAATTCTTCGGCATGAGGGGCCGCATGGTCCTCGACCCCCGAGCGTCGAGGTGGCTGGGTGCTGTCCTTTGCTCGGTCATCTGTGTGCGTTCACTTCTTGACTACTGGCGATGCGGCTATCACGCCAGTCCAATCGGGCCTTGTTCAGCGGACGACAAGCACGCTCGGTGGCGGTCAGGTGGAAAACAGCGTGTGCAGTGGACGCCACTCACCGCGGTGAAAGTACTTCCGAAGCCTTGCGCGCAAAGGCTGTTCTCTCGACAACAGGACGCCCCGGCGCGTGGCTTCGACGTCTATCGGTGCGCTAAGAATCTCAACACCGGTCGTCAGTGTTTCCGCGGCAGCCTTCACCAGCCGTGCGGCGTGCGCCAACGAAGCCCTCTCGCAGCGCCTCGCCAACTCGTCACACCGCTTGCTCATTGCGACTAGATCTTGTCGTCGCGGGCCCAAGTGTTCTGCTGAGCTGGCACGATTCCACGCACTGTGGAGTGGTGGATACTCTGGATGATACGCAAATCCCTGAAGCACTTTCCGAAGACTTGATTGCGTCAACTCGATGAAGCTCGAACTTCCACACTTTTGATCCGCGGAAATTCCGGTCATCAGGACGCGATGAAGGGGATCAGAGACGTGACCGAGCGCCGAGAGGAGATCGTCGGTATCGCGCACTCGCTCTATGATTGATGCTACACGTCCGACATCGCCTACTTCTGCGAACGAGGTGATCGCCTCCGCCAAAGCGGTTCCGACGTCCGCGCTAGTCGCGCGCAGAAAACTAATCTGCTCGGCCGCATAGATCCCGCGCTCGACCTTCGTTACAAGACCGAGGAGTCGATTGTTAGAGAACGCCTCTCCCGCAGGAGCTTCGACCCAGAGGACACGACGGTGGAAGTCTGCAAACTTCCAGTCGCCACGCAGCCGTTCGTCAGACCAAGTGAGCATCTCCAGGGCGTCCGGTGACACGACGCACAGATGGAGCCGCGGATTCTCGTACATCTTTTCCAGCACCAGGTCCTTGATGTAGCTGTCCCTGAACGAGTAGCCGACGCAAATCAGGAGATCGATCGACTTCAACGCCTGGCGGAACCGAGCTAAGAGCGTCCCGTAAGGTTCCAGGTGCTGATCCTTCGAACGCTTCGGGTAGACGATTTCATCACGTAGCGTGCCTCCTGCGAACCAACTCGCGGCAGTGTGGTCAGGGAGTTTCAGGGGCACCTTTATCAGGCGGCGTGGCTTCTCCTGAGTTCGATACCACAAGAGGCTGCCGTGCAACTTGTGAAGCCGGATCTGGAAGGACTGCACGTCAAATAGATCGGGCTGCCAGCTGCTGCCGAAGCCGTCCGTATAGGTGACGTCCTTCCGCTCACACCACGCTTCGATCGCGAAGTCGTAGTTGAACGAGAAGAGGTCGAGGCTGCCAAAGTACCGCGTGAGCTCCTTGAGAGGGTCAAGGTAGCTTAGCCTCGCAGGGTCCACAGCAACCGTCCTGCGAATGTGTCGACGGATTGATGCCTCGAGCTGGGCAAACTCAGCTTTGAGTTCCTTGATCGGTCCACGATCCGCCATGTTGGCGAAAGCGTGGAGAGGGGCTTCATCGGGCGACTGCAAGTCGCTGAGCGCCTCTAGCAGTACCTCGATGTCATTCGCCGGCTTGCCGCGCCATTCATCCAGCTGCTCACGAAGCAGCGCGTAGACAGCGTTGTCGGGATGCTTCGCGGGGCCCTCTTGAAACTCCAATGACAACGTGTCGAGCGTTGGACATCCCGCTTCCACGCTTGCACCTGCGCCAAGCAGAAACGCTACACGGAGATGGTCACGCGGTAGCCGAGTCACGAATCCTCCCTGTGACGCGAACGCCAACGCCAAGGTCGAGGACATTACCGAGCGCGCTTTGACCGGATTCGTTCATTCGTGAAGCGCCTCCGTCGCGCTGTCAGAGACGAGCAGACGTCACATCGCGACGCGACGTCGCAACTTCACCCCCGTGACTTCCTGAGTATCGCTCAAGTGATCGATCGATTGCCACCCCTAGCGCAACAATCGCGCGCACCAACTCCTACCTGGATAGGTGCGCAGTCACGAAATCACGCGGCACGGGCCAAAAACGAAGTTGTGCAAAAGCCCGGACTCGCGATGCGGTCTTGCGAAACCGGTGGCTTCGATCGAGGCTCCGTTGGGGATTCATGATCGACGTGAAGTCGTTCGCTGAAGTGCTTGCGTTGCGCTCAGAACGGAAAAACAGAAGCTTGCTCTTGGGAAACGGCTTCAGCATCGCCTGCCGCCCAAAAATCTTTCGATATGACGCCATTTACGATCGCTTTCTTACCCGCCTTTCAGAGCGAGATTCTGTACGCGTGTCAAACGTGTTCGCGACGCTGGGAACAAAGAACTTTGAAGAAGTGATTCGTATCCTTCGGGCCGCTTCAGCGATTGGGCAGACCTACCAAATCGAGTCCGTCGCGTTGCAGGCCATCACAGCTGATGCGGAACTCATACGAAGCGCACTCGCGGACGCGATCGCTATAAGTCATCCGGAGCGCCCCGATGAACTAACTAGCGACGAGCTTTCAGCCTGCGGTGCGTTCCTGAATTCGTTCTCACGAATCTACACGCTGAACTACGACCTATTGATGTATTGGACACTCCTTGATCAAGGTCTTCAGCTTCATGACGGCTTCCACAACCCCGATGATTCGGATGCGAGGTACGTGGAGTGGAAGCTCGGAGACGAAACGTCGGCGGATGTCTTCTATTTGCACGGTGCCCTACATCTCTTCGCATCGGGGAGCCGTGTTCGTAAACTCTCGTGGCGGCGAACGCGTCAAACACTCAAAGACCAGGTCCTCGAGCAGCTGAAACAAGGACGGTTTCCTCTGTTC
>CAZWQH010000169.1:0-9730 GCA_964635815.1 uncultured Sandaracinaceae bacterium
GATCGCGCTAGAAGGAAAGCGCGAAGTCATCGAGCTCACGGTCGTTGCTCTCGCCGCACGAGGACACGTCCTGGTGGAAGACGTACCGGGAGTAGGAAAAACCACCCTCGCGCGCGCGCTTGCTCGCTCGATGAGCGTGACGTTTCGCCGAGTCCAGTTCACCTCGGACATGATGCCCGCGGACATTCTCGGAGGAAGCATCTACGAACCCACGACACAGCGTTTTCAGTTCGTACCGGGCCCCATTTTCACCAACGTGCTTGTTGCCGACGAGATCAACCGAACGAGCCCGCGCACGCAAAGCGCGCTCCTGGAAGCCATGGACGAGCGCCGCGTTTCGATCGATGGCGAAACCAGACCGCTTCCGGATCCGTTCTTTGTGGTGGCCACGCAGAACCCCGACGACTTCCACGGCACGTACGCGCTTCCTGAAAGTCAGCTCGATCGCTTCATCATGCGGATGTCGGTTGGATACCCGCCGGAGCAAGTTGAGCGAGCGCTCCTTCAGAACCGCCGAGTCGACGACCCGACGGACCGATTGGTCGCGGTGGCTACGGCAGAAGACGTTCTCGCCATGCAGCGAGCCGTGGAGCAGATACGGGTCGACCCGGCCATCGTCGACTACTTGCACGCCATCATTCTCGCGACCCGCAAGAGCAAGTCGCTTGCCACCGGCGCTTCGACACGAGGAGCTCTTGCGCTCGAGCGTGCTGTGCGTGCACGCGCCCTGGTGCTCGGTCGTGATTTTGCGCTTCCGGACGACGTGAAGTCGCTCGCACCGCTGGTCCTCGCTCATCGTGTTCGTCCGGCGCACGGACACACGGACTCGACGGACTGCGCCCGCGCGATCCGCGAAGTGATCGAAAGCACCCCCGTTCCACTCTAGCCATCCAATTCTATGTATCCCGACCGCGAAGATTCTGTGTTCAACGAGCGCTTGCACCGGGAAGAAGGATCTCGCGCGAATCGTTTTCGCTTCGGATTGCGAATCACTCGCGAAGGCAAGTGGTTCCTCGGCGTTACGTTCCTGGTTGGCTTCGCAGCGGTGAACACTGGCAACAACCTTCTCTACTTGGTCCTCGGACTTCTGATGAGTCTCATCATCCTCAGCGGCGTCCTCGCTGAGTTTGCGGTCTCTCGAATCCGAATTACGCGCGGGCTTCCACGTCGGGCATTCGCCAGCGTTCCGACGGGAGTCGAGCTCGTCGTCAAGAATGGGAAACGTCGCAACGCTTCGTACTCGCTCGAAGTGGAAGACGTCGTGCTGGAGGAGCGAACGGATCGGCGCTGCTACTTCCTAAAGATCGGCCCCGGAAATCAACAGATCGCTGCCTATCGCCGCATTCCAGAACGTCGCGGCCGTCTTCGGTTCGCGGCAGTTCGTCTCTCCACACGTTACCCCTTCGGATTCTTCGAGAAGTGGCGTCGTATTCCTCTAGAGGACGAGATCCTGGTGTACCCGAAGATCGTTCCCGTGGAAGTTCCTTCGCGCTTTCAGATCACTGGCGGACACAACGGGCCCGCAACGGTGAGCCGTCGCGGTGAGGACGTCGCCTATCTGCGCGACTGGCGCACTGGTGACGAGCGCCGCGCCGTCCACTGGCGACGAACCGCACGTCTAGGACGATTGGTCGTTCGTGAACGCGAAGAGATCAACGCTCGACGAGCAACGCTCTTCGTCGACAACTACGGCGATGCCACCAACGCTGTCTGGACGACCGCCTTCGAAGAAGCGATCTCTAAGGCGGCTTCGCTTGCCGGTGAGCTCTTGAGCAACGGGGTCAGCGTTCAGATCGTCACGCGCGACGGTGCTTCACCTCGAATTGCAGGAGGCAACGCGGCCGATCCAATCTGGACCTTCCTCGCGTTGCTCGAAGCCACGAACGTCGCGGAGCTTCCACGAACGAAGGAAGATTATATGGAGGTCGCGTGAGCTTCGCGCGCCTCCACAAGATTGTGACGTACGCGGTTGCGGCGCTTGGCCTGCTTAGCCTTTATGTGGGAGCTGCACTGCATCCTGCCTTCTCTGCGTTTGCCGCGGTCGCGCTGGTTGTATCGTGGCGCGTCGAGGGCGAGATCGTCGAAGACGCGCGCTACACCCGAGCGTGGACGCTAGCGGTCGTGCTCTCTCTCGTGGTGCAAATGATGCGTTGGGTCGCAGGCGGAGGCGCTCTCGATCTCTTCATCGAGTTCGCTGCAATTCTTCAGATCTCTCGACTCTTCAATCGGCGCGCTGCCCGTGATTACGAGTACATCTCGATTCTCTCTCTCGTTCACCTCGTCGCCGGATCCGTGCTGTCCACCGAGCTCGGTTACGCGTTCGTCTTCCTCGGCTTCGTGGTGGTGCTTCCCTGGATGCTGGCGCTCTCTCACTTTCGACGCGCCATCGAAGGGAACTACCCAGATTCACGACAACCCGATGAGCGAGCTGGGACCGACGTCCGAAGAGTCCTCGCATCGCGACGCATCGTCACTCCAAAATTCCTCGCCGGTGTCGCCGCCCTCGGCGTGCCGATGTTTTTCCTGACGGCTCTTGTCTTCGTCCTCTTTCCGCGCGTCGGAATGGGCTTCCTCACGTTCGGAAATCAACGCCAGCAGAACGTCACGGGGTTTGGTTCAAACGTGGAGCTCGGGGGTTTCGGCACCATTCGCGAGGACGCGTCAGTCGTGTTGCGCGCGACGCTACCAAAATCCATCAAGCGCTCGGCTTACAGGCAAATGCGGTTCCGCGGCACGTCCTTCGATCATTACGATGGACGCCGATGGTCGCGTACCCACACGGAAGAAACCACGCTCCAGCCCTCGGATGGACAGCTTCCACTCTTGCGCTCCGCGATCCATTCGGACATCCGGGTCGATGTCATGCTTGAGCCGCTCGACGAGCGTGTGCTGTTTGTTCCGCCCGGTACCGTCGCGCTCCAGATCCCGCCGCGCGTCGTGCGTGCAAGACCGCGCCCGCACCGCCTGTCGATCGCTACCGGCTTGGACATCCGATATCTCGATACCGACGATGTCGGCATTGGCTATAGCGCGTGGATCGACGAAAGCACCAACAGCTTCGACATGGGCGCTGTTCACGACCCGCTGGTCGATCCCGCACGCTACACTCAAGTTCCGCACGGTCACGATCGCGTGGTTGCGCTCGCGAATGAGCTTGTGCGCGGCGAGCAAACCCCCGAAGGAAAGGCTCGCATGCTCCTTCGCGCTCTGCGGGATTCCCAAAAGTACGCGTACACCTTAGTGCAACCTTCCGTGGCACCCGACGAGCAGCCGCTCGACGTATTTCTCTTCCGAGCGAAGAAGGGCCACTGCGAGTACTTCGCAACCGCGCTCGCGATCATGCTTCGCGGAGTGGGTATTCCATCGCGCAACGTGACTGGGTTCCTAGGCGGTCGTTACAACTCGTACGGCGACTACTACGCGCTCCGACAAGGCGATGCGCACAGCTGGGTCGAGGCGTGGCTCCCAGGACGTGGGTGGATCACTCTCGATCCAACGCCGCCTGCGCGTAGCCTTGCAGGCCCACCCGAACAGATCACGTCCGAGCTCGCCTTGGTCGCGGACGCACTTCGTGCCCGTTGGACTCGCTTCATCGTCTCGTACGACCTGGAAATGCAGACCGCCCTCTTCATGAAGGTGCGAGATAGCTTGAGGCGCTCGAATCAAGGCAGGTCGCGCGTAGACGTGGATCGCAAAGCCATGCGCACGGGCATGAAGGCGGTAGCAATCGGATTGGGCATCGCCGCGATCCTGTACTTCGCGTGGCGCTGGCGGGTGCGCAACGGTCCTTTCCGCTTCGGCAGAAAACCACCCGCGATGCTGGCAACCGAGCTCTATCGAGAGCTCGAATCGGTGCTCGATCGTCGAGGCAAACCTCGGCCATCGTTCCGCACGCAAGAGGAACATGCAGCTGTTCTTCAGGACGAGAGCTTCCAAGGGAAGGACGACGTCGCGTGGGTGACTGGGCGGTTGATGTCCGCCAGATTTGGCGCACGCGAGCTCGGAACCGAGGAAATTCGCGAGATTCGCGAACGCATTCACCAAGTGGCTCGTATGAAGGATACGAGTCAACGTTGAGCCCATGGCAAGTGACGCGGTCGCCCAGATCAAGTCACTGATTGCGAAGCGTTCCTACGCGGCGGCGGCAGAGTTGTGCGAAGCGGAGACCGCGCTGCGCCCGACAAACGCGTCCGTGCGCATCCTCCACGGAATGGCGCTGTGCGCGCTGCACCAGTATTCCGCGGCACGCACGACACTGACGGTCGCCGTTCGACTTTCACCGCGCTCCGCGCCCGCGTACCGATTGCTCGGCGAAGCGCTCCTTCGTTCTGGCAGCGCGGCTAGCGCCCGCGAAGCGCTCGAGACAGCAGTGGCGATTGCCCCGTCGGACACTGCTGCGATGGAGCTGCTCGAAGAAGCCCGACGCATACCCGGTGACATCGGGCCGGAATCGAACGGCTCGTTCGACGAGGAAAGCGAACGCACGATTCTCGACGCCATCGGACTCGTCGGCGAGCCTGACTACCTCGACAGCGGTGAAGAGCCGACGAGCATGCTCGATCCCGCGGCTCGCGTCCGTATCATCGAGATGGCACGCGCGCGCGACGTCCCTGCGGAAGCGAACCTTCCAACACCGGCGCCAGACGCGAGCCGTGCTGGGACATCTTCGGCACCACCGAGTGAGAGTCTTCGTGGCCCTGGCGATACGGAAGAAACGGATCGTACGGATGCACCGCAGGTGCGATCGGGCAGACCTGCGCCATCTCCATCACGGCGCCCACTTCCAGCGCCATCGGCTCGCCCGAACATGCTGCCGATACCGGCAGCAATACCGCCGAGGGAGGTACGCCGAAGCGTGGCACCACCCGCACCATTCGTTCCGACAGCTTCGGCACCTGTGGTCAAGCCAATCGCGCCGCTTCCGTCGCCCGCCCCTTCCATTCCCCCGGTCGTTTCGAGCACTCCAGCCCGGGAGGTCACTGCACCGTGGAACGCGTCGGTTCCCGTCCCCCCGTTTGCACCCCAGCGTTCGCCCTCCGCGATCCCGGTGGCGCACGTCCCGTCGCCCTCGAATCCGATTCCTCCCGTGGAACACCAGCCGAGTCACTCGCATACGCCGATCGCCCCGACACCAGCGCGGCGAACGACCACAGGCGTCTCACGTACGTTCCGAAATCCCGATGGCTCGATTCCCGCTCCCCGTGCATCGCGCAAGGGCGCGATCTTTCTCGCTCTAGGAATCGTCGTCGTAGTGGTTGCCGCTGCGGTCGTCGGCATCGCGATGTTCAAGCGCCGCAACACGAACGAGCAAGAAGCCCTTGCCCAGGCTCGCCAAGCACTCGCGACCGGCACCCGCGCAGATATCGATGCGGCAGTTGCATACCGCGGCCTGAAAGCCTCGACTCGCACCTTATTACTGGGTGTGCGTGCGTACGAAGAAGGCCTGCGCCAAGCCGGTCGCGCCGCCGATGTACAAGGCGTCATTGCAAGTACGTCGACCGCAAAGGACGCGGAAAGTCAGATCGGGCGTGCATATGCGCTCTTGGCTCGCGGGGACATTTCCGGCGCGCGAGAAGCGGTCCCCACAGGGGCAGACGTTAGTACGGAGCTCGCGTGCGAGCTCGCGTTGCTGCGTGCACGAACTGACCCGAAACAGCTCGGTGCTCTGCGTTTGTGTGCAGATGCATCCCCGGCGACCGCTCTGCGGATTCGATCGCGCTACGCGCTCATGGAACCGGACCGAGAGGCGGGGATTCGTGAGTTGCCAAGCGTGCCGCTCGAGGCCCCTGGCGGCGCGTTGCTGCAGCTCGCGCGCTCGATCGCTCAGGTGGGACGCAGGACGCCTGATGAAACGGTGCTTGCGGATCTGACGAATCTCCGGACCAACGCAGACCTCGGCGAGGCAGATCACGATCTGGCGCGTGGGGCTCTTTCGCGGGCGTACGCGCAAGCCGGCGATCCCTACCGAGCGCACCTCGAGCTGGAGGATCTTCTTAGGCATCCGTTTCTCCCAGCAGCCGCGCTCAACGAAGCGGTCGCTGCCGCGATGATTCTCGACTCGAGCGAGCTGATCGCACGGGCGCTAACACACTCGGCGCGAGTCGAGGACGGCTCGCTCGAGGGAGTTGCTCTGCGCGCGCTCGCAACGTTGTCTCTCGGAAGGTCCCCGGCGACCGCTGCCTTGAGCACGCTCGAGGGTTCCATGTACGCGCCGCTTGTTCGAGGCGCACTTCAGGAGTCGAGTGGGGACGTCGTCGCGGCAGATGCTTCGTACGAGGAAGCCTCCCGTCACGAACCGCTCCGAACTCAGGCTCTCGTGCGCCGTGCGCGCCTTACGCAGAAACGGCACGATCCGCTCAAGGCACTCGACTATGCGGAGGCCGCGCGTCAACGCGCCCCTTCCGATGCCGAGGTGCTCGTCCTCAACGTCGACCTGCGCGCAATGCTCGGCGATCGTGCGATCGATCGCGTGCTCGACGCGGCCGTGCAGATTTCGGGAACACCGCTCGTCACACTTTTACGGACCGAGCGCTCGATCATCCGCGGCGAGCCTAGCGCGCCCAACTCCACCGGCGCATCGCCGGACGATCCTTGGGTTCGCTACGCCAACGCACGGATTGCATTCGCTCGTGGCAACAAAGAAGAGGCTCGCTCTCTGCTTGCTCGCACTCAGAATGCGGTGGGGGCTCCACTTGCGGAGCGAGTTGCGCTCCTGGCCGCTTTGATCGGTGACGTGCCGCTCCGTGAGCGCGGATTGGCGAGCGCGCTCCAGGCAACCGGACCCGAGGAGGCTTCTTCACTACGTGCTCGCACCGCCGTGGTGGCGGGACTAGGTGCGGAGGGGCTAGCCGATTCCCGCGCGCATGGCGAGACACTTGCCGCCGCGGTCGAGGCGGAGCTCCTGGCGCAGTCCGAGGAATGGACCGCTGCTTCGAATCTCCTCGAGCGTCGCGTCGCGGTCGACGCCACCGATGCAGATAGCTGGCTCGTACTTGCCTGGGTGCGGATGAATCGCACCAAGCGTGGCGCTGGACCAGCGCTGGATTCTGCGGAAACTGCGGCACGCAGGTTCGGCGCCTCGCGTGGTTTCTTCGCCCGCTTGTGGGCGCTTCGTGCGTTGACGAGCTTGGAGAGCCGCGACGTTCCCGCCGCAGAGCGTTTGATTGCCCAGGCCCGCGAGCTCGACAGCTCCATGTCGCAAGTTCACTACGTCGCAGCGCGAGTGGCCGAAGCAGCGGGCGCTGACCCGTTTCCGCCTCTGCTTCTTGCATCTCGCGCGGAGAACCCCGTGGCCGACGTGTTCTTCCGCCTCGGAATGCTCGAAGGCTCCGAACCAATCGCCGAACGTTGCGTACATCTCGCCCGGTACTTGCGAATGGCGCCGCGTGGGACCAACTCGCGCCGAGCGCGTGACCTCTGCCGACCACCGACACCGTAACCGCGAGGACTGCTCGCAGGTCCGAGCAACTAGATACGTCAGCCGAAGGGATTGTCTGGAATCGGCTCCGCAGGCGTCGGAGTGGGTCGCGGCGGATCCGGCGTGCGTTCGGGCGGATTCTCCGGCGTCTCACCCGGGCCGGGCTCCGTACCAACGGGTCGCGCAGGGCCAGTCCCAGGACCTGGAGCAACGCGACGCGGGCGCATCGTGAAAGTAATCCGACGAACCAGTCGGCCTTCTTGCTCCTCGAAACCGGTCGCCAGAACATTTTGTATGTTCGGCTCGAAGCCTGGCAGCTGGGCCTGGACCATGAACGGACGCCGCGGCGCTGTAGAGAGCACGAGCTCACCCGGCGCTCGCGCCCATGCACCGAGCGCGTTGACTCGTGCACCGGGTGGCACGCTGTCGACGATCAGCACGTGAGGAAGCGCGACGAGCTGCAGCCTCAACGGCGGATTTCGCGGGTGCGGAATGTACGCAGTCTGCATCGGTGCGTAGCCCGCAAGGTGGAGCTCCAATTGAGACGGCGCGCCTAGCGGAAGTTGCGTGGAGAGGGGCGTTGTACCGATCGCGCGTCCGGCGATCGAGATCGTCGCGCCAGAAGGCGTCGTCTCGATTCGAACGCTTGCAAGCGCGCCCACTGGAGCGGGCGCCGCGGTCGACCCTGCGTCGACCGTTGTTGGTGGGTTGCCATTCGCGACCGCCACCTCGGACCCTGTCCCAACAGTGTTCGCCACCGGATCACTGCCCAAGGTGCCAGCCGGATCGGCGGTGTTGCTGTTCGCCGGATCTACAACTGGATCGACGCGCGCGGGATCGAGTTTGCTCGGTTCTGTATGCGCTTGATCCGTTGGTGAAACCGGCTCGTCCGTTTCGGCGGGCTTGCTTCCGAACATTCGGTACGCGCCATAACCAAGGCCGAGTACCACGATGGCCGCGATGGCAATCGTCGGCGTCCCGATGGAAGACTGTTCGGGCCGCGGGGGAGGAGCCGGCTCACGCGGACGTCCGGAATCGGATGCGAGGGTTTTCGCCTCCTTTTCGACCGCCTCTTTTGCTGCAGCCTCCTTCTTCTCCGGAGTGCCATTCGTCGTTTGGGAGCTTCCGCTCGGCGGCGACGGACTTCGTTCCCGATCCGCAAGCTCTCGGGGGTCGCTTTGGCGACCGTTGGTGGCGCTTTGAACATCGTCCGCCAACAAGATCGATGCGCCCGTGAGGCGTTCCTCCAGCGTGCTCTTCTTCTTTTCGGCGATCGGTGCCGGCGGCTCGGATTTCATCTGAGACTTCGTCGCTTCCGAGATCACCCGTTTTGCAGTTTCGTCGCCGCGCTTTGCACCAGTGCGCGGAAGCCGTGGCGGCTCGTCGACTGCTGGCTCCGGCGCTTCCGAGCTCGCCTCATGACGTCGAGCGGCGGCGCGATGTTCATTGGCGGCTTCGGCTGCGGCCTCTTTGCGCAAACGCTCGAGGTCTGCGTCACTCGACTCCGCGCGGCGCGGGAAGAGCGATGTCACACGAGGACGTTCTTCTTCTCGTTTTACAGCCGCTTCGGAATGAGCACGGGCCTCCGCTGCTGTTGATTCGTCTATCCCAGCAGAGCGAAGCGCTTCCGCGAGGAAATGCGACGCGTCTCGAATCTGGGTCCGATCCTCTGGAGCCGGCATCTCGTCATTGGAGTTCGAGGATGGAAAAAAGCCTTCCTTCGGCGGTGGGTCGGTGGGCGTTTCGTTGCGAGAAGGCGGGTTCATGCTCGCGGTCAACGCGGCCGACATGGAAATACCAGGCGATGTCTCGCGCGGAGCACGTGACGTCGTAGGCGTCGCCGCCGGTTCCTCTTTGATCGTCGGTGGTAGTCCGGCGTCGTAGGAGCCCTCGCTCGCTTCACGTGTGTCGAGCACGCGTTCAACGAGAGTTCGACTCTCGTCATCCATCTTGATGAACTTGATCCCCATTCCCGCAGGGCGCGAGGGATCCGAATCGTCGCGCTTCCAGACCACACGGCCAACGCCATGGATCAGTCTAGATTCGTCCTTGAGCTGGAACTCGAACTTCAGCAGCGTGCCGATCGCCATCGGAGTCTTCGATTTGATGAAGATTCCACCGCGGGAGATGTCGTTCGCGTACTGCTCGATGAACTCATCTACCGTCGCGGATTTGAAGCGAACTTTGAGCGCAACGGGAGCGCGCTTGTCTCTACGGGTTTCGCTCATTGCAGGCCGACGCTTGCATGGTACCCGGGAGCCGTTCGGCCTGTCTCACTAATGTCAGACGTCGGGACCTGCGCCACGTCCACAC
>CAZWQH010000170.1:0-9657 GCA_964635815.1 uncultured Sandaracinaceae bacterium
GTACGAGACTGCCCTCAACGCCAACGCCATCGACGATATCCTCGGGCTGTACGGCAGCGAGCCCGTGTTCATGCCGCAAAACGCGCCGGCGCTGGTTGGTCGCGAGGCAGTTCGTGCCGGGTACCAGCAGGTCTTCGAGACCCTCAAGCTCAACATCCGTTTTGAGATTCACGAGGTCCAGCAGGCAGGCAACTGGGCCTGGGCTCGCACGAGTTCAGCAGGCCTCACGCGCATCCTCGCCGCAGGCGCGGAGGTAGCCGAGGGCAACAACGAGCTCTTCGTGTTCCGGAACGAAAACGGCGTATGGAAGATCCACCGTTACCTCTTCTCGACCAACCGTCCCCGTAGTTGAACGCTCGAACAGTCAGGAGAACCCCGCACTGCTCGGCCGCAGGCAACGCGGGCGCAAACTTGCACCTGCCGACATGTTGGTGGTACCGGTCGCCGCCGTCCGACTTTCGGGCGGCCACACTGCCTCAAGGAACCAACTCATGATTCGAACCAACACCGCACGGCGAACCAAAACCCTCTTGGCTGCAGTCGCAATGAGCGCTCTCGCGGCAGCGTGCGGCGATAGCGCCACCCCGGGCATGACGGACAGCGGTCCGCCGGTCGATGCGGCAGGTCGTGACGCCAGCAGCATGCTCGTCGACGCAGCGCCGCGCGCCGACGCTGACTTGACGGACGCGGGGGCTCGCGTCGATTCGTCGGTTGCTGTGGACACCGGGACCGTGGACGCTGCGGTCTTGCCCGATGCGGGCAGCGCGGTGGAGTCAGGCACGCCTGCGACGGGCTTCACCGCGATGAGCATCAGCTCGAGCAACGACTTCACCTGCGCGATTCGCGCAGGCGGCGCGGCGTTTTGCTGGGGTGACAATCGTGACGGCGCGATCGGAGACGGCACGATGACGCGTCGCCTCGTTCCGACCCCCGTCATGGGCCTCACTGACGCGTTGCGCCTCGGCGTCAACGGCGCCGGTAGCCGCATGATGTGTGCGGTTCGCACGGGTGGCACCGTCTCTTGCTGGGGGATCGGCTTCCTCGGCGCTACCACGAGTGCTGGCACCAGCGCGATCCCGGTGATGGTAGCGGGCATCACCGATGGCGTCTCCGTCAGCAGCGGTGGAGGCGCGGGGCACTCGTGCCTCACGCACGGTACGGGCATCGTGGCGTGCTGGGGCACCCCGTCGGGCGCGCTTGGCGATTCGTCGGGAGTCGCCTCGCGTGGCACCCCGTTCGAGGGGACGGGGATCACGGACGCGAGTCGTGTGACCGTCATCGCGTCAGGGTCGAGCTGCGCGCTCCGACCGGGCGGCACGGTCTCGTGTTTTGGATCCGACATGCACGGCATTCTCGGGGACGGGACCGCGACGACGACCGGCGGGCACGCGCCCGTCACGGTGAGTGGCGTGACCGACGCGATGGCGATCGCGGGGGGACTCGAGCACGTTTGTGTGCTCCGCACCGGTGGCGCCGTGGCGTGCTGGGGTCGCAACATGAACGGCAACCTCGGCGACGGAACCACCATGTCGCGCGACGCGCCCGTGCCCGTCATGGGTCTCACGGATGCGATCGCCATCACGGCGGGCAACACGCACTCGTGCGCGATTCGGATGGGCGGCCAGGCCGTGTGCTGGGGCGGGAACTCCGCGGGCGGCCTCGGAGACGGAACGCTGATGCAGCGCACTACACCCGTGCCGGTCATGGGCCTGACCGACGCGGTCGCAATCAGCGCAGGTCGGCTTCACACCTGCGCGATACGCAGCTCGGGGCAGGTCGTGTGTTGGGGCAGCAACACCGCCGGACAAGCTGGCAACGGGATGGACAGCACGATCCATCTGACCCCCGTCGACGTGTCATCGCCCTTGTGATCGGCGCGAAGTAGAAGTAGTAGCGGAGTGCTCACGTCGGTGTGGGCTGCGATCCGATCACGAAGCCTTCTCGCTGAGTGGCTTTTTCATTTCAGCGTTTCACGTTTCGATGCTGGCGCCCTTTAGGTGCCCAAGACCGATTGGTAGCCAGCACCGAATCCCACTTCTCGCGTTGAGTTGGATCTGATTGCCGCCACTCATGACAACTACGAAGTGGCCTGCGCGGCTCCAGCTTGGTTTGAGAAGGGCACTCATCTCACAGCGCTGGTTCGAGCCCTGTAGGCCAGCCGCAGCGACTTGTTGCTTCAGGGCCGCCGCCTCCGCGAATCTAGGGCAATGGACCTGTATCACCTGAAGACGTTTGTCGCTGTCGCCCGTGAAGGCAGCATCACACGCGCTGCCGAGGTCGTGCACCTCAGCCAGCCGGCTGTGAGCGCGCACATCAAGGAACTTGAAGACGTGCTCGGGCTGACGCTGTTCGAACGTACGTCGCGCGGCATGGCGCTGACCGCCGATGGGAACCGGTTGCTCGCGAAGGCAGAGCAGACACTGGCCGCGCACCGGGCGCTGCTAGAAGAAGCAGCGCGGAGCAAGGCCGATCTGCGAGGCCGGTTGCGACTCGGCGCAGGCAGCAACTCGGACCACGCGGCCATCGGACGCCTCGTTGCCACCATGTCCGAGCGCTTCCCTGAGGTGGAGGTCACGCTGCGCCACGCCCGCTCGGGGGAGATTCTCGCGGGGCTGCGCAACGACACCTTCGACGCCGGCTTCTACAACGAGGGTGCAGAGCCTGATCGCGATCTGGCGACGATCGAGGTCTCTCGCTTCAAGGTCTTCCTCGTGGATACGCCGGGCACGACGCTCGACTGGAAAGCGCTCGCGAAGGTCCCGTGGATCTTCCCACCCTCCGCCGCCTGTTGCGGCCGCGCCGCGGAAGCGTTCTTCAAGGCGCACGGCATTCGGCCCGCGCGCATCATCAGCGTCGACACGCAGGTAATGATTCGCACGCTCGTCGGCAGCGGCCTCGGCGTGGGGCTGTTGCACGAAGACACGGCGGAGGAAGCGCGGCGCGCGGGAGAGCTGGAGGTGCTCGCGGAGGCCGCAGCGCCAGTGCGCGTGTTGTTCGCCTACCTCGCCAGTCGGGCTCAGGATCCGGTGCTCGATGCGGCGGCGGCGATCGCCCGCGGCTGCGCGGGGGCGTAGCGACGCCGGATAATCCACTCACCGAGCAACGCGTTTCCCACCCATGCGAGCGTCATCAAGATGTCACGGTGCAGGCCGAGGAACTCGCCGGCGAATATCGACGGCACGCCGAGCCAGAGCACCTGCGCGCCGGCTCCCTGCCCCAGCGCGTACGCGCGTATCATCCATGCCTCGTGGTTCGGTACGTCGCGGCGTAGGATCGCGCGCACTCCGAGGACGAGCGCCGACGTCATCGCTACGCCGACGAAGACGCGCACGATCATCAAGACAGGCCCTTGCATCGCGACCGGAATGTTCCAGGCCAGTGCCATCCAGATGCCGCTCAGCGCGGAGAACAGGCCGAGCACCACGAGCACGCGGCCGGCGCGTCTGTGCCACGTCGGCCAACGGCGCCGCAGGCCAGCGGAGAACTGGAATGCGCCGACCAGGCTGTAGATCGTCGCGGCGACGACGTGCAGGACGATGGGCGCGGGCGATACCACGAAGCGCGCGTTTGCTTGCGTCACTGGCCCTCCTGACACCAAGGCGTCGAGCCGCACGAGCCCGCCGATCATCGGTACAAGGCTCAAGACCACGAGCGCGATCGGAATCCGCCACGTCGACGTTGTGGAGCTAGTCATGGTGCAGTCACGCGGGCGGCGAGGTAGAGGCCGAGGCCGAAGACGATGTGCGTGACGACGCTCTTGAGCGCGTTGAACAGTGGTGTGGGCGTCTTGAGCGACGCGATACCTGCTCCGAGCGCGGGCTGAAGGATGAAGAGCGGCGCGACGACGGTGACGAGGCCGATCAGCAGCGCCGGCCACAGCGTCGGAGCGTGGGCCCACTCCAAACCGAAGAGCGCGAGCAAGAGTCCCGCGAAGCCGATGCCGATCGAGTAATGCGCGACCCAGCCGATGGCGAGCTCACCCTCGATCGGCGCGGCGCGCGCGATGCTCTCGTGCATGAAGCGCCCCCGCGGTAGATGGCCAATCCACCGGCCGAGCATCGCGAAGTTCAGCGAGGGGATTCCGAGTTGCCGCAGGAGCGCCGCCCAGAGATCCATCACGGCGGTCGCGACGGCGCCGATGAGCACGGTGCGCAAGATGGTTTCCATGACCAAGAAGTAACGCCGCGGCTCATGCCGTGGAATTCGGGTGTTTTGAGGGCAGCCCTCAGCCACGCCGAGGGCCTATACGATCCAGCCTTGGTGCGAAGAGTCGAGCACGTAACGATTCACTTCGATGCGATGACCATGGACCGAGCGGCTATCGAACGGAACCGGCGGGTAGGAGAATTTAGGACAGGTGCAATCTGAACCACACGGTCAACAACTGCCGCGCGCGAAGCGGTCGACTCGCCGCGAACGGTCTGGTGCTAAGCCCCAGATCCGGCGAACGGTGTGGTTCAAAATTGCACCTGTCCCGGAATTCAACCTCTGCCGGAATTCAACCTCTCGTCGTTCATCGCAGCGGCACGAAGCGGAGCGCGTCGTCAGACGTGCGTGTCACGGCGTGGGTGATCGCTCCGCTGCCCATGAAGAACAGAGCTCGACCCGGCGCTGAGGACCAGCGCCCTCGCCTCGTTCGGAAAAGAAGGACGTCGCGCGCCTCGACGTCTTCGCACAGGGCAATCGCCGCGTCCGCAACTGTAGCCACCAGGAGCCGGCACTCCGGTCCACCGATGACGGTAACGTCGCTCGTGCTCAAGGCACGCGCGAGCGCGACCTGTTCCTGTTCGGCGGGCGCGCTGAACTGCGTCATCGGAGGAATCGTGGCGTGAAGCCATCTAGAACCCGGTTGGGCAAACACAAAGCCACGCCCGGGATCGCAGCCAGAGAGTTCGAAGAGTTCGCCCCGGAAGAATCCCTCCTCGTCATCGTCCTCCTCGTGCACGACGATCGCTCGCGCGCTGGAGATGGTCGCACGGCAAGCACCGTCGACCGCGAACATCGTCATCTTGCGAAGGCGCTCTGCGATCGGGCCCACGACACGACAGTCGCGAACGGTCTCCCATCCCCTCGCACAGGGCGCGCCTGGTCGAAGACGTGCGAACGTTCTTCCGCTCGTGCGACCGAGCCCACGGAAAGCCCAGAGCTTACCTTCGTGTCGCCAAACTTCGAACGCCTCGCGCGCGAGCCGACTTCGTCCCAAGAGCATTGGTGCGTTCTGTGAAACCTCGGGGCGTTCGTGCGTGTCTGCAGTCGCGCGTCGGAACGTGATCAGAAGCGCGACATTGGCGCATGAAAATAGAAGCAGCGCACGCGTGTTGTGGCCCAGTAGAAATGTCCGGTTGTACTGGCCGAGCGAAAATACGCGACGGAGTCGACGAAATGGCAATCGAGGCAGGCGCTCGCATTTAAGCGACTGCGCTCGCTCCGTGAGTGCCTTGTGCGCCACCAAATCTGTTTTGCTCTTGGCCTGTGCCATAGTCGGCCATGCGCGAAATGGTCGCCAAGGAAGTGTCGCAGTTCTTTTCACAACTTTCCAGCCGGCTTCAGGTCACGTTATCCGAGCCGCCGGTCAAGCTGAGTACGACTCGCGGCATGCGTGATGCCATGTGGATGTGCCTTCTCCTCTGGCTCTTCGTCGCGGGCTGCGGTCGCGCGGGTCCAGGCTTCGCCGACGCTGGGACAGACGCTCCCGGAGTGGATGGATCGTCCACCGACACGCCCGGTTCCCGCGCGCCGATCTTCGTCTATCCACACAGCCGAGAGACGCTCTATCGGCTGGCTCCGCGCACCAACTCCCTCGAGCGCATCGGGGACTTTGGCTGCGTGTCCATCTCCACCGACTCGGGCGATTCCGGCGACGGGATGACCGATCTCGCGATCGACCAGAACGGCGTGATGTTCGGGGTGGGCCGCGTGGAGCCCGGTGCAAGCTCGCATTGGCTGGTTTCCGTCGATCCGACGACGGGCTCATGCACCCGGATCGCAGGCGTCATGCTCGCTGGCAGCCCCACAGAAGTGCAGGGGCTCGCATTCGTGCCCGTGGGGATCCTCGATCCGTCGCGCGAGGTGCTGGTCGGGATGGGCATTCGCGGGAACTACTTCCGCATCGACCCCACCACGGCTGTCGCGGTGGCGATCGGAATGGTCCCGGTTCGAACCGATACGCGGGGCGGTGACTTCGTATCCATCGTGGGGGGCGGTACCTGGATCATCACCTCCGGAGCTGAGCTCGTCGACTTCGACCCGGCGACGGGCTCGGTCATGCGCACCGTCCCCATCATCGGGGGGCCCGAGGACAACCTCGGCATGGGCCTCGGTTTCTGGGGCGGCCGCATCTACGCGATGACGTTCGGTGGATTGCTCTTGTCGATCGACACGCGCACCGGAGTCGCAACGTCGGTTCCGCTCACCATACCCGGGCTGAGCGTCTCGTTCCGCGGCGCGGCGGTCACCACGGTTGCGCCTCTGACTCCGCCCTTCTGAAATCGGACCGCTGGCGCCGCGGTGGGTCCGCGTCGGATCGACGGGGCCACCTCCGGGCCTGACCTGGTGCGCAGACCCGGGCCGGCGAGGAAGTCGTGCTTCTGCGCGCGGCTCCCCGACCGTGTGTGCGTCGCTGAGTTGTCGCGCTCGAGGAGGCCCTTCTCGCCCTCGCGAGTCTTCCGGATTAGGTAGCGGTCGCTGCGAGCGCACATGGAGGTTCATGTACGGCCACGTCTCGTGCAGTCTTCGAGCCGAGCTGCTCGCCTCGACGACGAACACGTCGCTCTAGGCGGTCGGACTCGATCCGGGCTCAGTCTGATCGCTCGTCATTGCGGTCGAGCTCCACGCTGCCACGCCGCTGCAGGGCGCGGGCGACGAGCCAGCACAACGACGCCCAGGCAGCGCCAGCTGCCCACCCGGCCAGAACATCCGTAGGCCAGTGCACACCCATGTAGACTCGGCTCACGCCGACCAGCACGGTGAACAGGAGCGCCCACCCCAGCACGTGAGCCTTGAGCAACAGGTTGCTCTCGAAGCGTGCGAGCAGGGCTCCCAGCGTAAGGTACACAGCTGCAGAGAGCATCGAGTGCCCGCTCGGGAAGCTGCTCGTCATCACGTACGAGAGCCGAGGTACGAGGTCTGGACGCGGTCTCGCGAACAACTGCTTTAGCGCCAACGAAAGCGCCAACGCCCCCGTGACCGAGACGCCGACGAACGCTGCCGATCTAGGCTTCTGGCGCAGCCACAGATGAGCAATGACCGCGAGCGAGAAGAGGCTCAACAACGCGGTCCCGCCCAATGCGGTCAAGTCGCGCCCCATCTCTTCGAGCCACGGCGGACCGAGCGGGTCGGCGAGGTTGCTCGGGTTTCGCAGTGCGACCAGTACCGATCGATCGAGCGCGCGCGTCTCGCCCTCCACAACCTCGTCCGCGACTTCGATGAACACCCAGAGTCCGCTTGCCAGCACCAATACCGAGAGAAGGGTCCCAAACTCATTGCGTCCCACACGAACGATCGTGCCCCGCAAGCCCTTCACGGTCGCCGGGTCGCGTGGACCGAGAGCAGGAAGCCGATTGGGCCCATCAGTCATCCTCGTCACTCGCGCGCCCTCTACCACGTTCTCCGCCCTCGTCGTTAGCGCTTCGGTCGCATGAGACGCAGTTGTCGAAGTTGCGGATCCAATCTCCCTCGTGTTCTGTATGGATGTTGCCCCAGTGTACCCGTGGCAACCGGAGCACGCGTACCGCGTCAAGTGGCACTGGTTGCACCTCAAGGTCGACTCCAGAACTCGAGAACGGCGATGATTTGCGCCACCGCGAGGACCGTCGAACCCGGACGCCGCGATCTCGAGGCAGCGCAAGCATGAACGCTGCCCGCCAGGCCATTCGGGATGAGGAGGTCATGCCGGAGAATCGAGCTTTTCGACCATCTTGACCATGGAAACCATGGGACATCATAGTTGCACGGGATGGAATCCTCAGACCTCGGCCTGCTCGTCAGCCTCGACGCTCTTCTCCAGGAGGGCAGCGTAACGGGCGCCGCCCGTCGGGTTGGGCTCTCGACCCCGGCGATGAGCCACGCGCTCGCACGGATCCGCGAGCGGTTCTCCGACCCCATTCTCGTGCGGTCGGGGCGAGGCATGCTGCTCACGCCACGCGCGCTCGCGCTCAAGCCGCAGGTCCACGGTGTCGTGACGGAGGCGCGCCGCACGCTCGAGCCGGAGCGCCCCTTCGTCGCAAGTGAGCTGTCGCGGACCTTCGTGGTGCACGCGACGGACTACGTGCTCACGGTCCTTGGCACCGCGGTCGACCGGCTCCTGCGGGAAGAAGCGCCGAAGGTCTGCGTGCGCTTCGTCCCCAACACGCCGGACGACCCTGCGCTCCTTCGCGACCAGGGCTCAGACCTCGCCGTTGGCATCTATGGAGAGCTGCCGCAGGAGATGAGGAATCGCCAGCTGCTCACCGATCGCTTCGTGTGCGTTATGCGGCGCGAGCACCCGGCAACGAAGAAGCGCTTCACGCTCGAGCAGTTCGTGAGCATCCCGCATATCCAGGTCGCTCCGCGGGGCAAGCCGGGCGGTTACATCGACGACGTGCTCCGCGGGCGCGGCCTGTCTCGCACCGTCGCTCGCGCCGTTCCGTACTTCGTCACTGCGCTGCAGCTCGCTGCCGAGACGGACTACGTGCTCACCATCTCGGAGCGCATCGCGAGGCGCTTTGCGGATTCGCTCTCGCTCACTCTTCTGGAGGTGCCCGTAAAGCTCAGACCCTACGCCCTCAGCCTCGTGTGGCATCCCCGCATGGACGGGGACCAAGCACACCGATTCCTCCGCGAGGTCTTCCTGCGCGCGGCGGCAGAGGCTGCCGGCGACCGTCACGAGGGGCCACGCACCCGCCTCGACGCGACGGACCCCACCTCCGGCCAGACGCGCAAGCGGAGGCGCCGAGTTCCATAGTTGCAACGCTTGCAACTATGACTTCAGTTCTCTCTCGTTGTCCGCATAGGTGACAGGCTCGATATTCGTTCCGCAAGGACACCCCGTCCTCGACAAGGAACGACGACATGAGCCTCAGAAACCCCAACCCCTCGAACAAGAGCAAGCCCAAGCGCGTCGCGATCGTCATCGCGAACCCGACGACTTCCACGACTACCGGTTGGCCGGTCGGCTTTTGGTGGTCGGAGCTGACGCACCCGTACTACGCGTTCCACGAGGCGGGCTACGAGGTCGAGGTCTTCAGCCCAGCAGGTGGCAAGTGCGAGGCGGACGGCATGAGCGATCCGCGAGACGCGAGCGGCTACTCCGCATCCGACCTGATCAGCATGGGGTTCATCAACACGCCGAGCCTCGCCGCGTTGGTCGAGAAGACGAAGCCCGTCTCCGAGATCAACGTCGCGCGCTTCGACGCCATTATCGTCGCTGGTGGTCAGGCGCCGATGTTCAGCTTCGACAAGGCGACCGACCTTCACAAAAAGTTCGTCGAATTCTACGAGGCGGGGAAGCTCGCGTCCGCGCTCTGCCACGGCGTGGCGCTGCTGCGTTACGCGAAGCTGTCGAGCGGCGAGCTGCTCGCGAAGGGCAAGACGGTCACCGGCTTTGCCAATGTGGAGGAGGACTTCGCCGACAACGCCGTCCGGGGAATGGGCGCGCTCCCCAAGGACAAGCACCTCATG
>CAZWQH010000171.1:0-4638 GCA_964635815.1 uncultured Sandaracinaceae bacterium
GCTTCCGTTCGTGGACGTCGAGCTGATCCGCGGGGCGATCGCTAATCGACTTTAGTCGATTTCCTCGCGAGGTGGTGACGGCGCGCGCCAATCGTACCCAGGCGACGAATATTCTCGTCGCGCGAATCCGCCGCCTCGAGAAACACAGCGCGGTGCGAGTGATTGCCCAGCTCGACGAGCACGGCGAGCGCTGTCTCTCGCACGGAGACGGCCCCCGCGCCTCTGCCACTCCCTCTCGCAAGCTCGACGATGCGGAGAAGCGCTCGCTTTTCCCGGATCACGAGCAGTGCGTTGAGCACTTCGCATAGTGCGTACGGTTCACGGACGCCGCTTACGAGAGCAAGGAGGACGCGACTCGCCTGCGATCGCGGACAACGGGCGATGGCCCCAATCGCGCTCTGATTTCCGGACTGCGCCAGCGTCACAAGCTTCTTCGAGCAGATCACACGACTCTGTTTCTCGATCGCATCAAGCAGACCGTCACGCACGATCGCGTTCTTCTCGGTCTCGAGCGCCTCCGTGAGCGCACGACTGATCGCCGCAGATTCGGTGTTCTTTCCGAGGCAGCCGAGCACGAAGTAGATGGCGTCCCGCTCTTTCCACCCGGGCGATTCTCGAGAGCGCCGAATCAACTCCGGCGCTTGCTCAGCGTCATGCAAACGTTCGGCCTCCCGCATCGCATCGAAAGCTGTTTCGGGATCCGCGATTCGAGCAATCAGTGCATCGAATGCGACTCCAGTCTTTCTCGGACTACGAGAGGGCTTGCGAGCTGACGCCATCACCGTGAATAGCGTGGTGGAGGGAACTTGCCAGATCCGGGGGGTACCGTTCCGCGCCGTTCGTGTAACCTCCTTCCGTGCCTCTGGTCGGAACCGTCGAGCTTCACGCATACGGCCTGGGCCTCATGCTGTACTCGCCGTCGGTCGAGTCGCGCCTCAAAGCGGGCGGCTACCACACGGTCACTGCGCTTTGGACACCGAGCAAGGCGGACCCGATGACAATTCACCTCTTCCTCAAGAAAGCCACGAAGCGAGTCGCGGGCGGTGGGTGGCCGTACCTCGCATATCGGGTGCGCGCAGACGGGTAAGCGCGGTCGCGCGACCGAGGTGAAAGACTCTCGGCCGAAGGGCCGCAGCCATCGCAGCGCTGTTCGCAAACGATACTTTCCACCCAACCGGCATTCGCTTCTTGAACTCGAGCTCGATTCCGAAGTCTTCAAATCGAGCCGAATCAGGCAGGCGTTCCAGTTGTCCTTCTTGCCTGTCCTACGCTGCCGATCATCCACGCGTGCGACCGGGCAATGCTCGGAGCAGGCGTTCACGAGGGCATCCACACGAGTCAGCAGGTGGTTGACGACGAGGCATTAGTAGAACTTGCGAAACCAGTCCGCATCGTCACCAACCCCCAGCACTCGACGCCACGGCAGCAGGTCCTCTTCGGGCGCACCGATGCGCTCGAGGTACGCGACGATGGCTTCGCGCTGCACGAGCGTGAGCAGAGAGAGCCGACGTTGCTGGTAGAGCTTCAAGTCGCCGGTGCCCGGCCGTAGCATCGAGAGCAGGCTCTCGTAGCTCTGTAGCTCCCTCGCTCGCGGGGTCTTGATGAAGTGCGACATGAGCGGCGGCAAGTAATACAGCACGCCTTGCTCATCGAGGTGCGGGAGCGCCTGCGTGCATTCGCGGATGTGCGACTCCGGCAGCTCCTGCCAGCGTCCCTTGTGGTCCCGGCGCTGGTCGATGGTCTTGTACGAGTCCCAGGCCTCGGCTTGATGCAGTGTGCGATGTTCATGATCGGGTGGAGGAACGCCATCGAACGCTCGTTCGATCAGCCCTAGTGCAGGCGCAACGCTCTCTTGCACTCGATTCTCCAGCGCTACGAACGCTGCCTTCCGTTCCTTCTTTCCCATGCTCGTTTCGCTCGATCTATACGGCACCGGCCTTGCTGCGCCAGGCGCGCAGCCGGCAAGCGGCAGGCTCACCCAAGAAAGATGGGACAGGTTTCAGCGCCTTCGCCCATCCCAGGATTCAGCGCCTTCGTTCCTCGTACGGTATGGATTCGAATTGGTTCAGCACGTTGGAAGAAGCAGCAGGCATGATGCTGCGCGAGGCAATAGGATTCCCAAAGTGAAGAAGACGACGAAGAAGCCTGTCGATACATCCCCCAAGATCCCGCTCCGCGCGGCGGTCAAAGAGCTCGCCCTATTTCTCGAGCCGTTGGTCGCCGCGGAAGGGTTCACGCCACCGAAGCGAAAGACAAATCACGCATTGGTTCAGTTCTCGCGAGACTGCGGCAAGGGAATCACGCAGTCCGTTTGGTTGCAATCGAAGCGCTCTGGGCACGTGGCGCTGTACGTGACCGTCCATCACGCGGAGCTCGGCGCGCGAATCGCAACGTTGCTGAAAGGCGATGAGCAAGTCTCGCTCGTGAATACCTCGCTGACCAACGCGCTGGCGGGAAGCGACAAGACGCCCGACGAAGAGTACGCGGTCTGCCATCGGCATTGCTTGGACCGCGCGCAAGTGGATCTGAAACGTGACCTCAAGCTCGCATGGGCGTTCCTTGGGCGGGTGCGGACCCTGGATGCCGTGGACAAGCTTTACGACTCGCCGCCTGACCGCGACCCCTCAAACCTTTGGTTTGGGATAGAGCCAACGTGGGCCAAGGTCGCCGCCGCGCTCGCAATCACGCAAAATCGTCGAGACAAAGACAAGCGCATCGCCAGCTACCGCCGCGCTATAAAAAAATGGCACGACGCGAGCGAACGTCGGGAATCGCTCCGCGACTTCGACAGCATAGTGAACGGACTCACGGACGAACGCCCGACAGGGAAGTAGAGAAGAGCGTTTGACTACGAGTGCGAACGACCTCCTCGCCGAGTACGCGTATCCCGATCACCCGGTGGTCCGAGACTTCTTTCCACCGATCGAAGACGACGAGGAAGCCCACAGACTAGAAGCCGAGCTTCGCGCCGAGCTGGCACCCAGTCACCCGCTGTTCGGCTGTCCTGCACGCGTCCTCGGGAAAGGCGGAACAGATGACACGCTTTTCGTGATGCGCATCCACGACCAGCTCCGTCTCGTCGAGGTGCATCTCACGTACGGCGCGCATCCAGACCTGCCGGGCCATCCGTCGTTCGAGATCTACGAAAACTTGGACGCGCTCGTATCTGCGCAGGAGCGATGGCGCGTCGACTGACTCGTTCTACAGCTCGACCTTCACATCGAACGTCGCGCCCGCTTCCGGCGTCTCTCGCGCACCGACGACGAAAAGCTGCGGACCCGTCGTGGAGAGATGCAACGTGGTCTCGTAGGTACTCACCGCTCTGAGAGGGCGGGCGTCATCGTCGCACTCGCTCTCGCAGGCCGTAGCGATCTCGGTGCGAACTCCCACAACTGGAATGAAACCGCGCACGGTCATTTGCACATGAATCTCGGTCGCGTTCCCTGGATCGATCGGAAACAGATGACCATCGCTCGAGTCATCACAGCCGCGCAGCGTACCCGCCGTAGCCACGGGAATGTTCCTAAGCCACGTACCGAAGGGGAGCATCGGGGTCGAAGTGCATCGGCTGACGGGTAGGAAGACATCTGAAGACAGACGGGGCCCGTCTGCCGGTACAGCGGAATCTGCGGCGCTCTGCGCGCCCGCGTCTGGGACCCACGCGTCGCTCGCGCCGACGCTCGAATCTGCGCCCGCGTCGCCGGTCGGAGCCGCGGCGGGAACACACGCGTTTGAAAGCAATGCACTGAGAGCGAACAGGATCGAGCGAGTGCGGTTCACGCACCGACTCTAGAATGTTTGTCCTCCAGCGCAATCGAAGCGACCGAGGAGAACTAGAAAGCTCTGGAGACGCCGCGCATCGCGCCCACCGAACCGGTGAAATCTCGACGGCCCCAAGCAACAGCGATGCGATCGCAACGCCACTGTGCACGTACGATCTTGGAGGATGCAATCGGTTCCCACAGGACGAAGAGCGAACGCGCCGCCAGCCGCGATCAGGTCGTGAACGAACCCGACTGTCTCGGCGACACGACGCATGCCTGCGAGTCTCCAGTGTCGGTACGACACAACTCACCGCCGCGTTTTGTGCATTTGCCACCGACCTTGCTTCGAGCCTTGCTTTTTCACACCCGTCTCGCCTTCGAGACTGTTTCGGCAGTCGACGTGCATTGCGCGAGAGACGTAGGAAGATTGGCCATGCGCTTGCACTTCATCGCAACGGTCGCGACGCTCTGCATCGTTGGTTGCTCGACCGAGGGTCTGTCCAGCCGGGATGCAGCGTTGGACACGTCTACCGCTGCCGACGCAGGCACCGCGGCCGACGTAGCCGCGCTCGCGGATCGAGCGAGCCCACAAGGCGGATCCACGACGTTCGACGCATCGCTTCCACTTACAGATACCGCGACCCGGGAGCTAGACGTCCGCGCGGACGCTACGGCGACTTTGTTCGACGTCGCCGCGATCAACGGGACTGCCCGCACGCGAGCGCATTTCGGCGAATGCGTGGATGAGCGAAAGCCGTGGACAGGATTTGCTCCCGTCGCGCCAGGCCGCCGTTCACCGCTGTTCGTCTGGGTCGTCGGTACTTTCGCGAACTACCAGAGCGACGAAGTGATCATCATGCTTCGTGAGATGGCA